>JAGWLO010000043.1 GCA_028872015.1 Burkholderiales bacterium | reverse complement strand
GCCCGGGGCACAAGACCCGCGCCGCCATGGCCGCGTGCCGGTGTCGTTATAGTGATTCCGAGTCGGGGCCTGCCCTGTCGTCGATGCCCACGAAAGGTCCCCCCAGCATGACTGCATGGAGCGCCGCCCCGGCCGGCCCCGCCGCTGCCGCCCCGCCCCGGTTCATCCGCCCGTTCGCCCTCGCCCTCGCACTCTCGCTCGCACTCGCCGCCTGCAGCCCGGGCACCGAGCACGCCGCCGCCGCACCGCCACCGCCCGAGGTGGGCGTGGTCACGGTGCAGCCCGCCACCGTGGGGCTCGTGACGGAACTTCCCGGCCGCACCGAGGCCTCGCGCGTGGCGCAAGTGCGCGCCCGCGCGGCCGGCATCCTGCAGCGGCGGCTGTTCCACGAGGGCAGCGACGTGCGGGCCGGCCAGCCCCTGTTCACGATCGACGACGCGCCCTACCGCGCCACCCTGGCCAGCGCCCGGGCCCAGCTGGCGCGCGCCCGGGCCACGCTGATGCAGGCCGGCGCCCAGGCCGAGCGAGACAAGCCCTTGCTGGCGGCGCAGGCCATCAGCCAGCAGGAGTACGTGGCGGCGGCGGCGGCACAGCAGCAGGCCGAGGCCGACGTGGCCGCGGCCCAGGCCGCGGTGCAGACGGCGCAGATCAACCTGGGCTACGCGCATGTCAGCGCACCCATCGCGGGGCGCATCGGCCGCGCGCTGGTCACCGAGGGCGCGCTGGTCGGCCAGGGCGAGGCCACGCCGCTGGCGGTGGTGCAGCAGATCGACCCGCTGTACGTGAACTTCACGCAGTCGGCGGCGCAGCTGATGCGGCTGCGCGCGCAGATCGCCGGGGGCCGGCTCGTGGACGCCCGCGGGCCGGCCGCGGCCGCCGTGCGCGTGGTGCTGGAGGATGGCAGCGTCTACCCGCTGCGCGGCCGGCTGCTGTTCTCCGACGTCACGGTCGACCCGAGCTCGGACCAGGTCACGCTGCGCGCGGAGATCCCCAACCCGCAGCATGTGCTGCTGCCGGGCCTGTACGTGCGGGTGCGGCTGGAGCAGGCGCAGGCGCCCGGCGCGATGCTGCTGCCGCAGCAGGCGGTGCAGCGCGGCAGCGCCGGCGACACGGTGCAGGTGGTCGCGGCCGACGGTCGGGTCAGCACGCGCACCGTGCGCGTGGGCAGCGCCCAGGGCGGGCAGTGGGTGGTGCTGTCAGGCCTGCAGGCGGGCGAGCGCGTGGTGGTCGACGGCTTCCAGAAGCTGCGCCCCAACGCGCCCGTGAAGGCCGTGGCCTGGCAGGCACCCGCGGCGTCCGCGGCCGGCACGCCGGCGCCACGCTGAGCGGGCCGACCCATGGCGCAGTTCTTCATCGACCGGCCCATCTTCGCCTGGGTCATCGCCTTGTTCATCGTCGTCATCGGCGGCGTCGCGATCACGCAGCTGCCGGTGGCGCAGTACCCGCCGGTGGCGCCCCCCTCCATCGTCGTCAGCGTGGCCTACCCGGGCGCCTCGGCGCAGACGCTCGAGAACAGCGTGATCGCCGTCATCGAGCGCGAGATGAACGGCTCGCCCGGCCTGGCCTACTTCGAGTCGGTCAGCCAGGCCGACGGCACCGGCAGCATCACGCTGAGCTACGAGCCCGGCACCAACCCCGACCTGGCGCAGGTCGACGTGCAGAACCGCCTCGGCCGCGCGACGCCGCGGCTGCCGCAGGCCGTGGTGCAGCAGGGCGTGCGGGTCGACAAGGCGAACCCGAACTTCCTGCTCTTCATCATCCTGTCCAGCCAGGACGGCCGGCTCGACCCGGTGGCCCTGGGCGACTACGCCAGCCGCAACGTGCTGCCCGAGATGCAGCGCGTGCCGGGCGTGGGCCAGGCCCAGCTGTTCGGCACCGAGCGCGCGATGCGGGTCTGGATCGACCCGGCCAAGCTGCTCGGCTACAAGCTCTCGGCCGCCGACGTCAACGCCGCGATCGCGGCGCAGAACGCGCAGGTCTCCTCGGGCACCCTCGGCGACCTGCCGAACACGCCCGACCAGGGCATCTTCGCCACCGTCGTCGTCAGGGGGCAGCTCGAGACGGCGCGCCAGTTCGGCGAGATCGTGCTGCGCGCCAACCCCGACGGCTCGGCCGTGAAGCTCAAGGACGTCGCCCGCGTCGAGCTCGGCGCCCAGGGCTACGGCGTGCGCACGCGGATCAACGGCCGGCCCTCCACCGGCATCGGCATCCAGCTCTCGCCCACCGCCAACGCGCTGCAGACCGCGGCCCTGGTGAAGAAGCGCCTGGCCGAACTGCAGCCCTACTTCCCGGCCGGCGTGCAGGCGCGCATCCCCTACGACAGCTCGACCTTCATCGGCATCTCGATCCGCCAGGTCGTGGAGACCCTGCTCGAGGCGGTGGCGCTGGTGTTCGCGGTGATGTACCTGTTCCTGCAGAACATCCGCTACACCATCATCCCGACCCTGGTGGTGCCGATCGCGCTGCTGGGCAGCTTCGCCTCGCTGCTGGCCCTGGGCTTCTCGATCAACGTGCTGACCATGTTCGGCATGGTGCTGGTGATCGGCATCGTGGTCGACGACGCGATCGTGGTCGTCGAGAACGTCGAGCGCATCATGAGCGAGGAAGGCCTGCCCCCGCTGCAGGCCACGCGCAAGGCGATGGGCCAGATCTCGGGCGCCATCGTCGGCGTCACCGTGGTGCTGGTCTCGGTGTTCGTGCCGCTGGCCTTCTTCAGCGGCGCGGTGGGCAACATCTACCGCCAGTTCGCGGCCGTGATGGTCAGCGCGGTGGCCTTCTCGGCCTTTCTCGCGCTGTCGTTCACGCCGGCGCTGTGCGCCACGCTGCTCAAGCCGGTCGAGGCCGGCCACCACCATGCCAAGGGCGGCTTCCTCGGCTGGTTCAACCGCGGCTTCGCGCGCACCGCCAAGAACTACGAGGGCCTGGTCGCGCGGCTGCTGCGGCGCGCCGCGCGCTGGATGGTCGTCTACGCCGCCATCATCGGCGCCGTGGCGCTGCTGTTCAGCCGACTGCCCACCGGCTTCATCCCGAACGAGGACCAGGGCAACATGCTCGTGAACGTGCAGCTGCCGCCGGGCGCCACGCTCAACCGCACCCTGGGCGTGATGCAGCAGGTCGAGGGCTACATGCTCAAGCAGCCCGAGGTGCAGAGCATGGTCACCGTGCTCGGCTTCAGCTTCTCGGGCTCGGGCCAGAATGCGGCCCTGGGCTTCGTGACGCTGAAGAACTGGGATGAGCGCCCGGGCCCCGAGCATTCGGCGCAGGCCCTGGTGACGCGCGCCTTCGGCGCGCTGGGCAAGATCCGCGACGCGATCATCTTCCCGGTCAACCCGCCGGCGATCCGCGACCTCGGCCGCGCCAACGGCTTCGCGATGCGGCTGCAGGACCGCGGCAGCAACGGCCATGCCGCGCTGCTGGCGGCGCGCAACCAGCTGCTGGCGGCCGCCGGCAAGGATCGGCTGCTGGTGGCGGTGCGGCCCGACGGGCTGGAGGACGCCTCGCAGCTGCAGCTGGACATCGACCGCGACAAGGCCAGCGCCCTGGGCGTGAGCTTCACGGCCATCAACAGTGCGCTGTCGACCGCGCTCGGCTCGGCCTATGTCAACGACTTTCCGAACGCCGGCCGGCTGCAGCGGGTGGTGGTGCAGGCCGACGCGCCGGCGCGCATGCAGCCCGACGACCTGCTGCGCCTCAACGCGCTGAACAGTGCCGGCACGCCGGTGCCGCTGGGCGCCTTCACGACCACGCGCTGGATCACCGGCCCGATGCAGACCGTGCGCTACAACGGCTACCCGACGATGCGCATCGCCGGCGAACCGGCGCCCGGGGTCAGCAGCGGCGCCGCGATCGCCGAGATGGAGAAGCTCGCGGCGCAGCTGCCCCCGGGCTTCGCGTACGAATGGACCGGCCTGTCGCGCGAAGAGAAGCTCTCGGGCTCGACCGCCTTCATCCTGTTCGGCTTCTCGCTGCTGTCGGTGTTCCTGTGCCTGGCCGCGCTGTACGAGAGCTGGTCGATCCCGCTGGCGGTGATCCTGGTCGTGCCGCTGGGGGTGCTCGGCGTGATCCTGGGCGCCGAGTTCCGCGGGCTCGAGAACGACGTCTTCTTCAAGGTCGGCCTGATCACGATCATCGGCCTGGCCTCGAAGAACGCGGTGCTGATCATCGAGTTCGCGAAGGATCTCCATGCCCAGGGCCGCAGCCTGGTCGAGGCCGCGCTGGCGGCAGCGCACCTGCGGTTCCGCCCCATCATCATGACCTCGATGGCCTTCATCCTGGGCGTGCTGCCGCTGGTGCTGGCCCGCGGCGCCGGCTCGGCCAGCCAGCACGACATCGGCACCGGCGTGATGGGCGGCATGATCACCGGCACCACGCTGGCGGTGTTGTTCGTGCCGATCTTCTTCGTCGTCGTGCGCGGCCTGTTCAAGGGCAGCGAGCGCCAGCGCCGGCGCTACGCGCACGAGGGCGACCCGCCGGTGCCGCCGCCGCCCGGGGAGGACGCGCGATGACGCCGCCGCCGCGCGCCGCCGCCGGGCCGCTGGCGGCCCTGGGCCTGGCCGCCCTGCTCGCCGGCTGCGCCTCGATGGCGCCGCCGTACCAGCGCCCGCCGGCGCCGGTGCCGGCGCAGTTTCCCGACGCCGGCGCGGCCCCGGCCGGCGCGCCGGCCGAGGCTGCCGCCGACATCCCCTGGCCGCAGTTCTTCGCCGACCCGCGGCTGCGGCGCCTGATCGGCACCGCGCTGCAGAACAACCGCGACCTGCGCGTGGCCGCGCTCAACATCGAGCAGGCGCAGGCCCAGGCGGCTCTGCGCGACGCCGACCGCTGGCCGACCCTGGGCGCCGGCGTCACCGGGCTGCGCCAGCCCAACGGCAACGGCGGCATCAACAGCGTCTACACCGCCGGGCTGCAGCTGTCGTCGTACGAGCTCGACCTGTTCGGCCGCCTGCGCAGCCTCGGCGACGCCGCGGCGGCGCAGGTGCTGGCCAGTGCCGAGGCGCGCAAGGCGGTGCAGATCGGGCTCGTGGCCTCGGTGGCGGGCGGCTGGTTCGCGCTGCAGGCCGACGACGCGCTGCTGCAGCTGACGCAGCGCACGCTGGCCACGCGCATCGAATCGGCCCGGCTGACGCAGCTGCGCTACGACCACGGTGCCGCCTCCGAGCTCGACCTGCAGGCCGCCGTGGCGCTGCGCGAGGCGGCGCGCGTGGCCCTGGCGCAGCAGACGCGCCAGCGGGCGCAGGACGAGAACGCGCTGGCGCTGCTGCTGGGCCAGCCGGTGCCGGCCGATGCGCTGCCGACGGCGGCGGCCGTGGCATCGACGTCCAGCGACCGCGCGGGGCCAGCGCCCGAACCTGCGCTGACCACGCTGCCGACGCTGCCCGATCTGCCGCCGGGCCTGCCCGCCAGCGTGCTCACGCGCCGGCCCGACGTGCGCCAGGCCGAGCTGCAGCTGGTGGCGGCCAATGCCAACATCGGCGCCGCGCGGGCCGCGTTCTTCCCGCGCATCACGCTCACGGGCAGTGCCGGCAGCGCCAGCAACGCGCTGGCCGCCCTGTTCAAGGCCGGCAGCTTCGCCTGGAGCGCGGCGCCGCAGGCCCTCGCCACCGTCTTCGACGCCGGGCGCAACCGTGCCAACCTGAAGCTGGCCGAGGTGGGCCGCGAGATCGCGCTGGCGCAGTACGAGCGGGCCATCCAGTCGGCGTTCCGCGAGGTGGCCGACGCCCTGGCCGGCCGCGCCACGCTGCAGCAGCAGCTGCAGGCGCAGCAGGCGCAGGTGCAGGCGCAGCAGGCCCTGGTGCGGCTGACCGCGCTGCGCTATAGCAACGGCGCGGCCAGCGCGCTCGACCTGCTGGACGCCCAGCGCGTGCTGTTCACGGCCCAGCAGGCCGCGGTGCAGGTGCAGGCGCTGGTGGCGCAGAACGGCGTCACGCTGTACCGGGTGCTGGGCGGCGGCTGGGCCCCCGGCGCGGCGCTGCCGTGAAGGTCTGCATCGTCGGCCTGGGCGCCATCGGCGGCCTGCTCGCAGGCAGGCTGGGGCGCCGCCCGGGCCCGGACCGGATCGAGCTCAGCGCCCTGGCGCGCGGGGCCACGCTGGCCGCGGTGCGCCAGCATGGCCTGCGACTGCATACCGCCCAGGGCCCCGTGGCCGTGCCGTTGCAGGTCAGCGACGACGCGGCGGCGCTGGGCGTGCAGGACCTGGTGATCCTCGCCGTCAAGGGCCCGGCGCTGGCCGGCGTGGCCGATGCGGTGCACGCGATGTGCGGCCCGCAGACCCGGGTGCTGACGGCGATGAACGGCGTGCCCTGGTGGTTCTTCGACGGCCTGCCCGGCCCCTGCGCCGGCCTCGCGCTGGAGTCGGTGGACCCCGGTGGCCGGCTGCGGCGGCTGATCCCGGCGTCGCAGGTCGTGGGCTGCGTGGTGCACCTCAGCGCCAGCACGCCGGCGCCGGGCGTGGTGCGGCATGCGAACGGCAACGGGCTCATCATCGGCCGCCCGGCCGGTGGGCGCGACGGGGACGTCGAGGCCTGGGCGCGACGTCTCGGCGAGGCCGGCTTCGTGGTCACGGTGTCCGAGCGCATCCAGCGCGAGCTGTGGTTCAAGCTCTTCGGCAACATGACGACCAACCCGATCTCGGCCCTGACCGGGGCAACCACCGACCGCATCCTGGACGACCCGCTGGTGCGCGGCTTCTGCAGCGCCGTCATGCGCGAGGCGCAGGCCCTGGGCGCCGCCTTCGGCATCCCGATCGACGAGCCGCCCGAGGCGCGCCATGCCGTGACGCGGCGCCTGGGCAGCTTCAAGACCTCGATGCTGCAGGATCTCGAGGCCGGCCGGCCGCTGGAGCTGGATGCGCTGCTGGGCGCCACGCGCGAGATTGCCGGGCACCTCGGGCTGGCCACGCCCAGCATCGACGCCCTGTTCGGGCTGGCGCGGCTGATGGCGCGCGAGCGCGGGCTGTACCCGCCGGCGGCCTGAAGCGGCCGCCCCGCGCGCCCGGTCAGACCTTGACCAGGAAGGAGACCATGGCCTCGGCCGCCTCCTTCAGCTTGTCGTGCGCCAGCGCCTTGCACTGATCGCGGTCGGTCACGGTCTTGGCGTCGAAGGCAGTGGCCGTCTTCTGCGGCCGGAACAGCACCGCCTTCATCGTCGGCGTCAGCGGCAGCAGCAGCACGCGCGCCGTCACCACGCACATGCCCGCGGGCGTGACGCCGCCTTCGACCTGGCTGACGAAGGCGTACTTGCTGGCCGGGTAGATCTTCCACACCTTGGCCGGGATGGCCTCGGCCATCACCGCCTTGGCGCCGGCCTCGTCGATCAGCGCCGGGTTGGAGTGATCGACCAGATTGGTCTTCGGCCCGGCGGCCCAGGCGGCCGCGGACAGCAACAGGGCGGGGAGCAGCAGAGCGTTCTTCATTCGACACCGGGGGCAGGGTGGAGGGTGCGCGCAGTGTAATCAGGTGGCTGCCGGCGGCGGCCCGGCCTGCAGGCGCTGGATGTCCTGGCTCAGCCGGCCGGCGATGAGCTGCACCACGGCCAGGCCGAAGTCGGGGTTCTGGTAGACGAGCTGGGTGAAGGTGGTCTCGTCGATCGACATCAGCAAGCAGTCGGTGAGGCAGCGCGCGCTGCTGCTGCGCCGGCGGTCGGGGGCGAAGAAGGCGATCTCGCCGAACATCTGGCCGGCCTCGAGGCGGCGCCCGATCTCGGGCAGCTCGACCACGCCGCTGACGATGAAGTACAGGCGGTCGGCCAGCGCACCGCGCTGGAACACGGTGCTGCCGGCGCGGCGGCTGCGCGCGCGCATGTAGGGGCGCAGCCACAGCTCGAGCTGACGCGCATCGGCCGCCACGGCCGAGACGCGCCGCGTCAGCCGCACCATCTGGCCCACGCGCCAGAGGTTGACGGGCAGCAGCACCGAATGCAGCACCACCATGATCGGGCTCGGGTGGGCCAGGCCGTAGACGATGAAGCCGAGGTTGCTGCCCACCGCCAGCCAGCGCAGCGGGATCATCGTGCGCACGAAGGCGCTGACGATGACCAGCAGCCCGCCGAGGGCCGCGGCGGCCAGCGACACCTGCCCGGCCGGCGTGGCCAGCGAATCCTGGAACCGCGCCGCCTGCACCGCGATCGCCTCGAGAAGTACCACCCTGGCCCCCGTCGTCCGCCGTCACCGGCCGCGAGCCGGAAGTATCCACGCCGTGCGGCCCCGCGGCATCGCCGCCTGCCGCACCCGGCGGTGGCCTATGCTCACGCCACCCCGCTGCCGCCCCCGCCCCTTGGACCGCCACGCCCTCACCCCGCTGTTCGAGCCCGCCTCGATCGTGGTCTTCGCCGAGCCTGCCGACACGCCGGCGGCGCGCGTGCTGCGCCAGGCGCTGGCCGAAGGCCACTTCCAGGGCCCGGTGAGCTGGCTCGACATCGGGGTCAGCGGCACGCTGGGCGAGCTGGCCAACTCGCGCGCCGACCTGGCGCTGATCGCGCTGCCGGCGCCCCAGGTGGCGGCAGCGCTCGAGATCGTGGGCCGCATCCGCTGCCGCGCCGCGGCGGTGCTGGGCAGCGGCCTGGATGCCGCCCAGAGCGCGGCGCTGCACGCGGTGGCGCGCCGCGCCGGCGTGCACCTGCTGGGCCCGAACAGCGTGGGCCTGCAGCGCCCGGCGATCGGCCTCAACGCCGGCCTGCTGGGCCCGCTGGCGGCGCCGGGCGCCCTGGCGCTGGTGGCGCAGTCGGGCGCGCTCACCGCGGCCATGCTCGACTGGGCGCGCCAGCAGGGGGTGGGCTTCTCCACCGTCGTGGCCCTCGGGCCCGACACCGCGGTGGAGCTGCCGCAGGTGCTGGACTACCTGGCCGGCGACGCGCGCACGCAGAGCATCCTGGTCTACATGGAGGGCATCCGCAGCGCGCGCCGCTTCATGAGCGCGCTGCGCGCCGCCGCCTTCGCCAAGCCGGTGGTGGTGATGAAATCGGGGCGCCAGGCCGCGGGCTCGCGGCTGGCGCTGACGCACTCGGCTGCCATCGTCGGCACCGACGACGTGTTCGACGCCGCGCTGCGCCGCGCCGGCGCGGTGCGGGTGCGCCAGTTCACGCAGCTGTTCTCGGCCGCGCAGTGCCTGGCTTCGCGCTTCCGGCCGGTGGGCGAGCGGCTGGCCCTGGTCAGCAACGGCGGCGGCCCGGCGGTGCTGGCCGCCGACGCCGCCGGCGCCCTGGGGCTGCAGGTGGCCCGCGTGGCCGACCTGGGCGAGGAGGCCGACGGTGCGGGTTACACCGCGGCCCTGGCGGCGGCGCTGGCCGCGCGCGATGTGGACGGCGTGCTGCTGATCCACGCGCCGAAGGCCGGCATCGACGCCGACGCCATCGCCACCAGCCTGGCCGCGGCCTTCTCGCCCGCGGCCAAGCCGGTGCTGGCCTGCTGGCTGGGCGAGGCGCGGGCGCGGCCCGGGCGCGAGCTGCTGGCGGCGCGCGGGCTGCCGGTGTTCCGCACGCCCGAAGGCGCGGTCGACGCCTTCCACAACATCGCCAGCTTCTACCGCAACCAGCAGCTGCTGCAGCAGACGCCGCCGCCGCTGGGCGACGGCGCCGCGCCCGACACCGAGGGCGCGCGGCTGCTGGTCGAGGGCGTGCTGGCCGAGCGGCGCCAGGTGCTGACCGAGATGGAGAGCAAGGCGCTGCTGGCGGCCTTCCACATCCCGGTCACGCGCACGCTGCTGGCGCGCAGCGCCAACGAGGCGATGCTGATCGCCGCCCAGCTGGGCTACCCGGTGGCGCTGAAGATCGATTCGCCCGACATCGGCCACAAGAGCGACGTCCAGGGCGTGGTGCTGAACGTGCACAACGCGGCCCAGGTGCGCGACCGCCACGCCGAGATCCTGCAGGCGGTGGCGCGGGCGCAGCCGGCGGCACGGATCAACGGCGTCACGGTGCAGCCGATGGCCGCGCACCGCGCGGGGCGGCCCGGCCGCGAGGTGTACATCGGCGTCGCCACCGACCCCGCCTTCGGCCCCGTGATCAGCTTCGGCGCCGGCGGCACCATGGTCGAGCTGATCGCCGACCGCACCATCGAGTTGCCGCCGCTGAACGCGTTCCTGGCGCGCGCCCTCGTCGCCCGCTCCCGCGTGGCCGAGACGCTGGGCGAGTGGCGCGGCGCCCCGGCCGTGGACATCGCCGCGCTCGAGCGCGTGCTGCTGCGCGTGAGCGAGATGGTGTGCGCACTGCCGCAGCTGCGCGAGATGGACATCAACCCGCTCATCCTCGACGAGGACGGCGCGGTGGCGGTGGATGCGCGCATCGTGGTCGCCGGCGCGGTGCAGGCCAGCGGCGCCTACGGCCACCTGGCGATCCTGCCCTACCCCGCCGGCCTCGAGCGCGAGTGGGCCCTGAAGGCCGGCGCCCAGTGCACCGTGCGGCCGATCCAGCCCGGCGACGCCGCCATGCTGCAGGCGATGGTGCGCGGCGTCTCCGAGCAGAGCCGCTACTTCCGCTTCGCCAGCAGCCTGCCCGAGCTGCCGGCGCGGATGCTGGCGCGCTTCACGCTGATCGACTACGACCGCGAGATGGCGCTGGTGGCGGTGCTGAAGGAGCCCGGTGGCGCAGCGGCCACGGGCCCCGAGCCGGCGGCCGAACCGACCCCCGGGCGCGCCATCGGCGTGAGCCGCATCGTCACCAACCCCGACGGCACCAGCTGCGAGTTCGCGTTGCTGGTGGCGGATGAGTACGCCGGCCAGGGCCTGGGCACGCGGCTGATGCTGGCGATCATGGACGTGGCGCGCGCCAAGGGGCTGGCCGAGATCATGGGCCTGATCCTGTCCAACAACACCGCGATGCTGAAGCTGGTGGCCAGCCTGGGCTTCCAGATCGGCGCGGCGCCCGAGGACCCCGAGTTCCGGATCGCCACCAAGGCGCTGTAGCCCGGCTCAGGGCGGCAGCAGCGCGTCCATCTGCTCGAAGAACGCAGCCGGCTGCTCGAAATACGGCAGCGCGCCGGTGTCGAACACGCTCACGCGCCAGTTCGGCCGCCCGCTGACCAGGCCCAGGCCGCGGTAGTCGGTGAAGTCGCCGCGCACGCCGTGGCTGACCCAGACCGGCTGGGTGAGCGCCTCGTAGACGGTGTGGATGTCGGCGCTGAACAGCGCCCCCGACAGGAAGGCCAGCGGCGCGTGGCGCGCGCCCGGCTGGTGGGCGGTGGCCACGGCATAGGCCCACATCCGCTCGTCGATGACCTTGCCGCCCCAGGTGCGCTGCAGGAAGTAGCGCACCACGCCCGGCCGCGTGAGACCGCGGAACAGCGCCTCGGACCACAGCGGCGCCTTCAGCGCCGCCTGCAGCCACGGCAGCGCGCGCGTGCTGCCCGGCGGGCCGCGGCGCGGCCGCGTGCCGTTGAAGCCGGTCGGGCTGACCAGGGCCAGCCGGCGCCAGTCGGCCGGCCGCTCGACCGCGGCGCGGGCCAGGAACTCGCAGGACAGCGACACCGCCAGCGCATCGATCGGTCCCGGCCCGCAGTGCTGGCGGATCTGCACCGCCGCCGCCTGCAGCGCCTGCGTCATCAGGCGCGGCGTGTACTCGCGCGCGCCGCGCAGGCTGAGGCCGTAGCCCGGCAGATCGAGCGCAAACACCCGCCGCCGCGCGCGAGCGTGCTCGAACAGCGGCCGCACCTCGGCCGCCGAGGCGGCGGCGTTGACGCTGTGCACCAGCAGCAGCGGCGGGCCTTCGCCGGCCGCATAGCAGCTCAGGCCCTCGAACTCGAAACGCTCGGCGTCGAGCGCGGGGGGCAGCGCGGTGGGCTGGGCGGGGGGCAGCGCGGGAGACGTTGCAGGATGTGCAGGCATGGGCCGGGGCGACAGGTGCCCGAATATGCCACCGCCCCGCGCGTGGCGCGCGCAGCGCGCGCCCCGCCCCCCGGCCGGCTTGATCCAGAATGGCCGGCCGCCCGCCTGAGCCCCCGCCCGCCATGCCCTCGCCCGACACCGACTACGCCGAGATCCGTGACGCAGTGCGCGCGCTGTGCGCCGGGTTCCCGCCCGCCTACCACCGCGAGATCGACGCGGCGCGCGGCTACCCGGCCGCCTTCGTCGACGCGCTCACCCGCGCCGGCTGGCTGGCCGCGCTGATCCCGCCCGAGTACGGCGGGTCGGGCCTGGGCCTGGCCGAGGCCAGCGTGATCATGGAAGAGATCAACCGCGCCGGCGGCAACGCGGGCGCCTGCCACGGCCAGATGTACAACATGGGCACCCTGCTGCGGCACGGCAGCGCGGCGCAGAAGGCGCTGTACCTGCCCAGGATCGCCAGCGGCGAGCTGCGCCTGCAGAGCATGGGCGTGACCGAGCCCGGCACCGGCACCGACACGACGAAGATCAAGACCACGGCGGTGCGCAAGCGGGGACCGGGCGGCGACCGCTGGGTCGTCAACGGCCAGAAGGTGTGGATCTCGCGCGTGCAGCACTCCGACCTCATGATCCTGCTGGCGCGCACCACGCCGCTGGCCGAGGTGGCACGCAAGAGCGAGGGCCTGTCGATCTTCATCGTCGACCTGCGCCAGGCCATCGGCCGGGGCCTGGCGGTGCGGCCGATCCCGAACATGGTCAACCACGAGACGAACGAGCTGTTCTTCGAGAACCTGGAGATCCCGCACGAGAACCTGATCGGGCTGGAAGGCCAGGGCTTCCGCTACATCCTGGACGGGCTGAACGCCGAGCGCACGCTGATCGCCGCCGAATGCATCGGCGACGGCCGCTGGTTCATCGACAAGGTGACGGCCTATGCCAAGGAGCGCGTGGTCTTCGGCCGGCCGATCGGGCAGAACCAGGGCGTGCAGTTTCCCATCGCCGAGGCCCACATCGAGGTCGAGGCGGCCGACCTGATGCGCTGGCGGGCCTGCCGCCAGTTCGACGCCCACGCGCCCTGCGGCGCCGAGGCCAACATGGCCAAGTACCTGGCCGCCAAGGCCAGCTGGGAGGCGGCCAACGCCTGCATCCAGTTCCACGGCGGCTTCGGCTTCGCCTGCGAATACGACGTCGAGCGCAAGTTCCGCGAGACCCGGCTGTACCAGGTGGCGCCGATCTCCACCAACCTGATCCTGAGCTACGTGGCCGAGCACGTGCTCGGGCTGCCGCGGAGCTTCTAGACCATGCGGCCGCTGGAAGGCGTCACCGTGCTCGCGCTGGAGCACGTGATCGCGGCCCCGTTCTGCACCCGCCAGCTGGCCGACCTGGGCGCGCGCGTGATCAAGATCGAGCGCCCCGGCGCCGGCGACCAGGCGCGCGGCTACGACGGCCGCGTGCACGGGCAGTCGTCGCACTTCGTCTGGGTCAACCGCGGCAAGGAGAGCCTGGCGCTGGACCTCAAGCATCCCGCGGCACCCGAGATCCTCGAGCGGCTGCTGGCGCGCGCCGACGTGCTGGTGCAGAACCTGGCCCCGGGCGCGGCGGCGCGCATGGGGATGTCGTACGAAGCGCTGACCGGGCGCTTCCCGCGCCTGATCGTGTGCGACATCTCGGGCTACGGCGACGACCCCGAGCACCCCGGCCCGTACCGCGACAAGAAGGCCTACGACCTGCTGATCCAGAGCGAGGCGGGCTTCCTCTCGGTCACCGGCACGCCCGATCAGCCAGCCAAGGCCGGCTGCTCGATCGCCGACATCGCCGCCGGCATGTACGCCTACAGCAGCATCCTGGCCGCGCTGCTGCAGCGCGGCCGCAGCAGCCGCGGCTGCCGCATCGACGTCTCGATGCTGGAGGCGATGGTCGAGTGGATGAGCTTCCCGCTCTACTACGCCTACGACGGCGCGGCGCCGCCGCCGCGCGCCGGCGCCGCCCACGCCACGATCTACCCCTACGGCCCCTTCCCCGCCGGCGACGGCAAGGTGGTGATGCTGGGGCTGCAGAACGAGCGCGAGTGGCAGGTGTTCTGCGAGCGCGTGATCGGGCGCCCCGAGCTGGCGCGGGACGAGCGCTTCGCCCTCAACCCGCGCCGCGTGGAGGCGCGCGAGACCCTGCGCGCGATCATCGTCGAGGCCTTTGCCACGCTGAGCGCCGAGCAGGTGGTGCAGCGGCTGGAGGCGGCGCAGATCGCGAACGCGCGCATGAACGAGATGGCCGACGTCTGGCAGCACCCGCAGCTGCAGGCGCGCAGCCGCTATGCCCAGGTCGGCAGCCCGGCCGGGCCGATCGCGGCGCTGCGCCCGCCGGCGCTGCCGGACGCCTTCGAGCCGCGCATGGACCCCATCCCCGCGCCCGGCCAGCACACCGAGGCGCTGCTGGCCGAGCTCGGCTACGACGCGGCGGCGATCGCGGCGCTGCGACGCGACGGCGCGCTGTGACCGGCCCCGCCCCGCCGCCGTCGATGCCCGCCCCGGTGCCCCAGGTCGCGCCCCAGGCCTTGCACGTGGCCTGCCTGTGCGCCGCCTGGTGCCGGCTGTGCGACAGCTACGCGCCGGTGTTCGAGGCCGCGCTGCAGGCCCTGCGCACGCCGGCGCGGCCCTTGTGCGTGCACTGGATCGACATCGAGGACGAGGCCGAGCTGGTGGGCGAGTTCGACGTCGAGACCTTTCCCACCCTGGTGGTGGCCGACGCGCAGCGGGTGCGCTTCGCCGGCCCGCTGACGCCGCAGCCCGAGACGCTGCAGCGCGTGCTGCGCGCGGCCCTGGCCGCGGGTGGCGAGGGCTTGGCGGCGGCCGATCTCCCCGAGGGCGTCGAAGCGTTTGCGGCCCGGCTGCGGCGGCACGGCGGTCGCGTGCTCTAATTTCGGCCCCCCCGGCCCCGAGGAGCAAGCACCATGTCCCTGCGCATCAACGACGTCGCCCCCGACTTCACCGCCGCCACCACCCAGGGACCGATCCGCTTCCACGAGTGGATCGGCGACCACTGGGCGATCCTGTTCTCGCACCCCAAGGACTTCACGCCCGTGTGCACCACCGAGCTCGGCTACATGGCCCGGATCGAGCCCGAGTTCACCCGGCGCAACGCCAAGCTGATCGGCCTGTCGGTGGACCCGGTGGACCGCCACGAGCAGTGGGCCCACGACATCGAGGAGACGCAGGGCCACCGGCCGCGCTACCCGATGATCGGCGACGCCGACCTGAAGGTGGCCAAGCTCTACAACATGCTGCCGGCCGACGAGGTGGCCTCCGACGGCCGCACGGCCGCGGGCAACGCCACCGTGCGCTCGGTCTTCATCATCGGCCCGGACAAGAAGATCAAGCTGATGCTCACCTACCCGATGACCACCGGCCGCAACTTCGACGAGATCCTGCGCGTGCTCGACTCGATGCAGCTCACCGCCGCGCACAAGGTGGCCACGCCCGTGAACTGGAAGCCGGGCGACGACGTGATCATCGTTCCCTCGGTGTCGGACGACGACGCCAGGAAGCTGTTCCCGGGCGGCTTCAAGACGCACAAGCCCTACCTGCGCACCACCAAGCAGCCGCGCTGAGGTGGCCGACCCATGCACATCGCCCTCATCGCGCACGACCGCATGAAGGACCGCATGATCGCGCTGGCGGGCGAGTTCGCGCCCACGCTGCGGCGCCACCAGCTGCTGGCCACCGGCACCACCGGCGGGCGGCTGCAGCGCGAACTGGCGCTGAGCGTCGAATGCATGCTCAGCGGCCCGCTGGGCGGCGACCTGCAGATCGGCGCCCGGCTCGCGGTGGGCGGGGTGCAGGCGGTCATCTTCCTGCGCGACCCGATGACGCCGCAGCCGCACGAGCCCGACATCAACGCCCTGGTGCGCGCCTGCGACGTGCACAACATCCCGTGCGCCACCAACCCGGCCGGCGCACGCATCCTGCTGCAGCACCTGAGCGCCAGCTGATCACGGCGTCGCCGCGGGCCACGGCGCCCTCGATGCGGCCCTGCTCCGACGGCACCAGCGGCGGCGGGGCCGGGCCGCGGCGGCTCAGCCGTCGCGGATCAGCGCGCGCAGCGCGTCCAGCGTGTCGGCCTCGTGCAGCGGCTTGTCGTGGCGGATGCGCAGCATGCGCGGGAACCGCACCGCGATGCCGCTCTTGTGGCGCGGGCTGCGGTCGATGCCCTCGAAGCCGATCTCGAACACCAGGCTCGGCCGCACGCTGCGCACGGGGCCGAACTTCTCCAGCGTGCTGGCACGGATGACGCGGTCGACGGCCCTGAACTCGTCGTCGTCGAGGCCCGAATAGGCCTTGGCGAAAGGCAGCAGCTGCAGGGCGCCGGGCAGCGCCGGCTCGCGCCGCGCGATGGCCGCGACCACCGCCTGCGCTTCGGCGGCATCGGCCGGCGGCCGGCTCCAGACGGCGAAGGTGTAGTCGGTGTAGAGGCCGGCGCGGCGGCCATGGCCGGCCTGGGCGTAGACCAGCACCGCGTCGACGCTGAAGGGCTCGACCTTCCACTTCCACCACGTGCCTTCGGCCTTGGTGCGGCCGATGCCGTAGCGCGAATCGCGGTGCTTGAGCATCAGGCCCTCGACGCCGCGCGCGCGCGATTGCGCGCGCCGCGCCGCCAGCGCCGGCCAGCCCGGGTCGTCCAGCGTGGGCGAGACGGGCAGCGCCGCGGCGCCCAGGCCTGCCGCCAGCGCCTGCAGCCGCGCGCGCCGCAGGTGCTGGGGCTGGGACCGCAGGTCCGCGCCGTCGGCCTCGAGCAGGTCGTAGGCGAGCAGCCGCACGGGTGCTTCGGCCAGGAGCTTGCGGCCCAGGGTCTTGCGCGCGATGCGCCGCTGCAGCAGGTTGAAGGGCGCCGGCGCGGCGGCGCCGGCGTGCCACACCAGGAGCTCGCCGTCGATCACCGTGCCCTCGGGCCAGGCGGCGGCCTGCGCCACCACGTCGGGGAAGCGCTCGGTGACGAGCTCTTCCCCGCGCGACCAGATCCAGGTCTGGCCCTGGCGCCGCACCACCTGGGCGCGGACGCCGTCGTACTTCCACTCCACGATCCAGTCGGCGCGCGGGCCCAGCGCTTCGGGCCCGGCCGGCAGCGCATGGGCCAGGAAGAACGGGTAAGGCTGGCCGGGCGCTGCCGCGGCGCTGTCGGCCGGCGCCGTGAGCGCGGCCCAGCGCGCCGGGCCGGGCGGCGTGGCGGCATCGGTCCAGCCCACCAGGCGCTGCGCCACCAGCTGGGCCTCCAGGCCCAGGTGCTGGGCCAGCGCGCGCTGCACCAGCAGCCGGCTGACGCCGACCCGCCAGCCGCCGCCGATGAGCTTGACGAGCACGAAGCGGCCGCCGGCGTCGAGCTCGCTCCAGGCCGCCTCGATGGCCGCCAGCTGCTGCGCCCGCGGCTGGCCGCGCAGCGGCAGCAGGCGCTCGGTCATCCACGCCGCCAGGCCCAGATCGCCCGGCGTGCCGGCGTCGGGCAGCACCTGCGCGATGGTCTCGGCCAGGTCGCCCACGGCCTGGTAGCAGGCCTCGAACAGCCAGTCGTCGATGCCGGCGCGGCGGCAGGCGGCCTGGCGCAGCAGGGCGGTGGGCACGAGTTGGCGCGGCTTGCCGCCGGCCAGGAAGTAGGTGGCCCAGGCCGCATCGGCCGGCGGCGCGGCGCGGTAGTAGGCCACCAGCGCGGCCACCTTGTCGCCGGTGGCGGTGCTGGCGTCCAGGGCCTGGTAGAGCGCGGCGAAGCGGCGCATCGGGTCAGGGCGGCCCGGCGGCCCCGGCCGGCCCGGCCGGGGCATCGTCGTCGCCGTACTCGGTGCGGAAGCTGCCGGCCTGCAGGCCCTGCTGCTGCAGCCAGCGCACCATCACCGCCTCCTGGCCGTGGGTGACGATCACGCGCTCGGCGCCGGTGGCGGCGATGGCACGCTGCAGGCCCGGCCAGTCGGCGTGGTCGCTGAGCGCGAAGCCGCGGTCCAGGCCCTGGCGCCGGCGCGCGCCGCGCAGCTGCATCCAGCCGCTGGCGAAGGCGTCGCTGCAGTCCCCCAGGCCGCGCGCCCAGGCGCTGCCCAGCACCGCGGGCGGTGCGATCACGAGCGCGCGCGGCGGCGCGCGGCCCGCGGCCCCGGCGCCCAGCACGGTGGTGGGCGGCAGCACCACGCCGGCCTCGCGGTAGGCGCGGTTCAGCGGCTCCACGGCGGCATGCACGGCGATGGGTCCGATGCCCTCGGCCGCGCCGGCCGCCAGGCCGGCGAGCAGCCGCTGCGCCTTGCCGAAGCTGTAGGCCAGCAGCAGGCTGGTGCGTCCGGCCTGGGCGTTGTCGGCCCACCAGGCCAGCACCTGCTGCAGCACCTCGTGCTGCGGGCGCCAGCGGTAGACCGGCAGGCCGAAGGTGCTCTCGGTGATGAAGCAGTGGCAGCGCACGGGCTCGAACGGGGCACAGGTGGCGTTGACGTCCGCCCCGTGGCCGCTGACGAAGTAGTCGCCCGAGGCCACCCAGACCCGGCCGCGGTGCTCCAGCCGCACCTGGGCCGAGCCCAGCACATGGCCGGCCGGGTGCAGGCTGACGCGCACGCCGCCCAGGTGCACGGCCTCGCCGTAGGCCAGGCCCTGCAGGCTGATCGCCCCCAGCCGCGCGCGCAGCACGCCGGCCCCCACCGCGGTGGCGAGGTAGGCACCGTGGCCGGCCCGCGCGTGGTCGGCGTGGGCATGCGTGATCACGGCCCGCGGCACCGGCCGCCAGGGGTCGATGTGGAAGTCGCCCGGCGGGCAGTACAGGCCTTCGGGGCGGGCGATCACGAGGTCGTCGCCAACCATGCGCGAGCCCGGTCGTTCAGTAGTAGCGGCCGGTGAAGCCGGCCACGCGCAGGTAGAGGTTGGCCAGCCCGGCCACCGCGCCGCGGCGCAGCCACTGGCGCCAGCCGGTGCCGGCCGTGGCGCCGGTGACCTCGGTGGACTGCGCCACGGCGCGCTCGAAGCGCTCGGCCAGCGCAGCGGCAAAGCCGGCATCGCGCACGACGACGTTGGCCTCGAGGTTGAGCAGCAGCGACAGCGGGTCGATGTTGGAGCTGCCCACCGTGGCCCAGTCGTCGTCGACCACCGCCACCTTGGCGTGCAGGAAGGCCGGCGTGTACTCGTAGATGCGCACGCCGCGCGCGCGCAGCTCGTCGTAGAGCACGCGCGCGGCCACGGCGGCGATGCGGTAGTCGATCTTGCCCTGCAGCAGCAGGCGCACGCGCACCCCGCGCCGGGCGGCACTGCGCAGCGCACGGCGGAACCCGTGCCCCGGGTAGAAGTAGGGCACCGCGATGTCGACCCGGTCGCGGGCGCGGCGGATCGCCAGCACGTAGCTGCGCTCGATGGCACGGCGCTGGCGCAGGTTGTCGCGCACCAGGAAGGCGGCGCGCACCGGGCCCAGGTCGGCCCGCGCCGGCGCCGCCCTGCGTGCGCCGCTGGTGCGCAGGCGCCGCACCAGGCTCAGGGCCTCGTTCACCGGCTCCTGGCTGCGCGCGAGCTCGCGCATCTCGTCGCGCCAGCCGCGCCCGAGCCGGGCCCGGGTCCACATGGCGCGGGCGGCGGCCTGCGCGGCCGCAGCCAGCGGGCCTTCGACGGCGACCGCGAAGTCCAGCCGCGGCGCCTCGCCCCAGCCGTGGCCGATGTCGTGCCGGTCGTCGATGATGTTGATGCCGCCCACGAAGGCCACCGCCTGGTCGCACACGCACAGTTTCTGGTGCATGCGACGCAGCTGCCCGGGCTGCAGCCAGGCGTACCAGCGGTCCAGCGGCCGGAACACCTCGAGCCGCACGCCGCTGCCGGCGAAGCCGCGGCGCAGCGCCGGCAGCGGCCCCTTGGAGCCGAAGCCGTCGACCACGACGTGCACCGCCAAGCCGCGCGCCGCGGCACGCCGCAGCGCCGCGGCCACGGCCTCGGCGGCGGGATCGGTGTGGAAGATGTAGGTCGCCAGCCAGACCTCCGCGCGCGCGGCGTCGATGGCGGCGATCATGCGCGGGAACAGCTCGTCGCCGCCTTGCAGCAGCTCGATGCGGTTGCCGCCCACCAGCACCGGCTCGGGCGCCGGCTCGGCCATCACAGCGGCTCGAACTCGGCCACCAGCGGCAGGTGGTCGGACATGCGGGCCCAGCTGAGGCCGCGCGGCACCATGATCGAGCGGCAGGCCAGCCCGCGCAGGTAGAAGCGGTCGAGCGCGAACACCGGGGCCAGCGACGGGAAGGTGGCCCCGGCGATGCGGCCGCTGCCGGGTGCCACGGCACGCGTGAGGCCCAGCGCGGCCATCGGCGCGTCCAGGCGCTCGCCCCAGTCGTTGAAGTCGCCGGCCACCATCAGCATCGCGTCGTCGGGCACCTCGGCCTCGATGAAGCGCGCCAGCTGCTGCACCTGGCGCACGCGGCTGCGGTGGGCCAGGCCGAAGTGCACCACCACCGCATGCACGGTGCTGCCGTTCCAGATCACCGGCACGTGCAGCAGGCCGCGCTGCTCGAAGCGGTGGTCGCTGACGTCGCGGTGGCCCACCTCGCCCAGCGGCCAGCGCGCGAGCAGCGCATTGCCGTGCTCGCCCCAGCGCGTGACGGCGTTGGTGCGGTAGGCCGCCTCGTAGCCCTGCGGCGCCAGGAACTCGGCCTGGCCCTGCTCGGGCCAGCCGAACGAGGTGCGGTCGAAGCGGCGCGCCTCGCGGGTGTGGAACAGCCGCACCTCCTGCAGGAAGACCAGGTCGGCGTCCAGCGCCTCGACCGCCAGGCCCAGGTTGTGGATCTCCAGCCGCTTGCGCGGGCCGATGCCGCGCACGCCCTTGTGGATGTTGTAGGTGGCCGCGCGCAGGCTGCCGATGCCGGTGTAGGGCGGCATCAGCGTGGACTGCAGCGGCCGCATCAGGCGCCCCCGGCCAGGTAGCGAGGCAGCTGCAGGATGGCCTCGGCGTTGCTCGGCGAGAAGCAGCGGTCGGCCGCCTCGCGCCAGGGCAGCCACTGCCAGGCCAGGTGCTCGCGCGGGCTCAGCACCGCCGGCACCGGCGCCGGCAGCGTGAGGCCGAACACGTGCTCGGTGTTGCGCGTGACGCCGGGCGCGTAGCGGTGGCGCCAGACGGGGTAGATCTCGTAGACGTTGGTCAGCCCCCAGTCGCGCAACTCGCCGTGCGCGATGCCGGTTTCCTCGCGCACCTCGCGCCACGCGGTCTGCGCCAGCGCTTCGTCGGGGGCGTCGAGCGAGCCGGTCACGCTCTGCCAGCAGCCGGGCTGGTCGGCGCGCTCGATCAGCAGCACCAGGAGGGCCGGCGTGTGGATCACCACCAGCACCGACTCGGGGATCTTGAACGGGCGCGTCGCCGCCATCTCAACGCGCCCGCGTTCAGCCCGCGGCTTGCGGGTTCCGCAGGCGGATGTGCAGCTCGCGCAGCTGGGCCTCGTCGACGAAGCTCGGCGCGCCGGTCAGCAGGCATTGCGCGCGCTGCGTCTTGGGGAAGGCGATGACGTCGCGGATGCTCTCGGCGCCGGTCATCAGGGTGGCGATGCGGTCCAGCCCGAAGGCCAGGCCGCCGTGCGGCGGCGCGCCGTACTGCAGCGCATCGAGCAGGAAGCCGAACTTCACGCGCTGCTGCTCGGGCGTGATGGCCAGGGCCTCGAACACGCGCGCCTGCACGTCGGCGCGGTGGATGCGGATCGAGCCGCCGCCGATCTCCCAGCCGTTGAGCACCATGTCGTAGGCCTTGGCGATGCAGGCGCCGGGGTCGGTCTTCATGAGCTCGTCGTGGCCGTCCTTGGGCGCGGTGAACGGGTGGTGCACCGCGTTCCAGCGCCGGGCCTCGTCGTCGAACTCGAACATCGGGAAGTCGACCACCCACAGCGGCTTCCAGGCGTCCTCGAACAACCCGTGGCTGCGCCCGAACTCGCTGTGGCCGATCTTCAGCCGCAGCGCGCCGAGCGCATCGTTGACCACCTTGGCCTTGTCGGCACCGAAGAACAGCAGGTCGCCGTTGCGCGCGCCGGTGCGGGCGACGATCTCGGCCAGCGCGGCCTCGTGCAGGTTCTTCACGATCGGGCTCTGCAGACCGTCGCGGCCCTTGGCGGCGTCGTTCACCTTGATCCAGGCCAGGCCGCGGGCGCCGTAGATCTTGACGAACTCGGTGTAGCCGTCGATCTCGCCGCGGCTCAGCTCCGCGCCGCCGGGCACGCGCAGGGCCGCGACGCGGCCGCCGGCAGCGGTGGCGGCCTGCGAGAACACCTTGAAGTCCACCGTCTTCATCACGTCGGTGAGCTCGGTGAACTGCAGCTTGACGCGCAGGTCGGGCTTGTCGCTGCCGTACTTGTGCATCGCCTCGGCGTAGGTCATCTGCGCGTACACCGGCAGCTCCACGCCCAGCGTCTTGCGGAACACGGTGCGGATCATCGCCTCGGTGATGGCGCGGATCTCCTCCTCGTTCAGGAACGAGGTCTCGATGTCGATCTGCGTGAACTCGGGCTGGCGGTCGGCGCGCAGGTCCTCGTCGCGGAAGCACTTGGTGATCTGGTAGTAGCGGTCGAAGCCGGCCACCATCAGCAACTGCTTGAACAGCTGCGGGCTCTGCGGCAGCGCGAAGAACATGCCGTCGTGCACGCGGCTGGGCACGAGGTAGTCGCGCGCACCCTCGGGCGTGCTCTTGGTGAGCATCGGCGTCTCGATGTCGATGAAGCCCTGCTCGTCGAGGAACTTGCGCACCTCGATGGCCACGCGGTAGCGCAGCATCAGGTTCTTCTGCATCTGCGGCCGGCGCAGGTCGAGCACGCGGTGCGTCAGGCGCACGGTCTCGGACAGGTTCTCGTCGTCGAGCGGAAACGGCGGCGTGACGCTGGCGTTCAGCACCTCGAGCTCGTGGCACAGCACCTCGACCCGGCCGCTGGTGAGCGTGCCGTTCTCGGTGCCGGCCGGGCGCGCGCGCACCTTGCCGACGACCTTCAGGCAGTACTCGTTGCGCACGCCCTCGGCGGTCTCGAACATCGCGGCGCGGTCGGGGTCGCAGACGACCTGGACCAGGCCTTCGCGGTCGCGCAGGTCGATGAAGATCACGCCGCCATGGTCGCGGCGGCGGTGGGCCCAGCCCATCAGGGTCACGGTCTGGTCCATCAGCGTCTCGCTGACCAGGCCGCAGTAGGTGGTTCTCATGGCGTCACTCCAGCAATTCGGGGTTGTTCGGGGATTGGCGCTCGCAAGGGGGCCGGCGGCCTGCAAGGGCGGCGGGCCCGTCGGGGCTGGGCGGCTGCCGGCCGGCCCAGCCCGGTCAATTTCGGGCCGTCGGCGCGGCCGGCTCGGGCACCGCGCCGGGCACCACCACGCCCATCGAGATGACGTACTTCAGCGCCTCGTCGACGCTCATCGCCAGCGGCAGCACGTCGCTGCGCAGCATCATCAGGAAGAAGCCCGAGGTGGGGTTGGGCGTGGTGGGCACGTAGACGCTGACGCACTCGCCCGGCAGCTTGCCGGCGACCTCGCCGCCGGGCTTGCCGGTGACGAAGGCGATGGTCCACGAGCCCTGGCGCGGGTACTGCACCAGCACCGCCTCGCGGAAGGCGTTGCCGTTGCTCGAGAACAGCGTGTCCGAGACCTGCTTGACCGAGTTGTAGATGCTCTTGACGATGGGCGTGCGCGAGAGCACGCCGTGGGCCTGGCGCAGCCACCACTGGCCGAAGATGTTGGTGGCGAAGATGCCGGTCAGCAGCAGGCCGGCGGCCATCACCACCACGCCCAGCCCCGGCACGTGGCGCAGCACCTCGACGCCGTCGCGCGCCGACTCGGGCAGCAACGCCTGGGTCGTGGACAGCAGCGCGCCGAACACGCCGTTCAGCGCCCCCAGCACCCACGACAGCACCCACACGGTGATGGCCAGCGGCAGCCACACCAGCAGACCGGCGACGATGTACTTCCTCACGGCTGGGGCCGGTGCGGGCGCATCAGCGGCCTGCGCTCGGCGGGGGCGCCGGGGCTTTCGGGGCGACCGGGGCGGCCGCCCCGGCCGCGGCCTTGGCGGGGGCCGGCGCGGCGTCGGGCTGGGTGGCGCCCTTGTCGACCTTGCCGGGCTGGTCGCCCTTGTCCGCACCCTTCTCGGCACCTTTCTCGCCGCCCTTGTCGGCCGGCGCCGCGGCGGCGTCGCCGTCCTTCTGGGCCGCGGCCGGTGCGCCGCCCTTGAAGTCGGTCACGTACCAGCCCGAGCCCTTGAGCTGGAAGCCGGCGGCGGTGACCTGCTTGGCGTAGGCCGCCGCACCGCAGGCCGGGCAGACCGTGAGCACGGGGTCCGAGAGCTTCTGCAGAACGTCCTGCGCATGGCCGCAGGCGGCGCAGCGGTAGGCGTAGATGGGCATGGCTAAACCGTTGATTAGAAAGGTGAAATTATAGGCGGCGCGGGGCCCGCCGGATCACCCGCCCCACAGCAGCACGAGCCGGGTGAGCAGCACCCCGGCCACGAAGCCTGCGCCCAGCCACAGAAAGCCCTGCAGCAGCCGGTTGGTGCGGCGCTGCTCTTCCAGCAGCAGCCGGGTGGCGTCCGCGGTCTCGGGCCGGGCCTGGCGCTGGAGGGCCTGGTGCAGCAGGCGCGGCAGCTCGGGCAGCAACTGGGCGTAGCGCGGCGCCTCGTTCTTGAGCCGCTCGAGCAGGCCGCGCCAGCCGATCTGCTCGTTCATCCAGCGCTCGAGGAAGGGCTTGGCCGAGGTCCACAGGTCGAGCTCGGGGTCGAGGTCGCGGCCCAGGCCCTCGATGTTGAGCAGCGTCTTCTGCAGCAGCACCAGCTGGGGCTGGATCTCGACGTTGAAGCGGCGCGAGGTCTGGAACAGCCGCATCAGCACCTGGCCGAGCGAGATGTCCTTCAGCGGTCGGTCGAAGTGGGGCTCGCAGACGGCGCGGATCGCGCTTTCCAGCGCATCCACGCGCGTGCCCGGCGGCACCCAGCCGCTTTCGATGTGGAGCTCGGCCACGCGCTTGTAGTCGCGCCGGAAGAAGGCGATGAAGTTGTGGGCCAGGTATTCCTTGTCGGTCTCGGTGAGCGTGCCGATGATGCCGAAATCGAGCGCGATGTAGCGCCCGAAGGTGCGCGGGTCGAGCGACACCTGGATGTTGCCGGGGTGCATGTCGGCGTGGAAGAAGCCGTCGCGGAAGACCTGGGTGAAGAAGATCGTCACGCCGTCGCGGGCCAGCTTGCGGATGTCGACCCCGGCGGCGCGGATGCGCTCGATCTGGCTGATCGGCACGCCGTGCATGCGCTCCATCACGATGACGCCGTTGGTGCACAGCTCCCACACCATCTCGGGCACCATGACCAGGTTCAGGCCGTCCATGTTGCGCCGCAACTGGGCCGCGTTGGCCGCCTCGCGCACGAGGTCGAGCTCGTCGTGCAGGTAGCCGTCGAACTCGGCCACCACCTCGCGCGGCTTCAGGCGCCGGCCGTCGGCCGACAGGCGCTCGACCCAGCGGGCCAGCAGGTGCAGCAGCCGCAGGTCCTGGTCGATGATCTCGAGCATGCCCGGGCGCAGCACCTTCACCGCCACCTCGCGGCCGTCCTTCAGCACCGCGAAGTGCACCTGCGCGATGGACGCGCTGGCCACCGGCTCCGCCTCGAAGGTGGCGAACACGCTTTCGATGGGGCGGCTGAAGGCGCGCTCGACCAGCGCGCGCGCCTGCGCCGCGGGAAACGGCGGCACGCGGTCCTGCAGCCGCGCCAGCTCGTCGGCGACGTCGATGGGGATCAGGTCGCGCCGGGTCGAGAGCACCTGGCCGAACTTCACGAAGATGGGCCCCAGACGCTCCAGACCCTGGCGCAGGCGCACGCCGCGCGGGGCGTCGAGCCGGCGGCCCAGTGTGACCAGCCGCACCAGCGCGCGCACCGAACGCTGCGGGAAGGCCGACAGCGCCACCTCGTCCAGGCCGAAGCGCAGCACCGTGACCACGATGGTCACCAGCCGCCCGACCTGGCTCACGACCGCTCCCCGGCGCGACCCGGGCGCGAAGGCCCGGGCGCCGGCCTGCCCGCCTGCATGCCGCCGCTCAAGGGCCGCGCGGCCGCAGGCGTTCGCCCAGGGCGACGGCGCCCTGAACCGCCGCCCGCACGCCGGCGGCCACGGCACCGCCGACGCGGCGCAGCAGGTCGGCCGCGGTGGGGCCGAAGACGCGCTCGAGGTCGGCCGCGACGTCCCAGCGCAGGTTCTGCAGCAGCCAGTTCACGTCGCCGGCCAGCTGGGCGTCGCCTTCGATCTGCACCGCGGGCGTCTCGCCGGCGAGCATCCGCGCCAGCAGGGCGGCCGGGTTGGCGGCGTCCAGCGTCACGGCCAGGTCGCGCGGTGCGGTCTCGTCGCGGCCGCACCACTCGAGCAGGCCGGCCGGCGTCACGCGCCAGGCCAGGCGCGGCGGTGGCGGCAACAGGGCCGGCCAGCCCTGCAGACTGAGGCCCACGCCGCGGCCGGCGTGGGCCCGCAAACGCTCGGCGGCCACCGGCTCGGCGGCCAGCACATGGTTGAGGACGAGCGTCAGGCGCTCGGCCAGGGCCGGTTCCAGCAGGGCCTGCAGACTGTGAAGCATTGCTCGATTGTAGGCAGCGCACCCCGTGTTCGCGGTCCGCGCCTGGCCCCGTCGTCGCTGCGGTCATCGGCCACAATGCCGCGGCCCGAAGGTCGATCCACGCCGCCCATGAAACCCACCGTCCTGCTCACCGGCGCCACGGGCTACATCGCCTCGCACACCTGGCTGGCGCTGCAGGCCGCGGGCTTCGGGGTCGTCGGCGTCGACGATTTCTCCAACAGCTCGCCCGTGGTGCTGCAGCGGCTGCGCGAGCTCTCGGGCACCGAGCCGGTGTTCGAGCGCGCCGACATCTGCGATGCCGCGGCGGTGGAAGCCATCCTCCAGCGCCACCGCATCGCTGCGGCGGTGCACTTCGCGGCCTTCAAGGCGGTGGGCGAATCCACGCAGCAGCCGCTGGCCTACTACGCCAACAACCTGGGCGGGCTGCTCAACGTCTGCGCCGCGCTGCAACGGCATGGCGTCAAGCGCTTCGTGTTCAGCTCCAGCGCCACCGTCTACGGCCAGCCCGAGCGACTGCCGCTGCGCGAAGATGCGCCGCTGTCGGCCACCAACCCCTACGGCCAGACCAAGCTGATGGGCGAGCAGGTGCTGCGCGACCTCGGCGCCGCCGACCCGGCCTGGCAGACCGCCTGTCTGCGCTACTTCAATCCGGTGGGCGCGCACGAGAGCGGCCGCATCGGCGAAGACCCGCGCGGCGTGCCCAACAACCTGATGCCCTACGTGGCGCAGGTGGCGGTCGGCCGGCGCGAGCGGCTCGCGGTCTACGGCAACGACTACCCGACGCCCGACGGCACCGGCGTGCGCGACTACATCCACGTCGCCGACCTGGCGGCCGGCCACGCGGCGGCGCTGCGCCGGCTGTTCGACCAGGCCGGCTCGTTCACCGTCAACCTGGGCACCGGCCGCGGCCACAGCGTGCTCGAGGTCGTGGCCGCGTACGCGCAGGCCAGCGGACGCGAGATCCCGTACACCGTGATGCCGCGGCGGCCCGGCGACATCGCGGCCTGCTACGCCGACCCGGCGCTGGCGCAGGCGCTGCTGGGCTGGCGGGCCGAGCACGGCCTGGCCCGGATGTGCGCCGACAGCTGGCGCTGGCAATCCATGAACCCCCAGGGCTTCGCGGCCTGATCCCAAGATGGCACAGCAGATCGACGTTCAACCGGTGGTGATGGCGGGCGGCTCGGGCACGCGGCTGTGGCCGCTGTCGCGCTCGGGGTTCCCGAAGCAGTTCCTGGTGCTCTCGGGCAACACCAGCCTGTTCCAGCAGGCCGTCGCGCGGCTGCAGGGCCTGGGCGATGCGCGGCTGGCCGTCGCCGCGCCGCTGGTGGTGGGCAACGAGGAGCACCGCTTCCTGGTGCTGGACCAGCTGCGCGACCTGGGGATCGAGCCCGCGGCCGTGCTGCTCGAACCCGTGGGCCGCAACACCGCGCCGGCCGTCACGCTGGCCGCGCTGCAGGCGCTGGAGGGCGGCGCCGACCCGGTGCTGGTCGTGACGCCGGCCGACCAGACGGTGACCGACGCGGCGGCGTTCAGCGCCGCGCTCAGGCAGGCGGTGGCCCTGGCCGCCGAAGGCGCGATCACGATCCTGGGCATCGCACCCGACCGCCCCGAGACCGGCTACGGCTACATCCGCGCCGACGGCGAGCGGGTGGCGCAGTTCGTCGAGAAGCCCGACCTCGCCACGGCGCAGCGATACCTCGCCGCGGGCGGCTACTACTGGAACGCCGGCCTGTTCGTGCTGCGGGCCTCGGTCTGGATGGCGGCGCTCGAGCGCTTCCGGCCCGACATCGCGGTGGCTTGCCGCGCCGCCTGGGCGCAGCGTGCCAGCGACGCCAAGTTCGTGCGCCCGGCGAAGGCCGCGTTCGCGGCCGTGCCCGGTGAATCGGTGGACTACGCGGTGCTGGAGCGCTGCCCCGGCGTGCTCGACATCCGCATGCAGCCGCTGGCCGCGGGCTGGAACGACCTCGGCGCCTGGGAAGCCGTCTGGCAGGTGGCCGAGAAGGACACGGCCGGCAACGCCAGCGTGGGCGACGCCATCGTCAGCGACAGCCGCAACACGCTGGTGCATGCCACGAGCCGTCTCGTCAGCGTGGTGGGCCTGCAGGACGTGGTGGTGGTGGAGACGCCCGACGCCGTGCTGGTGGCCAGCCGCGAGAAGAGCCAGGACGTGAAGAACATCGTCAACCAGCTCGGCCGCGAGCAGCGCGGCGAGCATGCGCTGCACCGCAAGGTGCACCGCCCCTGGGGCTGGTACGACAGCATCGACCACGGGCCGCGGCACCAGGTCAAGCGCATCCTGGTCAAGCCGGGGGCGAGCTTGAGCCTGCAGATGCACCACCACCGCGCCGAGCACTGGATCGTGGTCAGCGGCACCGCCGAGGTGACCAACGGCGACACCGTGATCCTGCTGACCGAGAACCAGAGCACCTACATCCCGCTCGGCCAGACGCACCGCCTCGCCAACCCGGGCAAGGTGCCGCTGGAGATCATCGAGGTGCAGTCGGGCAGCTACCTGGGCGAGGACGACATCGTGCGCTTCGAGGACACCTATGGCCGGCAATGAGCCGCGAGGCTCGTCGCTGCGCGCCTTCGCCACCCCCCGAGGGGGCTCTTGCAGCGGACCGGCAAAGCCGGATCCGCGCAAGGGCTTGAACCGATAGACCTGGCCCCATGACCCTACTCGTCACCGGCGGTGCCGGCTTCATCGGCAGCAACTTCGTGCTCGACTGGCTGGCGCAGTCGGAAGAGCCCGTCGTCAACCTCGACGCCCTCACCTACGCCGGCAACCTGGGCAACCTGGCCGCGCTGCGGGGCGATCCGCGGCACGTGTTCGTGCACGGCGACATCGGCGACCGGCCGCTGCTCGACCGGCTGCTGGCCGAGCACCGGCCGCGCGCGATCCTGCACTTCGCGGCCGAGAGCCACGTCGACCGCAGCATCCACGGCCCGGGCGCCTTCATCAAGACCAACGTCGAGGGCACCTTCACGCTGCTCGAGGCGGCACGCGCGCACTGGACGGCGCTGGACGGCGACGCGAAGGCCGCCTTCCGCTTCCACCACGTGTCGACCGACGAGGTCTACGGCAGCCTGGTGCCCGGCGCCCCGGCCTTCACCGAGACCCATCCCTACGAGCCGAACAGCCCCTACAGCGCGAGCAAGGCCGCCAGCGACCACCTGGTGCGCGCCTGGCACCACACCTACGGCCTGCCGGTGCTCACCACCAACTGCAGCAACAACTACGGCCCCTACCATTTCCCCGAGAAGCTGATCCCGCTGATGATCGTCAACGCCCTGGCCGGCAAGCCGCTGCCGATCTACGGCGACGGCCAGCAGGTGCGCGACTGGCTCTACGTCGGCGACCACTGCAGCGCGATCCGCGCCGTGCTGGCACGCGGCCGCGTCGGCGAGACCTACAACGTCGGCGGCTGGAACGAGCAGGCGAACCGGGACATCGTGCAGCGCATCTGCGCCCTGCTCGACGAACTGCGGCCCAGCGCGGCCGGCCCCTACGCGCGGCTGATCACGCACGTGACCGACCGCCCGGGCCACGACCGCCGCTACGCCATCGACGCGCGCAAGATCGAGCGTGAACTGGGCTGGCGACCGGCCGAGACCTTCGAGACCGGCATCCGCAAGACGGTGCGCTGGTACCTGGACCACGCCGACTGGGTGGCCACGGTGCAGAGCGGCGGCTACCGCGACTGGCTGGCGACCAACTACTCGGCGCGATGAAGATCCTGCTGCTGGGCAAGAACGGCCAGGTCGGCTGGGAACTGCAGCGCTCGCTGGCGCCGCTGGGCGACTTGGTGGCCTGCGACTTCGATTCGCCCGGCGAGCTGAAAGCCGACTTCGCACAGCCGGAATCTCTGCGCGCGCTGGTCCGCGCGGTGGCGCCCGATGTCATCGTCAATGCGGCCGCCCACACCGCGGTCGACAAGGCCGAGAGCGAGCCTGACTTCGCACGCGCATTGAACGCCACCGCCCCGGGCGTGGTGGCTGGGGAAGCCGCAGCACGTGGTGCATTGCTGGTGCACTACAGCACCGACTACGTCTTCGATGGCAGCGGCAGCGCGCCGCGCGACGAGGACGCGGCCACGGGGCCCCTGAACACCTACGGCCGCACCAAGCTCGAAGGCGAAGACCTGATCCGCGCCAGCGGCTGCCGGCACCTGATCCTGCGCACGAGCTGGGTCTACGCCGCGCGCGGCGGCAACTTCGCCCGCACCATGCTGAAGCTGGCGGCCGAGCGCGAGGCGCTGAACGTCATCGCCGACCAGATCGGCGCACCCACCGGCGCCGAGCTGCTGGCCGACGTCACGGCGCATGCGCTGCGCCGCGTGCAGGCCGAACCGGTGCTCGGCGGCACCTACCACTGCGTCGCCGGTGGCGAGGCGAGCTGGTTCGACTACGCGCGCTTCGTCATCGAGCGGGCGCGCGCCGCGGGGCAGCCGGTCCGGGTCGCGCCCGACGCGATCCACCCGATCCCCACCCGCGCCTACCCCACGCCGGCGCAGCGGCCGCTGAACTCGCGCCTGGACACGCGCAGGCTGCGCGAGGCTTTCGGGCTCACGCTGCCCGACTGGCAGTCCGGCGTCGAGCGCCTGCTGGCTGAAATCCTCCAACGCTGAGCACCTTCATGCAACGCAAAGGCATCATCCTCGCCGGCGGCTCCGGCACCCGGCTGCACCCGGCCACGCTGGCGATCAGCAAGCAGCTGCTGCCGGTGTACGACAAGCCGATGGTCTACTACCCGTTGTCGACGCTGATGCTGGCCGGCATGCGCGAGGTGCTGGTCATCAGCACGCCGCAGGACACGCCGCGCTTCCAGGCCCTGCTGGGCGACGGCAGCCGCTGGGGCATGTCGCTGCAGTACTGCGTGCAGCCCAGCCCCGACGGCCTGGCGCAGGCCTTCATCCTGGGCCGCGGCTTCGTCGCCGGCGGACCCAGCGCGCTGGTGCTGGGCGACAACATCTTCTACGGCCACGACTTCGCTGCCCTGCTGGCGCGCGCCGATGCCCGGCGCACCGGTGCCACCGTGTTCGCGTACCACGTGCACGATCCGGAGCGCTACGGCGTGGTCGAGTTCGGCCCCGACCAGCGGGCGCGCAGCATCGAAGAAAAGCCCAAGGCGCCCAAGAGCAGCTACGCGGTCACGGGCCTGTACTTCTACGACGAGCAGGTGTGCGACATCGCCGCCGGCATCGCGCCGAGCCCGCGCGGCGAGCTCGAAATCACCGAGGTCAACGCGCAGTACCTGCGGCAAGGCCAGCTCGACGTCGAGATCATGGGCCGGGGCTACGCCTGGCTCGACACCGGCACCCACGACAGCCTGATGGAGGCCGGCCAGTTCATCGCCACGCTCGAGAAGCGCCAGGGCCTGAAGGTGGCCTGCCCGGAAGAGATCGCCTACCGCGCCGGCTGGATCGATGCCGCCCAGCTCGAGGCGCTGGCCGCGCCGATGCTCAAGAACAGCTACGGCCAGTACCTCATGCAGGTGCTGCGCGAGAAGGTCTACTGATGCGCCTGCTGCCCACCGAGTTGCCGGGCGTGGTCATCGTCGAGCCCCAGCTGTTCTCGGACGACCGCGGCTGGTTCTATGAAAGCTTCAACGAAGCCCGCTTCAACGACGGCCTGGCCGCGCTCGGTCTGCCGCCGGCGCGCCGCTTCGTGCAGGACAACCATTCATGCAGCAAGGCCGGCGTGCTGCGCGGCCTGCACTACCAGCTGCCGCCGCACCCGCAGGGCAAGCTGGTGCGCGTGGTGCAGGGCGCGGCCTTCGACGTGGCGGTGGACATCCGCCGCGGCTCGGTCACCTTCGGGCGCTGGGTGGGCGTCGAAATCACGGCCGCGAACCGGCGCCAGCTGTGGATCCCCGAAGGCTACGCGCATGGCTTCGTGGCGCTGGCCGACGAGACGCACTTCCTCTACAAGACGACCGACGTCTACGCCCGCGACTGCGAACGCAGCGTCCTCTGGAACGACCCGGCCATCGACATCGCCTGGCCGCTGACCGTGGCGCCGCTCATCGCACCCAAGGACGCCGCCGCCCCCTTGCTGGCGCAGGCCGAACTGCCGCGGGCATAAAAAAACCGCAGCCGAGGCTGCGGTTTTCGTCGGGCTGGAGCGCTGGATTACAGCGACTTGATGGCCGAGGCTTGCGGGCCCTTCTGGCCTTGCTTCACCTCGAACTCCACCTTCTGGCCTTCGGCCAGGCTGCGGAAGCCGCCGGTGCTCTGGATCTCGCTGAAGTGGGCGAAGAGATCCTTGCCACCACCGTCGGGGGTGATGAAGCCGAAGCCCTTGCCATCGTCGAACCACTTCACGGTACCGGTTTGCGTCGTCATGTCGAATTCCTTTCACGGTTGCTGCGCAGCACATGCTGTCGCAGTGCAGATGCGGCCAAGAAAATC
>JAGWLO010000122.1 GCA_028872015.1 Burkholderiales bacterium | reverse complement strand
GGGGCGCGGCACCGCGTCCACATTGATCGTGCCGCCGACGCCCGAGCCTTCGAGCAGCATCAGCGTTGTGCCCACGGCGCCGGCCATGCTGATGTCTTTCGCGGCGTCGCACAGGCCGCTTTCGGCGAGGTCGGGCAGCACGGCCAGGTCGGCGCGCAGCCGCGCGGCCGGTGCCGAGGTGCTGGCGTTCCAGAACGGATGCGGCTCCATGAACTCGCCGCGCAGGTCGATCGCCATCACGAGCGCGTCGCCGGGCCGGGCGTCGAAGCTCGTGAGCAGGCGCGTCGCGCGCCCCAGGATCGCGACCGCCAGTTGCCCGCTCGCGGCGCGCTGGTTGGTGTGGCCGCCGACCAGCGGCACGCCGTAGCGCTCGGCCGCGGCGGCCAGGCCCTGCAGCACCGGCGCGGCGTGGGCGGCATCGGTGCTCCACAGCGCATCGACCACCGCGATCGCGCGGCCGCCCATCGCGGCGATGTCGCTGACGTTGACCATCACCCCGCAGTAGCCGGCGAACCACGGCATCTGCGCGACGAAGTCCTCGACGAAACCCTCGATCGCGAACAGCAGGTGGCCGTCGCCGTCAGGAATCGCCGCGCAGTCGTCGCCGTTGCGCACCTGCGCGTCGCCGGCCACCCGCAGCTGCGCCACGGCGCCGGCGATGTCGCGCTTGTGCGCGAACCCGCGGCTGGCGCGCAGCGTGTCGGCGAGTTCGTCCAGCGTCATCGCGCGGCCGCATGCGCCCGGCTCACGAAGCCGGTGAGCGGGTCGTGGCAGGGCGGGTACATGGCGAGGTCCGCTTCCATCAGCACATGCGGCCGGCCGTGCAGCGTCTCGTGCTTCAGCGCCTTCCAGTGCAGCTTCTCGAACAGCGCCTGGTTCTGCGCCTGCACGTGCGCGAGGAAGACCTGCGCGCCGCGCGCGTGCGCGCTGCACACCGCCAGGCGGATCAGCGTGGCGCCGATGCGCCCCACGTGCCGGTACGCGGCGTCGACCGCGAGCCGCGAGCCCCACCAGATGCCGTCGTCGGCAGCGTGGATGCGCACCGTGCCGACCACCTGCTCGGCCATGCCGCCGACGCACGACATCGCGACCAGCGGCTGCGCGTGCGCGTCGATCGCGTCGAGGTCGTCGCCCGCGAACACGCCCTGCTCCTCGCAGAACACGGCTTGCCGCAGCCGGCGCGCCTGGTGGATCTCCCAGCCGCTGTCGGCCCACTTGATGCGGAACTCACAGGGCGCGAAGGTGACGGGCAGGTCGCAGAAGGCGATGTCGGTGGTCATGGCGTTCCCCGGAGTCGGATCAGGTTTCGTAGACCGAGAGCGACGAACACGCGCCGCACTTGCCGCAGCCGGCCTTGATGTCGCCCGAGCGCAGCCCGGCGCCGGCGACCATCGCGCCGAGCGGCCCGAGGATGGCCTTCATGAACTCCGGCGTCGGCGGCGCATGGTCTTCGAGCGGCGTGCCGGAGATCGGCACGAAAGGCACGACGAAGGGGTAGACGCCGAGCGCCAGCAACTTCTCGCTGATCGAGAGGATGGCCTCGGGCGTGTCGCCCAGGCCGGCGAGGATGTAGGTGCTGACCTGGCCGCGACCGAACACGCGCACCGCGGCTTCGAAGGCCGACAGGTAACGCTCGACCGGCACCTGCGCCTTGCCCGGCATGATCGCGTCGCGCACTTCGGGGGTCACCACCTCGAGGTGCATGCCGAGCGTGTCGATGCCGGCGGCGTGCATGCGGCCGAACCAGGCATCGTCGTCGGGCGGCTCGCACTGGCCTTGAATGGGAATGTCGACCGCGGCCTTGATCGCGAAGGCGCTTTCGGTCAGCACGGCCGCGCCACGGTCGCTGGTGTGCGGCGTGCCGGTGGTCATCACCATGTGCTTCACGCCGTCGAGCAGCACGGCCGCGCGCGCCACCTCGGCCAGCTGCTCGGGCGTCTTGTGCGCGATCGTGCGGCCGGCGGCAAGGCTCTGGCCGATCGCGCAGAACTTGCAGGCCTTGCGCCGGCTCTCGTAGCGGATGCAAGTCTGCAGCACCGTCGTCGCCAGCACGTCGGCACCGTGCAGCGTGGCGATGTGCGAATACGGCACGCCGTCGAGCGTCTGCAGGCCGTAGAAGCGAGGCGCCTTCGGGAAGCTGATCGCGGCGATCGGGATGCTGCCGCGGCGCAGCTCGCCGCCCTCGGCGACGAACGGCGACTGGTGCGCGCTGCCGGTGTGCACCGGCACCATGATCGTGTGGCCGTCGATCGTCACGGCCTTATGGTCTGACGGACCGGCGCCGCCGCGCCGGCTGGCGACGCCACTGTGCGCGGCCGCACCGGAGTCAGCCAGCCGCAGTCCGAAGGACTGCAACTCGGTCATCAGCTGCCGGCTTTGCGGCGTCACCGCCGGGGTGGGGGGCGTCATCGGGGCGTTCATCGGCGGGGCTCCAGGCGGTGGTGTTCATCGGGCGGGTGGTGCACGCCGGCTCGGCGTGGATCGCGAGGCTCAGCAGTTCCGGGCGGGCGTAGTGGCCGACCGAATCCATCATGCGTTTGCGCTTGGTGATCAGCGCCATGTCGAGGTCGGCGATCACGAGGCCCTCGCCTTCGCGGAGCGGTTCGGCGAGCAGCACCCCCTCGGGCGAGACGATCGCCGAACAGCACCCGCCACGCAGCGCCTTCTGCAGGCCGGCGTCGGGCGTGATCGAGGCGATCTGCGCATCGGTCAGCCAGCCGGTCGCGTTGACGACGAAGCAGCCGGCCTCGAGCGCGTGGTGGCGGATCGTCACTTCCATCTGGTCCGCGAAGATCTGGCCGACCATCGAGCCGGGGAACTGCGCGCAGTGGATCTCTTCGTGCTGCGCCATCAGCGCATAGCGCGCCAGCGGGTTGTAGTGCTCCCAGCAGGCGAGCGCGCCGACGCGGCCGACGGCTGTGTCGACCACCTTCAGGCCCGAGGCGTCGCCCTGGCCCCAGATCATTCGCTCGTGGTAGGTCGGCGTGATCTTTCGGCGCTTGAGCTTGAGCGAACCGTCGGCATCGAAGATCAGTTGCGTGTTGTAGAGGCTGCCGTGGTCGCGTTCGTTGAGGCCGACCACCGCCACCATGCCGCGGGCGCGCACGCGCTCGCCGATGGCCTGCACCACCGGGCCGGGCACGGTGGGGGCGCGCTCGTAGAGGCGCAGGTGGTCGGCGCCGGTGGCCACCGGCGGCTTCACGAAGCTGAAGTAGGGGTAGTAGGGAAGCAGCGTCTCGGGGAAGACGATCAGCTGCACACCCTGCACCGCCGCGCGGTCGATCGTGTCCAGCACCTTGTTCGTGGTGCCGTCGGGCGCCTCGAGGTCGGGGCTGATCTGGGCGGCGGCGGCGCGGATCTTCATGGCGGCGTGGGCGCGGGTCAGAGCGTCCAGGTGTCGAGGATGAAGGCGTTGCTCTTGCGGTGCAGCAGGATGATGTCGAGCACGTCGAGCGGATTGATCGGGCGGACGCCTTCGATCAGCGCACCTTCGCCGTGGCCGTAGAGCGCCTGCAGTGCGAAGCGGCACGCATAGACCTTGCCGCCTTCGGCGATGAACTTGGTGATCTGGTTGTTGAAGTTCTGGTGGCCGGGAAAGGCCTCGTCGCCGAGCGTCGGGAAGCCGCGCTTCACGCCGAGCGTGACGCCCGGGCCGTAGAGCAGCACCGAAGTCTCGAAGCCCTTGCGCTGCAGGCGGGTGGCCTGCAGCAGGTTGACGAAACCGATCGAACCTTCGAACGCGACGGTGTGGAAGGTGACGAGGGCCTTCTCGCCCTTCTCGGCCTTCACGTCCTCGAAGACCTTCTCTTCGTAATCGACCAGGAAATCACCCTTCTGGTTGGCGGGCTTGGTGACCTTGGGCATGGCGGTACTCCGTTGAGGTTGGGGGGTGGATGCGTTGGGGGGCGCGCCGACTTCATTGCACGGCACGTGCCAGTGCCGGGACCGGCGCATGCGATCAGGCTGCGATCAATGAGCCTCGGCGCGGGCTGCGTGCAGATCTCGCGGCGCGCGCGGCGACTCGCCTGGTCAGCGCGCGTTCGGACGATGCACCGACACGCGGCGCGCGCCATGCGATCAATGCCTCCGATCAATGGGGTTCGCGGCACCATGGCAGGGCGGAAGCGGCCTTGCCGCGGCCGGCGATCCGGGCATGTCTCGTGCAATCAGCCCCTGCGATCAATGTCCGAGAACATCGCCATGCCCACGCTGTTTCACCACTGGCGTCGCCGGCTTGCCGGTAGCGATCGGCCTGCCTATCTCCTGGTGGCCGACCTGATCGCGGACGACCTGCGGACAGGGCGCCTCGCGCCGCGCGACCGCTTGCCCACGCTGCGAGAGCTGGCCGAGACGCTCGGCCTCAACTACACGACGGTCGCCCGCGCGTACGCCGAAGCGCGCAAGCGCGGGCTGATCGACTCCCGCCCGGGCTTCGGCACCGTCGTGCGCGGCATCAGCCCGAGCCTGCGTCTGCGCGGCGGCAGTGCCGCCGAGATGACCATGAACCTGCCGCCCGAGCCGGCTGATGCCGCACTTCTGGAGCGCATGCACGAGAGCGCGGCGCGCCTGATGGCGCAGGGCGACCTGTACCAGTTCCTGCGCTACCAGGATTTCGGCGGCACGCCCGAAGACAAGGATGCCGCTGCGGCGTGGCTGCGCCGCCGCCTGCCGGACTGCGACGTGTCGCGCGTGCTCGTCTGCCCCGGCATCCACAGTGCGCTCGCCGCCTTGTTCTCGCAACTCGCGCGGCCCGGCGAGGCGGTCTGCGTCGAGTCGCTCACCTACCCGGGCATCAAGGCGATGGCGGCGCAGCTCGGCGTGCAACTGCTGCCCTTGCCGCTCGACGACGACGGCCCGCAGCCCGACGCGTTCGAGCACGCCTGCAAGGCGCTCAAGTGCCGGGCGCTCTACCTCAACCCGACGATGCTGAACCCGACCACGCTGACCGTGACGCGCGCGCGGCGCGAGGCGCTCGCCGACGTCGCGCTGCGCTATGCGGTGCCGATCATCGAGGACGATGCCTACGCGATGCTGCCGCGGACGATGCCCAGCCCGCTGGCCGCGCTTGCGCCCGACCTCACCTATTACGTCACCGGCTTCTCGAAATGCCTGGGCGCGGGCCTGCGCACGGCCTACGTGCGCTGCCCGAACGTGCAGCAGACCCAGCGCCTGGCCGGGGCGCTCCGCTCGACCACGGTGATGGCGAGCCCGGTGACAAATGCGTTGGCCACGATGTGGGTGAACGACGGCACGGCCGAGGCGATGCTGCAGTCGATCCGCACCGAAAGCATGGCGCGCCAGGCGCTGGCCGCGACCCACCTGGCCGCGCATTCATTCCAGTCGCAGCCCGAGGCGTTCCACCTGTGGTTGCCGATGAACGGCGCCGCGGCCAACGGCTGGAGCGGCGTCGAGTTCGCGAGCTACCTGCGCAGCCAGGGCGTCGGCGTGGTGGCGGCCGCCGCGTTTTCGACCGATGGCGACCCGCCAGAGGCGGTGCGCATCTGCCTGGGCGGCAAGATCTCGCGTGACGACTGCGGCGACGCCCTGCGCTTGATCGCAGACACCCTGGCGCATCCACGCCATCCTCACGCCACTGTCATGCAGTGACTGGCCTGGCTGTCGCGTTGGTAGGTCACGCAGCGACTGCGCACGTCGAACTCGGGCGGCCAATCTCTGCCCTTATCGGACGTCTGCACGTGGCCGGGAACATCTGCAGCGGTGGACAACCAGTCGGCGGCGCCTCTTCCGACGTCGGCTGTAGGGTGGCAAGTACGGCGGATCGGCCAGCGACACGCGACCCTCTGCTGACATTGGCCGCCGCAAATTTGTCGACGCCAAGCAGCCGTTCCCGTGAGCATCGGCATGGCGCGAATCCTTGGGTGTGGATGGGTCGTGGGCGGGGCTAACGGCAAGACGGCGTTAGGCTTGCGGCGCGCCGACCTGACGGCTCGGGTCCGCCGCCGCGAAGGCATCGAGCTGCTCGCAGGCCGCCATCACACGCATCACGGTCGGGATGCCAGGCACCTCGATCTTGAAGATGCGCATCACGGCAATGATGCTGGCCAGGCAAATGTCGGCGATCGTCGGCGTGTCGCCATGGCAGAAGGTGCCGGTGCCGGGTTCGCT
>JAGWLO010000121.1 GCA_028872015.1 Burkholderiales bacterium | reverse complement strand
CGTCAAGGCAGGCGCCGCGCCCGTGGCCGCCTATGCGCCCGCCCCGGCCGCAGCCGCCGCCCCGGTCGCGATGCCGCCGGCGCCCGCGCTGCCGACGGCCCCGGCCGCGCCGCCCGCGCCCGCGGGCCGGGTGATCAAGGCGCCGATGGTGGGCACCTTCTACCGCTCCTCCAGCCCGGGCGCGAAGGCCTTCGTCGAGATCGGCGACACCATCGCCGAGGGCCAGGCGGTCTGCATCATCGAGGCGATGAAGATCATGAACGAGATCGAGGCCGACTGCGCCGGCAAGGTGCTGAGCATCCTGTGCGAGAACGGGCAGGCGGTGGAGTTCGGTCAGCCGCTGTTCATGGTCGAGTAGGCCCAGCGCGTGTTCAAGAAAATCCTGATCGCCCATCGCGGCGACCGTGCCACCGGCGCGGCGGCGAAGCCAAATTGCGCTGCGTGCGCAGCACGCTGAGGGCGATTTCGCCGAGCCAACCATGTTCAAGAAAATCCTGATCGCCAATCGCGGCGAAATCGCCCTGCGCATCCAGCGCGCCTGCCGCGAGATGGGCATCAAGGCGGTGGTCGTCTACTCCGAGGCCGACCGCGAGGCCAAGTACGTCAAGCTCGCCGACGAGGCGGTGTGCATCGGCCCGGCCGCCAGCGCGCTGAGCTACCTCAACATGCCGGCCATCATCTCCACCGCCGAGGTCACCGACGCCGAGGCCATCCACCCCGGCTACGGCTTCCTGAGCGAGAACGCCGACTTCGCCGAGCGGGTGGAAAAGAGCGGCTTCACCTTCATCGGCCCCACGCCCGAGAGCATCCGGCTGATGGGCGACAAGGTCTCGGCCAAGCAGGCCATGATCAAGAGCGGGGTGCCCTGCGTGCCCGGCTCCGAGGGCGAGCTGCCCGAAGACCCGAAGGAGATCATCCGCATCGCGCGCAGCGTGGGCTACCCGGTGATCATCAAGGCCGCCGGCGGCGGCGGCGGGCGCGGCATGCGCGTGGTGCACACCGAGGCGGCGCTGATCCACGCCGTGCAGACCACGCGGGCCGAGGCCGGCGCGGCGTTCTCGAACCCGGCGGTCTACATGGAGAAGTTTCTCGAGCGGCCGCGCCACATCGAGATCCAGGTGCTGGCCGACCAGCACAAGAACGCCGTCTGGCTCGGCGAGCGCGACTGCTCGATGCAGCGCCGGCACCAGAAGATCATCGAGGAGGCGCCCGCGCCGGGCCTGCCGCGGCGCCTGATCGAGCGCATCGGCGAGCGCTGCTCGGCGGCCTGCAAGAAGATCGGCTACCGCGGCGCCGGCACCTTCGAGTTCCTGTACGAGGACGGCGAGTTCTTCTTCATCGAGATGAACACGCGCGTGCAGGTCGAGCACCCGGTCACGGAGATGGTCACCGGCATCGACATCGTGCAGATGCAGATCAAGGTGGCGGCGGGCGAGAGGCTGCCCTTCACGCAGAAGGGCATCACGGTGCGCGGCCACGCCATCGAATGCCGCATCAACGCCGAGGACCCCTACAAGTTCACGCCCTCGCCCGGGCGCATCACGCTGTGGCATCCTCCGGGGGGACCGGGCGTGCGCGTCGACTCGCACATCTACACCAACTACGCCGTGCCGCCGAACTACGACTCGATGGTGGGCAAGATCATCTGCCACGGCGACACCCGCGACCAGGCGCTGGCGCGCATGCGCACCGCACTGTCGGAGACGCTGGTGGAAGGCATCCACACCAACATCGCGCTGCACCGCGAACTGATGGCCGACGCCAAGTTCATCGAAGGCGGCACCAGCATCCACTACCTCGAAGGCTGGCTCGGCCAGCGCGCCCGGTAGCCGACCGTGCGGCGGGCCTAGGGCACCATGTTCGAGCTCGTGCTGCGCGCGCCGCAGGGCCTGGTCGAGCCGGTGTCCGAGGCCCTGATCGCCGAGCTCGAGGCGCTGTCGGTCTCGGTCGAGGACGCCGATGCCGGCAGCCAGGCCGAGCAGGCGCTGTTCGGCGAGCCCGGCCTGCCGCCGCCCGCCGCGGGCTGGGAGCGCTCGACGCTGAAGGCCCTGTTCGACACCGAGGCGGCCGCCGAGCGTGCCGCCACGCTGCTGCTGGCGCAGGCCGGCGCGCAAGGCCTGCAGGTGCAGGCGCTGGCGGCGCTGGCCGATCAGGACTGGGTGCAGCTGACGCAGTCTCAGTTCGCGCCCGTGGCCATCACGCCCGATTTCTGGATCGTGCCGAGCTGGCACGAGCCGCCGGCCGCGGCCCGGCGCGTGATCCGGCTCGACCCCGGCCTGGCCTTCGGCACCGGCACCCACCCCACGACGCGCATGTGCCTGCGCTGGCTGGCCGCCCAGGCCACCGACGCCGGCGACGACGGTCTGGCCGCGGCCGGGCGCGTGCTCGACTACGGCTGCGGCTCGGGCATCCTGGCCATTGCCGCGTCGCTGCTGGGTGCGCCCCAGGTCGACGCCGTCGACATCGATCCGGCGGCGGTGCAATCCACGCGCGACAACGCCGCGCGCAATGGCGCCCGGCTGGCCGCCGTGGGCCTGCCCGACGCCGCGCAGGGCCGCTACGGCGTGGTGCTGGCGAATATCCTGGCCGTTCCGCTGCGGCTGCTGGCGCCGGTGCTCACGGCCCATGTGGCCGAGGGCGGCTGGCTGGTGCTGGCCGGCATCCTCGAGCGCCAGGCCGACGAGCTGATCGCCGCCTACGCGCCCGGGCTGGCCCTGGCGGTGGCCGACCGCGACGAAGGCTGGGCCCTGATGACGGCGCAGCGCGCCCGGGGGGCCTGATGGCCAGTGGCCTGGCCACGCGCTGCCCGGCCTGCGACACGGCCTTTCGCGTCGTGCTCGACCAGCTGCGCGTCTCCGACGGCTGGGTCCGGTGCGGGCGCTGCGCCGAAGTGTTCAACGCCGGCGAGCGCCTGATCGACGTCGAGTCCGGCGCGCCGCGCAAGATGCCGGAGCCGGACCCCGGCGAGCTGGCGCCGGCCTCGTCGACGGCCCCGGCTCGCCCGGCCGGCGGGGTCGACATCGAGTTCGAGAGCGCCCCGTACGCCGACGCCGCCGAGGCCGCCGATGCGGTGCCGCAGGCCGCGGCCAGCCAGCCCGCGGCGGCCGACAGCGCGCTGTGGCGCAGCGAGCCGGCGCCCGGGCCGGCCGCCGCACCCGAGCCCGACGCCGATCTGCGCGCCGAGCCCTCGGCCATGCCCTCTTTCCTGCGCCGCGCCGAGCGCGCCCAGCGCTGGCGGCAGCCGCGCGTGCGCGCGGCGCTGGCCGCCGTGGTGGGGCTCGGGCTGCTGGGCCTGGCGGGGCAGGTCGGCTACACCTACCGCGACCTGGTCGCAGCGCGCTACCCGGCGCTGCGCCCGGTGCTGGCGCAGGCCTGCGCAGCACTCGGCTGCGCGATCGCGCCGCCGCGCCTGATCGAGAGCCTCAGCGTGGACAGCAGCGGCCTGGTGCGGGTGGAGCGCTCCAACCTCTACAAGCTGAACGTGGCGCTGCGCAACCGCGCCGGCATCGAGGCCGCGCTGCCGGCGCTGGAGCTGGCGCTCACCGACAGCCAGGGCCGGCTGCTGGCGCGGCGCGTGCTGCGCCCGGCCGAGCTGGGCGCCGACGCGGCCAGCCTGGCCGCCGGCCACGAACTCGATCTGCAGGCCACGCTGCAGGCCGCCACCGACCCGGTGGCCGGCTACACGATCGAACTCTTCTATCCCTGAGGGCGCCAGCCGCCCTCGCGCCGGTCGACCGACCCCTTCAGGAGCTGCCATGCCCGCGCTGATCTGCGGATCCCTCGCCTTCGACACCATCACGACCTTCCCGGGCCGCTTCGCCGAGCAGATCCTGCCCGACCAGGTGCACATCCTGAACGTCAGCTTCCTGGTGCCCACGCTGCGGCGCGAATGGGGCGGCTGCGCCGGCAACATCGCCTACAACCTGCACGGCCTGGGCGGCGCGCCGGTGATCCTGGGCGCGGTGGGCGTGGACGGCGACGGGTACCTGGCGCGCGTGCGCGGCTGGGGCGCCGACACCTCGCTCATCCTGCGCGACGAGGGGCTGCACACGGCGCAGTGCCACATCACCACCGACCGCGACAACAACCAGATCACCGCCTTCCACCCCGGCGCGATGAGCCACGCGCACCTGATGCGCGTGCCCTCGAAGGCCGAGCGCGGCGATCTCGCCATCGGCATCATCGCGCCCGACGGCCGCGACGCGATGTGGCAGCACGCGCACCAGATGCACGAGCAGGGCATCCCCTTCATCTTCGACCCCGGCCAGCAGCTGCCGCAGTTCGACGGCGCCGAGCACCGCGAGATCCTGGGCCTGGCGCGCTGGGTCGCCTTCAACGACTACGAAGCGCGGATGCTGGAAGAGCGCACCGGCGAATCGCCCGCCGCCCTGTCGCGCCGGCCCAACCTGGCGGGCGTGATCGTGACGCTGGCCGAGCAGGGCTGCGAAGTCTGGGTGCGCGGTGAACGCACGGCCGTGCCGGGCGTGCGGGCCGCGCAGGTGGTCGACCCCACGGGCTGCGGCGATGCCTTCCGCGCCGGCCTGCTGTACGGCCTGGAGCGCGGCTGGCCGCTGGTGCGCTGCGCCGCCCTGGGCAACCGGCTCGGGGCGCTGAAGATCGCCGAGCGCGGGCCGCAGAACCACGCCATCGACCCGGCCATCATCGGCGCCGGCTAGGCGCCGAGAGGCGGCTCAGTTGACGAGCTGCGCGAGCTCGCCACTGGCGTAGCGCAGGGCCACGGCGGCCAGGCCCTGCGGCTTGAGCTTCGGCGCCTGGCCCTCGCAGCCGAACTCGAGGTAGCGCTGGCGGCAGATCAGCCGCGCCGCCTCGCGCGCGGGCTTGAGGTAGTCGCGCGGATCGAACTTGTCGGGGTTCTCGACCAGGTACTTGCGCACCGCGGCCGTCATCGCCAGCCGGATGTCGGTGTCGATGTTGATCTTGCGCACGCCGTGCTTGATCGCCTCCTGGATCTCGCTGACCGGCACGCCGTAGGTCTGCTTCATCTGGCCGCCGTGGGCGCGGATGATCTCGAGCAGCTCCTGCGGCACGCTCGAGCTGCCGTGCATCACCAGGTGCGTGTTCGGGATCCGGGCGTGGATCTCCTTGATGCGGCCGATGGCCAGCGTCTCGCCCGTGGGCTGGCGGCTGAACTTGTAGGCGCCGTGGCTGGTGCCGATGGCGATGGCCAGCGCGTCGAGCTGGGTCTTCTTGACGAAGTCGGCGGCCTGCTCGGGGTCGGTCAGCAGCTGCTCGCGGGTCATCGTGCCTTCGGCACCATGACCGTCCTCCTTGTCGCCTTTCATCGTCTCCAGGCTGCCCAGGCAGCCGAGCTCGCCTTCCACCGTCACGCCCAGCGCATGCGCCATGTCGACCACGCGCCGCGTGACCTCGACGTTGTAGTCGTAGCTGGCGATGGTCTTGCCGTCGGCCTGCAGGCTGCCGTCCATCATGACCGAGCTGAAGCCCAGCTCGATCGCGCCGCGGCACACGTCGGGGCTCTGGCCGTGGTCCTGGTGCATCACCAGCGGCACCTGCGGCCAGCTCTCCACCGCGGCCTGGATCAGGTGCTTGATGAAGGGCTCGCCGGCGTACTTGCGGGCCCCGGCGCTGGCCTGCAGGATGACCGGTGCGCCGACCTCGGCCGCCGCCGTCATCACGGCCTGCACCTGCTCGAGGTTGTTGACGTTGAAGGCCGGGATGCCATAGCCGTTTTCGGCGGCATGGTCGAGCAGCTGGCGCATGGCGACGAGGGGCATGGATGTCTCCGGTTCGGGGGTGCGGCCGGGCGCTGGGGCGGCGCCTGTAACCGCGCTGAAACCGGCGCGATTTTATGCGGCCGCCATGCTGCCGCGCGCGTGCCTTCAGCGCACCTGGCTGACCTTGAGCATGTTGGTGCCACCGGGATGGCCCATGGGCTCGCCGCAGGTGATGGCGTAGGTGTCGCCGGGGCGCAGCACGCCCCGGGCCACCAGCAGCGCCTCGGCCTGCAGCAGCGCCTCGTCGCGCTCGGCCAGGCGCGGCATCAGCATCGGGCGCACGTTGCGGTACAGCGTCATGCGGCGCTCCGAGGTCGTCTGCGAGGTCAGGCCGTAGATCGGCACCTTGATGTGGTAGCGGCTCATCCACAGCGCCGTCGAGCCCGATTCGGTGAGCGCGATGATGGCCTTGCAGCCCAGGTGGTGGGC
>JAGWLO010000042.1 GCA_028872015.1 Burkholderiales bacterium | reverse complement strand
GGCCTGCGAAAAGAGCACGACGTTGACCGTGCCAGGCTGAAGGCCGAGTACGTCGGGGAGCAATCGGAGCGATTTCATCGTGATGCAATTGAAATCAAATCGGTGCGACCGCGCAAGCGGGGGCAATTACCTATGTGAATATGCGCACATACGCATACGATCGCCGCATCAACAAAGACTGCCGCCGGCCGGAGTGATTGCGATGGACGAAATGACCGAAGTGTTCGAGACCGTGGCGCGCTACTTCGCGATCCTGGCGGAGCCGGCGCGGCTGCGGATCCTGCACTCGATCTGCCAGAACGAGAAGTCGGTCGGTCAGATCGTCGAAGAGTCGGAGATGACGCAGACCAACGTCTCGCGCCATCTCAACATGATGTACCAGGCCGGTGCGCTCAAGCGCCGGCGCGATGGCGCGATGGTGTTCTATGCGGTCGCCGATGCCACCCTGACCGAGGTCTGCCGGATGGTCAGCGTGCGCGTGTCTTCGGAGCTGGACGGCAACAAGACGCTCAAGCGCAGCTTCAAGGAACTGATCGACGAATTGCGCTGATCCCGGCGCGTCGATCGGTCCAACCCATCTCACGGAGACGGATTTCATGTCGAGTGCAAAGCCGCAAATGTCGGGGCGCATCCTGAAGGCGCCCGAAGGGCAGTTGTCGCCTGCGTTGCTCGAGCAGGCGCGCAAGGCGCGGCGCATCTTCATGGGCAAGGCACTGGCGATGGGCGCCGGCGCGGTGGGCACGGTGGCCTCGGGCGCGGCCGCCGATGTCGGCGCCGGCGATCCGGCCATCCTGAAGCTGCCGGCGCACTCGACCGGACTCGGCCAGCCCGTGGCGGCCACCGGCTACGGGCTGCCGTCGAAGTGGGAGAAGAACATCCAGCGCCGGCCGAGCCCGGGGCTGACGCAGGTGCCGCAGGCATCGGTGTCGTTCTGCCCGCTGCAGTCGCTGTTCGGCATCATCACGCCCAGCGGCCTGCACTTCGAGCGCCACCACCAGGGCTGGTGGGACATCGATCCGTCCCGGCACCGCTTCATGATCAACGGCTCGGACGACAAGATCCTGAAGCAGCCGATGGTGTACACCATGGACGAGCTGATGCGGCTGCCCGCGGTGAGCCGCTTCCACTTCATCGAGTGCGGCGCCAACACCGCGGTGGAGTGGGGCAACGTCGCGGTGCCCACCTGCCAGTACACGCACGGCATGCTCAGCTGCAGCGAGTTCACCGGCGTGCCGCTGAAGCTGCTGCTCGACCGGGCCGGCGCCGACTACAAGCGCGGTCGCTACCTGCTGGCCGAAGGCGCCGACGGCTCGAGCATGACGCGGACCATCCCGATGGAGTTGGTCGAGAGCGGCGAGGTGCTGGTGGCCTACGGCCAGAACGGCGAGATGCTGCGGCCCGAGAACGGCTACCCGCTGCGCCTGGTGGTGCCGGGCGTGCAGGGCGTGAGCTGGGTCAAGTACCTGCGCCGGGTCGAGGTGGGCGACATGCCCTACGCGACCAAGGACGAGGCGGTGCACTACATCGACCTCATGCCGGACGGCCAGCACCGCCAGTACACGAGCACCCAGGAATGCAAGAGCGTCATCACCACGCCCTCGGGCGGGCAGGTGCTGCTCGACAAGGGGTACTACAGCCTCAACGGCCTGGCGTGGTCGGGCCGCGGCAAGGTCCAGCGCGTGGACGTGTCGGTCGATGGCGGGCGCAACTGGCGCACGGCCCGGCTGCAGGGCCCGGTGATGCCCAAGTGCCTGACGCGCTTCAGCCTGGACTGGGTGTGGGACGGCAAGCCGGCGCTGGTGCAGAGCCGGGCGATGGACGAGACCGGCTACGTGCAGCCGAACTACCGCCAGCTGCGCGCGGTGCGCGGCAAGCGCTCGATCTACCACAACAACGCGATCCAGACCTGGCTCGTGCAGGAGAGCGGGGAGGTGAAGAATGTCCAGCTTTCGTAAGGCAGGCCTGGGCGCCGTCGCCGTCGCCGCGCTGCTGACCGCCGGGGCCGCCGGTGCCACCGGGCCGGCCGCCGGCCGGCAAACCCCCAGCTACGCGGGCATCGGCCGCCCCGCCACGCCGCAGGAGGTGCAGGCCTGGGACATCGACGTGCGGCCCGACTTCAAGGGCCTGCCCCCGGGCTCGGGCTCGGTGGCCCAGGGCGGCGATCTCTGGGAAGCCAAGTGCTCCACCTGCCACGGCTCGTTCGGCGAGGCCAACCAGGTCTTCACGCCGCTGGTGGGCGGCACCACCGCCGACGACGTGAAGACGGGGCACGTGGCGCGCCTGCTCGACCCGGCCTACCCGGGCCGCACGACGATCATGAAGGTGGCCACGGTGTCCACGCTGTGGGACTACATCCGCCGCGCCATGCCCTGGACCGCGCCGAAGTCGCTCTCGCCCGACCAGGTGTATGCGCTGCTGGCCTACATGCTGAACCTGGCCAACGTGGTGCCCGACAACTTCACGCTGTCCAACACCAACATCGCCCAGGTGCAGCAGCGCATGCCCAACCGCAACGGCATGACCACCGACCACGGCCTGTGGCCCGGCCGGGGCATGGGCAACGGCGGCCGGCCCGACGTGCACGCCGTGGCCTGCATGACGAACTGCGCCGCGCTGCCCGTGGTGGCTTCCTTCCTGCCCGACTTCGCGCGCAACGCGCACGGCAACCTGGCGCAGCAGAACCGCCTGGTGGGGGCGCAGCTGGGCGCGGACACGAGCCGGCCGCCGCCGGCCACGCTGCAGGCCGCGCAGGCGCTCGAAGCGGCGGTGGACGAGCAGATGACGCAGGCGGCCGCGGCCGGGCCGGCCGCGAGTTCGGCATCGGCGGCCGGCCCGGCGTCGCCCGCCGCCGCCGCGGCGCTGGCCTTGCTGAGCCAGCACCACTGCACGGCCTGCCATGCCGTGGATTCGAAGCGGGTGGGCCCGGCGCTGCGCGAGGTAGCTCGCAAGTACGCATCGCGCCCCGACGCGGTGGCCTACCTGGCCGGCAAGATCCACAGCGGCGGCAGCGGGCTGTGGGGCCCGATACCGATGCCGCCCCAGTCCCTGAGCGACGCCGATGCCCAGACCATCGCCCGCTGGCTGGCCGCCGGCGCCCCGCCCTGAGGTGCGCGCCGGCCTGTTAGGGAACGCACCCATCGCGGTTTCTTTTTGCTTCATTAGCATAGACAGATAAAGGAGATTTCCATGCAGACCCGACGCGAGATGCTCGCCCGCTCGGCCCACGTCGCAGGCATGCTGGCCGCGCTGGGCCTGCTGCCCGGCGTGGCCGCGGCCCAGGCCGCCGACTGGAACAAGGCGGCCTTCGACGCCAAGACCATGCCCGAGCTGATGAAGGCCCTGGGCGGCGGCACGCCCGTGGCCAGCCCCGACGTCACCATCACCGGCCCCGACATCGCCGAGAACGGCGCCGTGGTGCCTGTGGGTGCCGCCACCAGCCTGCCCGGCGTGGCGCGCATGCTGCTGCTGGTCGAGAAGAACCCGGCGCTGCTGTCGGCGGCCTTCGACGTCAACGACGCCATCGAGCCCAGCTTCTCGACCCGGGTCAAGATGGGCCAGTCGTCCAACGTCTACGCCGTGGCGATGATGAAGGACGGCCGCGTGCTCTACGCCGCCAAGGAAGTGAAGGTCACGCTGGGGGGCTGCGGCGGCTGAGCCTGCCCACCCCGAGCCGCCACGCCCAGCCAATATTCCGGAGAAAAGACCATGCCCGATCCCATGCGCATCCGCGCCCAGGCCGCCGCCGACGGCACCACCGTCCGTGTCCTGATGGCGCACGAGATGGAAACCGGCTACCGCAAGGACGCCAACGGCAAGCTGGTGCCGCCCTGGTTCATCCAGGACGTCACCGCGCAGCTCAACGGCAAGACCGTGCTCACGGCCCAGTGGGGGCCGTCGGTGGCCAAGAACCCCTTCCTGCAGTTCAAGATCAAGGGCGGCAAGGCCGGTGACAAGATCACCATCACCTGGAAAGACAACCACGGCGAGACCCGCACCGACGACGCCACCGTGTCCTGAGTCGACGCGGCACGGCCCCGAGGAGGAGACCATGAACAACATTCCTGTCCTGGCGGTGGCGCTTGCGCTGACCGCCGCGGCGCCGGCCTGGGCGCAGGCCCCGACCACCCCCGCCCCGTCGGCCGCCGAAGGCATCGCCGAGTACCGCGCGATGCTGGCCGACGGCAACCCGGCCGAGCTGTACGAGGCCAAGGGCGAGGCGCTGTGGAAGACCGCGCGCGGTCCCAAGCACGCCAGCCTGGAGCGCTGCGACCTGGGCCTGGGCCCGGGCGTGGTGAAGGGCGCCTTCGTCCACCTGCCGCGCTACTTTGCGGACACCGGCCGGGTGCAGGACATGGAGTCGCGCCTGCTCACCTGCATGCAGACGCTGCAGGGCTTCGACGCCGCGGCCATCGCCAAGACGCCGTTCGGGCAGGGCGAGCAGAAGACGATGGAGTCGCTCGTGGCCTACGTCGCCAGCGAGTCGGCCGGCCAGCGCATCGACGTGCCGCAGGGGCAGGCGCAGGAGCGGCTGATGTACGAGCTCGGCCGCCGCGCCTTCTTCTTCCGCGGCGGGCCGATGGATTTCTCCTGTGCCTCGTGCCACGCCAGCGACGGCAAGCGCGTGCGCCTGCAAGACCTGCCCAACCTCACCAAGAACCCGGGCGACGGCGTGGGCTTCGCGGCCTGGCCCGCCTACCGCGTGAGCAACGGCGAGCTCTGGGGCATGCAGCGGCGGCTGAACGACTGCTTCCGCCAGCAGCGCATGCCCTACCCGGGCTATGCCTCCGAAGTGACGATCGCGCTCGGTGTCTACATGGGCGTCAACGCCCAGGGCGCCAAGTCGATCGCGCCCGCCCTGAAGCGCTGACCAGGAGCCCGCCCGTGCGACACAAGAAACTTCTGACCGCCGGCGCCGTGGCCGTGGCGCTGGTGGGTTGCGCCACGCCGGCGCCCCAGCCCGACGTCGACGCCCTGTTCCGGCAGATGATGGCCGCGTCGTTCAGCGACAAGGGCATCGCCAAGGTCGACCGCCTGCAGCAGGACGCGACCGACGCCGCCTGCTCCCAGGCCGCCGGCGCACCGCTGCCCGAGGCGCAGGCGCAGGCCCTGCAGGCGGCCAACCTGAAGACCGTCAGGCTGCCGGCCGATGGCCAGTACCTCGGCGACTGGAAGGCGGGCGAGAAGCTGGCGCAGGACGGCAAGGGCATGAGCTGGTCCGACAAGTCCACCGCGCCTTCGGCCAACGGCGGCAGCTGCTACAACTGCCACCAGATCAGCGCCGCCGAGATCTCCTACGGCACCATCGGCCCCAGCCTGTACCACTACGGCAAGACACGCGGCGTGACCGACCCCGCCAGCCCCACCGCCCAGCCCGTGGTGGCCTACACCTGGGCCAAGCTGTACAACGCCAAGGCCTACAACGCCTGCTCGACGATGCCGCGCTTCGGCCACGCCGGCATCCTGGACGAGGCGCAGCTGAAGAACCTGATGGCGCTGCTGCTCGACCCGAAGTCGCCCGTGAACCAGTGAGGCCGCCGCCGTCGGCCACGGCCCGCCCGGGGGCGGGCTTTTTTGCCGCTGAAATATCATTGATTGCTGAATCATGAATCTATCCAAGCGCGAGTTCCTGCAGGTGCTGGGCGCGGCCTCGGCCGCGGGCCTCGGTCTGGGCCGCTGGGCCGAGGCCGACGCGGCCCGTGCGCAGCAGGGGCTGTACGAGCTGCCGCCGTTCGGCAACGTCTCGCTGCTGCACATGACCGACTGCCACGCGCAGCTCAAGCCGGTGTACTTCCGCGAGCCCAGCGTCAACCTGGGCGTGGCCGGCATGCGCGGCCAGTGGCCGCACCTGGTGGGCGACACGCTGTTGAAGGCCGCCGGCCTGCGCCCGGGCTCGGCGCAGGCCCATGCCTACACCTGCCTCGACTTCGAGCAGGCGGCGCGCCGCTACGGCCGGCTGGGCGGCTTTGCGCAGCTCGCGGCACTGGTCAAGCAGCTGCGGGCCGGGCGGCCGGGCGCCTTGCTGCTGGACGGCGGCGACACCTGGCAGGGCTCGGCCACTTCGCTGTGGACGAACGCGCAGGACATGGTCGACGCGGCCAAGCTGCTGGGCGTGGACGTGATGACCGGCCACTGGGAATTCACCTACGGCCAGGACCGCGTCAAGCAGATCGTCGAGCGGGACTTCAAAGGCCGCATCGAGTTCATCGCCCAGAACATCCAGACCGCCGACTTCGGTGACCCGGTGTTCAAGTCGCACGTGATGCGCAACATCAACGGCGTGTCGGTGGCCATCATCGGCCAGGCCTTCCCGTACACCCCGATCGCCAACCCGCGCTACATGGTGGCCGACTGGACCTTCGGCATCCAGGACGAGCGGATGCAGAAGACGGTGGACGCGGTGCGGGCGCAGGGCGCGCAGCTGGTGGTGGTGCTGTCGCACAACGGCATGGACGTCGACCTGAAGATGGCCGGCCGCGTGCGCGGCATCGATGCCATCCTGGGCGGCCACACGCACGATGGCGTGCCGGTGGCGATCGCCGTGGCCAACCCCGGCGGCAAGACGCTGGTCACCAACGCCGGCAGCAACGGCAAGTTCCTGGGCGTGATGGACTTCGATGTCAAGGGCGGCCGGCTCGTCGACTACCGCTACCGCCTGCTGCCGGTGTTCGCCAACCAGATCGTCGCCGACCCCGAGATGGAAGCGCTGATCACCCGGGTACGGGCGCCCTACGAGGCCCGTCTGGCCGAGAAGCTGGCCGTGACCGACGGCCTGCTGTACCGCCGCGGCAACTTCAATGGCAGCTGGGACCAGCTGGTGTGCGACGCGCTGATGGACGTGCAGGGCGCCGAGATCGCCTTCAGCCCCGGCTTCCGTTGGGGCACCAGCCTGCTGCCGGGCGAGGCCATCACGCGCGAGGGCATGATGGACCAGCTGGCCATCACCTACCCCTACGCCACCGTCACCGAGATGAGCGGCACCACCATCAAGACCGTGCTCGAGGACGTGGCCGACAACCTCTTCAACCCCGACCCGTACTACCAGCAGGGCGGCGACATGGTGCGCGTGGGTGGCCTGCAGTACACCTGCAGCCCCGACCAGGCGATGGGCCGGCGCATCAGCGCGATGCAGCTCAACGGCAAGCCCATCGAGGCCGACCGCCAGTACAAGGTGGCCGGCTGGGCGCCGGTGGCCGAGGCCGCGCGCACCGCGCCCGGCAACGTGCCGGTGTGGGAGGTGGTCGAGTCCTGGCTCAAGGCCCAGCCTGGCGGCCATGTGCGCCCGCGCCGCATCAACACCCCAGGCCTGGTGGGCATGGCGGGCAACCCGGGCATGGTGCCGGGCGGCTGATCGCCACCCGCCACCCGCCTGCACCCGCCGCCACTCCGCCGAATCCACCGCCGAATCCACCGCCGAATCCACCCGGGCCGAACCTCGAGGAGACCCTGATGCGCATCCGCACCTTCCTGTCGCTGGCGCTGGCCCTGGCCAGCGCGGCCCTGCTGGCCACCGCGCCCGGCGCCGCGCAGGCCCAGGACAAGGTGGTCTACCACATCGACGATGCCGCGCACCAGGCCCTGGCCGCGCTGCGCAACATGCGCAACCAGCTCGACACCGAGCCCGGCACCAAGATCGTGGTGGTGGCGCACGCCGAGGGCGTCGACTTCCTGCTCGAAGGCGCCAAGGACCGCAACGGCAGCGCCTACGCCGGCCCGGTGTCGGCGCTGCGCAGCCGCGGCGTGAGCTTCGAGGTCTGCGAGCTGACGCTGAAATCGCGCGGGCTGAAGAAGGAGCAGTTCATCGAGGAGGCGGACTTCGTGCCCTCGGGCGTCGTGCGCATCACGCAGCTGCAACGCCAGGGCTACGCCTACCTCAAGCCTTGATGCGGACGCGCCATGCTCGAAGCGGTCATTGATCGGCTGGGCGAGAGCCGGACGCTGTTGCTGGCGGGCGTCCTCATCGGCGCAGCGTTCGGCTTTCTCGGCCAGCGCTCCCGCTTTTGCCTGCGCTCGGCGGTGATCGAGTTCGCACGCAACCACACGGGCGGCAAGCTCACGGTCTGGCTGTTCGCCTTCGCGACCGCGGTCATGGCGACGCAGGCGCTGGTGCTGGCGGGCCTGTTCGACGCCAGCGACGCGCGCCAGATCGCCGCCCGTGGCAGCCTCTCGGGCGCGGCCATCGGCGGCCTGCTGTTCGGGGTCGGCATGATCCTGTCGCGCGGCTGCGCGAGCCGACTGCTGATCCTGGCCGGCCAGGGCAACCTGCGCTCGGTGATCTCGGGCTTGGTGTTCGCCGTCGCCTCGCAGGCGGCGCTCACCGGCGCGCTGGCGCCCTTGCGCGAGACCGTGTCGGCCTGGTGGACCGTGGAAGGGGGTGCCCCGCGCGATCTCGTGGTCCGGACCGGCATCGGCCATGGCGGCGCGCTGGCGCTCGGGGCGGTCTGGCTGGCGGCCGCGGTGATCTGGTCGCGGCGTCAGCGCGTGCCGGTCTGGGGCTGGGCAGGCGCGATCGGCGTCGGGCTCACCATCGCGGCCGGCTGGTGGTTCACCTACGCCGTGTCCAAGCTCTCGTTCGATGTCCATCCGGTGCAGTCGCTGAGCTTCACCGGTCCATCGGCCGAGGTGCTGTCGCGGGTGCTGTTCGTCAGCGACCAGTCGGTCACCTTCGATCTCGGGCTCGTCCCTGGCGTCTTTCTCGGCGCGTTCATCGCCGCTGCGGCGTTCGGCGAGCTCAAGCTCGAGGGTTTCCAGGGCGGCTCCGGCATGCGGCGCTACCTGTTCGGCGCGCTGCTGATGGGCTTCGGCGGCATGCTGGCCGGCGGCTGCGCCGTGGGTGCCGGGCTGTCCGGCGCCTCGGTGTTCACGATCACCTCGTGGATCACGCTGTGCGCGATGTGGATCGGTGGTGCGATCACCGACCGGCTGCTCGACCAGCGCCCCGCCGACCCCCTCGACGAACCCATGCCCGGTGCGACGTCCGGTGCCCTGAGGCCCCAGCCATGACCTTAAGGCTTCGATCCCTGCGCCGGCGGCTGCGGGCCGGACTGCTGTGCGGCGCGGCCCTGCTGGGCGTGCTGAATCTGGCGTGGGCCGCCGATGCCGCACCGGCCGGCATGGCATCGGCATCGGCGGCCGCCGCGTCGTCGCTGGACCTGTCGATGCCGCGGCTGCATGCGATCCCGGTCACCGACCATGCCTGGTACGTGCAGGGCGCAGCGGCGCTGGGCTCGGCCGCCAACCGCAACTTCATCTCCAATGCCGGCTTCGTCGTCACCGACGACGGCGTGGTCGTGATCGACGCCCTGGGCTCGCCGGCGCTGGCGCAGGCGCTGCTCGACGAAATCCACCGCATCACGCCCCAGCCGGTGCGCTATGTCATCGTCACCCACTACCACGCCGACCACATCTACGGCCTGCAGACCTTCAAGGCCGCCGGCGCCACCATCATCGCGCAGACGCTGGGCCGCGAGTACCTCGAGTCCGACCTGGCGCAGAACCGCCTGGCCGCCAGCCGCCACGATCTGGCGCCCTGGATCGACGCGAACACGCGCCTGGTGCCGGCCGACCGCTGGCTCACCCACGAGGTGACGCACCTGCAGGTGGGCCGCTACGACTTCGTGCTGCGCCACGTCGGGCCGGCGCACACGCCCGAAGACCTGTCGGTGTTCGTGCCCAAGCTCGGCGTGATGTTCTCGGGCGACCTGTTCTTCCGCGGCCGCATCCCCTACATCGGCCAGGCCGACAGCCGGCAGTGGATCGCCTCGCTGGACAAGCTGATGCGCGACCACCCCAGGGTGGTGGTGCCCGGGCACGGCCCGGTCTCCACCGACCCCGAGCACGACATGCAGCTCACGCGCGACTACCTCGTCTTCCTGCGCGCCGCGATGGCCGAGGCGGCGCGCAACCTGGAGCCCTTCGACGACGCCTATGCGCACACCGACTGGTCGCGCTTCGACCAGCTGCCGCTGTTCCATGCCGCCAACCGGATGAACGCCTACAACACCTACCTGCTGCTGGAGTCGCAGGGCGGCCAGTAGCTGCCGGCCCGCCGCCTCGAGCATCGGTGCGTGCGAATAGAATGGAGTGCTGATACAGCAAGGGTGGGCATGGGCCAGAGCAGCGAAGACCGGGTGTTCGAATCGGCCGCCGAGCTGTTCGGCGTGCTCGCCACGCCGATACGGCTGCGCATCATCAGCGCCGTGTGCCAGCAGGAGAAGAACGTCTCGCAGCTGCTGGCCGAGATCGAGACCACCCAGCCCAACATGTCGCAGCACCTGGCCACGCTGTACCGCAGCGGCGTGCTGGCCCGGCGCCGCGAGGGCACCCAGATCTACTACCGCCTGCAGAGCGAACGCGTGGCGATGCTGTGCCGCGCCGTCTGCACCCAGGTCGCCATCGAGATCGACGGCGGCGACGCGGTGCCCTCGTCCGAGCGGCTGATGCCGCTGGCGCAGCGCTGAGCTCCGCGCCGACCCGGCGCGTACCCGCCGCACCCCCACCGAGCCGCCCGGCCATGCTCGTCTTCCGCCAGCTCTTCGACGCCGCGTCGTCCACCTACACCTACCTGCTGGGCGACGCGGCCAGCGGCGAGGCGCTGGTCATCGACCCCGTCTTCGAGCAGGTGCGGCGCGATGCCGCCCTGTTGCGTGAGCTGGGCCTGCGCGCGGTGGCCACGCTGGACACCCATGTCCATGCGGACCACGTCACCGGGGCCTGGCTCATGCGCCAGCGCTGCGGCAGCCGCATCCTGGTGTCGGCCGCCTCGGGCGCGGTGGGTGCCGACCGGCCGCTGGCGCACGGCGACCGGGTCGCGTTCGGCAGCCGCCACCTCGAGGTCCGCGCCACGCCCGGCCACACCGACGGCTGCCTGAGCTACGTGCTCGACGACCGGAGCCTGGCCTACACCGGCGATGCGCTGCTGATCCGCGGCTGCGGCCGCACCGATTTCCAGCAAGGCAGCGCGCAGCGCCTGTACCGCTCGGTGCACACGCAACTGCTGTCGCTGCCGCCGGCCTGCCTGCTGTACCCGGCGCACGATTACCGCGGCATCTCGGTCACCAGCGTGGCCGAGGAGCGGCGCTACAACCCGCGCCTGGGTGGCGACGTGAACGAGGCCGACTTCAGCGGCTACATGGACAACCTCGGCCTGCCGCATCCCAAGCTGATCGACATCGCGCTGCCGGCCAACCTGCGCTGCGGCCAGCCGCAGGGCTCGGCGCTGCCGCCGGCCGACCCCGACTGGGCACCGCTGACCTACACCTTCAGCGGCATCTGGGAGATCCAGCCGCAATCGCTGGCCGAGTGCGCCGCGCGGGTGCAGATCGTCGACGTGCGCGAGCCGGCCGAGTTCGGCGACGCGCTGGGCCACCTGCACGGCGCCCGGCTGCTGCCGCTGGCGCAGCTGGCTGCGCGCAGCGGCGAGCTCGATGCGGCGCGGCCGGTGGTCACCGTCTGCCGCTCGGGCGCGCGCTCGGCCCAGGCCACGGTGCTGCTGCAGAAGGCCGGCTTCGGCCGGGTCGCCAACCTGGCCGGCGGCCTGCTGCGCTGGCACGCCGAGGGCCTGGCGGTGGAAGGCGGCGCGGCCTGACGGCCGGGCGCCACGCCACCCCCGGGGCACTCCCGATCCGGCCGGCGGGCGGTGCTCGCTACCATGCCGGCACAAGCTTGCGGGGGAGGAGCCGACCGTGAAGCAAGAGCAAGGGCAATCGCATGCGCAAGCGCGCAGGCCAGCGCCGGGGCGCCCGCCCATCGCGGCCGCGCTGGCTGCAACGGCGGCGCTCGGCCTGGGCCTCGTCGCAACGGCGGCGCAGGCCGAGTCGCGGCTGGAGCGCGGGCGCTACCTGGTCGAATCGATCGCCGGCTGCGGCAACTGCCACACGCCCCAGGGGCCCAACGGCCCGCTGCTCGGGCAGGCGCTGGCCGGCGGCCTGGTCATCGAGGACCCGATGTTCAGCGCCGTGTCGGCGAACATCACGCCCGACCCCGACACCGGCATCGGCCGCTGGAGCGACGCCCAGATCGCGCGCGCCATCCGCGAAGGCCGCCGGCCCGATGGCAGCCTGATCGGGCCGCCGATGCCGTTCGATCTGTACCGCGACATCGCCGACAGCGACGTGGCGGCCATCGTGGCCTATCTGCGCGCCGTGCCGCCGGTGAAGAACCGGGTGGCCAAGTCGGTCTACCGGATGCCGCTGCCGCCGACCTGGGGCCCGCCGGTGGGCCGCGTGGCCGAGGTGTCCAGTGCCGACCCGGTGGCCTGGGGCCGCTACCTGGCCGGCCCGCTGGGCCACTGCATCGAATGCCATTCGAGGCCCGGCCCACAGGGTGGACCCGACTTCGCGGGCGGGCTGGGTGCCGGCGGCTACGTGTTCACCGGACCCTGGGGCCGCAGCGTGGCGCCCAACATCACGCCCACGAACCTGAAGCGCTACAGCGATGCGCAGCTTGCGGCCATCATCACCACCGGCGTGCGGCCCGACGGCAGCTGCCTGAGGCCGCCGATGGCCGTGTCCTACTACGCGAAGATGAAGCCCGCCGACGTGTCCGCCCTCGTGGCCTACCTGCGCACGCTGCCGCCCAGGTAGCGTCTTGGTCGGCCACCGCTGCAGCCCGCAGGCCGCGGCGGCTGCTTACGGCCGGATGTAGGCCCAGCCGTCGCGCTGCTTCTTGATGAGCTCGACCACGCCCGCCGGCACGAATCCGATGTTCGACAGCATGTCGGCGTAAACCAGCTTCTGCGCCTTCATCGAGTTCTCGCAGGCGACGATGGTGATGCCGTCCTTGCGCGCTTCGGTGATGCGCTCGGCCAGGGGCGAGCCCGCCTTGAGCAGGCCGATGCCGGGGCCGAAGGCCACGATCTCGAGTTCGGCGCCGTCGTCGAGCAATTCGTTCTTGACGTTGCGAACGTTGTTCAGCGTCAGGTTCCATTTGCCGGCGTCGGCGTCGCTGACCTGGAACACGGCCTTCAGCTTGCCGGCCGCGGCGGCCCGCGCAGCCATCGGGGCTGCGGCCGCCGCGAGGCCCGTGGCTGCCACGGCGGCGGTGGTGAACATCTTTCTGCGGGACTGCTGGGTCATGGAGGTCTCCTCGGGGTGTGGGTGGGGCGATCGGTGTCCGCCAGGCGGCGGAGTCGACGCATGGTCGGGGTTCACTTGCCGTTCTTGTTGCCGTACGTGGCTGACAGGTAGTCGACGATCGCCGGCATGTCGGCGTCGTCGATCGGCGCGTTGAACACGGTCTTCATCCGGTGAACCATCGCGTCCCAGTACGGGCGGCCTGCGTTCGGCGGCTGGTAGCGCATGTACTCGGCCGAATGGCAGCTCGTGCAGTTGGCCTGGGCCTTGGCATAGCCCGGCATCTCGCTCGGGGTCAGCATCACGGTGTCCGGGGGTGCCTGGTAGCGCTTGGTGAGGGCCGGCGCTGGGCCTGCGCTGCCCAAGGCAGCCAGGGCCCAGGCAACGCTGACGAGCTGTTGGCGGTTCATCGGGGCGGTCCTCCTCAGGCGGCGTTCACGACCAGGCTCTCGACGACATTGCGCATGTAGCCGGCCGGGTTCCACAGGGGCTGCAGGGGCTGCGTCTCGCCGGCGCGGTTCCAGGCCCGCACGCGCAGGTCGTGGGCCCCGGGCTGCTCGGGCCTGAACGGGAACGTGAACGCGCGGAACGAGTACCGGCCCAGCCCCTCGCCCAGCGTGGCCGGCCGCCACGCCCGGCCACCGTCGGTGGAGTACGCCACCTCGCGGATGCCCTGGCCGCCATCGAACGCGATGCCGCGCACGGTGAGCCGCCGCCCCAGCGCCACCGGCTGGCCGGCACTGAGCGAGGTGATGAACGAGCGCACGTCGAAGCGGCCGATGGGCCGCGTGGCCGTGGGCACCGTGCCGGGGGCGACGCAGGCGCAATCGTTGTCGGGGATGCGGTAGGCCGGCTTCATCCAGAAGCCTTCGAACTCGTGGTCGATGACCTCGATCTCCGACAGATGCTTGACCCAGTAGGTGCCGTAGTAGCCGGGCACCACCAGCCGCACCGGGAATCCGTTGAGGTAGGGCAGCTCGGTGCCGTTCATCTCGTAGGCGATCATCACCTCGCCGTCCATGGCGTGGCCGATGTCGAGCGCCTTGACGAGGTCGCCGCCGCCCCTGAGCGCGAAGTCCAGGCCGTTGAACGTGACCTGGCGCGCGCTGGTCTTGGGCTCGGCCCGCGCCAGCACGTCCTTCAGCGGCACGCCCACCCAGCGCGCATTGCCCATCGCGCCGTTGGTGAGCTGCCCGCCCGTGACCCGCGGCGTGAACAGCGCGCGGCTGTTGCCCGAGCACTGGTTGACGGCCACCAGGTCCACCGGCCTGAACCCGCGCTTGAGCTCGGCCACCGACAGCTCGAAGGGCCGGCCCACGGCGTTGCCGCCGATCCTGATCACGTGCTTGTCGCCGTCGATCGAGGGTGGCAGGCCGTTGTTGTGGTAGCGCACGAAAAACGCGTCGTTCGGCGTCAGCAGCCCGTCGTTGAAGACGGCGAACGGCGTCTCGAGCTGCGGCGGGCGCGTCGTCAGCACGATCATCGGCCGCTTCTCCGGAAAGCTCTCGACGTAGCGCTCGCCGTTGGCCACCGGCAGCTCGATGAGCGGCGGCTCCGCGGCGCGGGCGCCATGCGCCAGCGCCGACCAGGCGCCCCCGGCCAGCAAGCCTGCGCTGCCCACCAGCAGGCGGCGGCGTTCGGGGTCGGGCGGTGGCTTCATGCGCGCTCCTCGGGGTCTGGCGGGTGGATCGTCCGGTGCGGCGGCACCTCGGCCGCCAGGCCGGCCGTCCGGCACGGCTTGACGGCCGGCCCTGTCGCACCAGCGCTCGATGATGACCAGGCACGGGCCGACGCCTCAGGTCGGGAGAGTACTGCCTGGTTGCGGACATTCCAGGCCTGCGCCTTCGGGTCTTACCCGTATCTGCAGCGCCAGATCGGCACGCAGCGCCGGGGCCGCGGGCGGGCCGCAGGCGTCAAGGCCCACGGCCATCGCGGGCCGACGGCTCAGCGTCCGGGCGGGTCGGACTCGCGCTCGAGCTCGGCATCGACCGCGCGCAGCGTGCCTACGTCGAGCCGGCCGGCCAGCGCGGCCAGCCGCAGGCGGTCGAGCAGCAGACCGACGCGCGCCTGGGCCAGCGCCAGGCGCGCCGCGGCACGGTCGTTCTCTGCGTTGAGCAGGTCGAGCGTGGTGCGCTGGCCGACCTCGTGACCGAGCTGCGTCGCGTCCACGCGCTCGGCACTGGCGTGCAGTGCGTCCTCAAGGGCCTGCACGCGCTGGCCGCCGACAGCCAGGCCGAGCCAGGTCGCGCGCACCTGCTGCCCCACCTGCTGACGCAGGCGATCGGCCTCGGCCTGCGCCTGGTCGGCCTGGCGCTGCGCCTCCTCGTGCCGGGCGTCGCGCAGGCCGCCGCTGTAGAGCGGGATCGAGACCTGGATGCCGATCATCGCGTGGCTCGCGCCGTTGCCGGCGGTGCCGAAGTCGCCGCTGCCGGCCAGGCGGTCGCGGCCGGCCTGGGCCACCAGCGCGACCTGGGTCGCGGCGCGCGGGCTGAACTCGCTCGCCTGGCGGCGGGCGATCTCGACCTTGAGCTGCTGCATGCGCAGCCCCGGGTTGCCGGCCTCGGCGTCGGTGCGCCAGGCCTGCAGCGACCGCGGCGGCGGCCTCACCGGCACCGCGGCGGGCAGTTCGGCCACCAGCGTGGCCGGCGGCAGCGCGGTGCTGTCGGCCAGCCGCTCGCGCCGGATCTCGAGCTCGGTCTGCGCCGCCAGCAGCTGGGCCCGGATCGCGGCCAGCCGGGCCTGGGCCTCGTGCGTGTCGGTGATGGGGGCGCTGCCGAGCTTGAAGCGGTCCTGCGCCTCGGCGGCGGCACGCGCCACCGCTTCGCTCTGGCGCTGCAGCACGCGCAGCGTCTCCTGTGCCAGCGCGAGGTCGAAGTAGCGCTCGGCGGTGCGCAGCATCAGCGCCTGCTGCGCCGCCTGCCACTGCAGATCCGCCAGGTCGGCCGTCAGGCTCAGTTGCTGCTGCCGGGCCCTGCGGGCTGGGTCGTAGAGCGGCTGCACCGCCTGCAGCGCCCAGCGCCCGGCCGTGCCGTGGTTGATCGAAGTGTCGAAGCCGACGCCGCTGGAGGTGCCCAGGCCCGGCGCGCTGAACTGGGCGCCGGTGGCTGCGGTCTGGCTGCGGCCGACACCGACGGCGGCAGTCAGGCCGACGTTGGGTCGCCACAGCGCGCTGGCCTGGTCGCGCTGCGGCTGGGCGGTGGCGTGGGCCGCGTTGGCGACGTCGATTTCGCGGTCGTTGCGCACGGCGCCCTGCCAGGCCTGCAAAAGGTCGGTGGCCAGCGCCGGGCGCGGCAGCGCCAGCGAGACGACGGCGCCGAATGCGGCCGCCATCGATGCGGCGCCCATGCTCAGGCCCCCGCCTTCGCGAGCTGGGCCTGGACCCAGCGCACGAGATCCCCCGCGGCCATCGCGCCGGACTGGCGGGCGACTTCCTGGCCACCGCGGAACAGGATCATCGTCGGGATGCTGCGGATGTTGTGGCCGGCGCTGACCTTCGGGTTCGCCTCGGTGTCGACCTTGGCGAAGCGCACGCCGGGCAGCTGGGTGGCGGCGTTCGCGAAATGCGGCGCCATCATCTTGCAGGGGCCGCACCAGTCGGCCCAGAAATCGACCAGCACCGGCATCCCGGTGCCGGCGATGTAGGCCGGGAAGATCGCGTCGGTCAGCGCCACCGGATGCGTCGGCGCGAGATCGGCGCCGCAGCGCCCGCACACCGGCTGGTCGTGCAGCCGCTCGTCGGGCACGCGGTTGGTGGTGCCGCAGGCAGGGCAGACGAGGTTCATGGTGAGCTCTCCGTGGGTGGCGGGTTCGGCATGAGGCGGTTCAGGCGCCCGGGCGCAGGCCGAGCTTGCGCAGGATCGTCTCCATCAGGCACCACTTCGTCAGCCCGCTCTGCAGCAGGTTGATGCCGACGAAGGCGGTGAAGGCCAGCCACCAGGGGCTGACGAACAGCGGGCTGCCCGGGGTGCCCAGGGCGAGCGAGATCAGGATGAAGGCGCCGGCGATGACGCGGACGGCTTGCCAGGTGGTCATGTCAATGTCCTTGCGGTTGGGGTGAAGGCGATTCGGCGTCGCCATCGGCCGGGCCGGTGAGGGCTTCGAGCCGGTGGCGGTAGGCCACGAAATACAAGATGGGGATCACCACCAGCGTGAGCAAGGTGGAGACGAAGATGCCGAAGATCAGCGCGATCGCCAGCCCGTTGAAGATCGGGTCGTCGAGGATGAAGAAGGCGCCGAGCATCGCCGCCAGGCCGGTCAGCACGATGGGCTGGGCGCGCGTGATCGCGGCGTGGACGATGGCGTGCTTGAACTCGACGCCCTGCCGCACTTGGAGGTTGATGAAGTCGACCAGCAGGATCGAGTTGCGCACGATGATCCCGGCCAGCGCGATCATGCCGATCATGCTGGTGGCGGTGAACTGCGCGCCCAGCAATGCATGGCCCGGCATCACGCCGATGAGGGTGAGCGGGATCGGCGCCATGATGATGAGCGGCGTCAGGTACGAGCCGAACTGCGCCACCACCAGCAGGTAGATCAGCACCAGGCCCACGGCATACGCGGCGCCCATGTCGCGGAAGGTCTCGTAGGTGATCTGCGACTCGCCGTCCCACTTCAACGCGTAGCCGCGGTACGCATCGGCAGGCTGGTGGATCCAGTATTCCTGCAGCGTGCCGCCGCCCGGCGTGGCGATCTGCCGGATGCGGTGGCGCATCTCGAACACGCCGTACAGCGGGCTGTCGAGCTTGCCGGCCATGTCGCCGACGACGTAGTTCACCGGCAGCAGGTCCTTGTGGTAGGCGGGCTGCTCGCGCAGCGTGTCGCTCACGGTGACGAGTTCGCGGATCGGCACCAGCCGGCCCTGCGCGCTGCGCACCGTCAGCTGCAACAGCGTGTCCAGGTCGCCCTGGCGCTCGGGCGGCAGCTGGATCGTCGCCGCCGCCGGGTACTTGGTCGCGTCGTGCAGGTAGGCGGTGGCCTCGCCGGCCAGCCCCGCGCGCAGCGTGGTCACGATGGCCTGCTGCGGCACGCCGAGCATCGCGGCCTTGCGCCGGTCGACCAGCAGCAGCTTCTTCGGCGCCGCCGCGATGCTGCTGTCGTCGACGTCGACGATGCCCGGCGTGGACTCGAACACCGCGCGCACCGCCTTCGCCACCTGCTGGCGGCCGGCAGCCTCGGGGCCATAGACCTCGGCCACGATGGGCGAGAGCACGGGCGGGCCGGGCGGCACTTCCACGACCTTGACGTTGGCGCCGAAGCGCTGGCCGATGGCCTGCAGCGCCGGCCGCACACGCATCGCGATGGCGTGGCTCTGGGCGTCGCGCCGGTGCTTGTCGACCAGGTTGACCTGCAGGTCGCCGACCTCGCCGCCGGCGCGCAGGTCGTACTGGCGCACCAGGCCGTTGAAGTTGATCGGCGACGCGGTGCCCGCGTAGGCCTGGTAGTCGGTGACCTCGGGCACGGTGGCGAGATACGCGCCGAGTTCGTGCAGCACGGCCGCCGTCTCTTCCAGCGGCGTGCCGGCGGGCATGTCGACGATGACCTGGAACTCCGACTTGTTGTCGAAGGGCAGCATCTTCAGCAGCACGAGGCCGGTGGCCGGCAGCGCGAGCGAGACCGCGATCAGCGCCGCGATGCCCAGGCCGAGCAGGCCGCGGTTGCGGGCGCCGCGGGCGTCGTCGAGCAACGGCTTGAAGAGGCGCTCGAACAGCGGCCCGATGCGCGCCGCCATGCCGTGGCCGGGGGCGTGCGCGGCGACGTCCTTCGGGCCGTCGGCCGGCGTCCCGGGCGCACCGATGCCGGCCGGGGGTTGCGCCGGGGCCGGCGTGGCCTTCATCCACAGCCGCGCCAGCCAGGGCGTGACGACGAAGGCGATCGCCAGCGACAGCACCATGCCCATGCTGGCGTTGATGGGGATCGGGCTCATGTACGGACCCATCAGGCCCGAGACGAAGGCCATCGGCAGCAGCGCCGCGATCACCGTCAGCGTGGCCAGGATGGTCGGCCCGCCGACCTCGTCCACCGCACCGGGGATGAGCTGCGTCAGGCTGCGGCCCGGGTGGTGCTGCTGGTGGCGGTGGATGTTCTCGACCACCACGATCGCGTCGTCGACCAGGATGCCGATCGAGAAGATCAGCGCGAACAGCGACACCCGGTTCAGCGTGAAGCCCCAGGCCCAGGACGCGAACAGCGTCACCATCAGCGTCAGGATCACCGCGCTGCCGACGATCGCGGCCTCGCGCCGGCCGAGCGCCATGAACACCAGCGCCACCACCGACGCGGTGGCGAAGAGCAGCTTCTCGATCAGCTTGACGGCCTTGTCGTTGGCGGATGCGCCGTAGTTGCGCGTCTCGGCCACCTGCACGTCGGCCGGGATCACGGTGTTGTGCAGCGCGGCCACGCGCTGCATCACGGCGTCGGCGACGTCGATCGCGTTCTCGCCCGGCTTCTTGGTGATGCTGATCGTGACCGCCGGGGTCTCGAATGCCGGCGCGCCGTCCTTGGCCGGGGCGCCGTACCAGACGTAGCGGGCCGGGGTGGGCGCGCCATCGCGCACCGTGGCCACGTCGCGCAGGAACACCGGCTTGCCGCCGTGCACGCCGACCACGAGGTCGCCCACCTCGCTGGCCTGACGCAGGAACGGGCCGGACTCGATCGCGACCGCGCGGTTGCCGTCGATCAGGTCGCCCACGGGCAGGCCCAGGTTGGCCGACAGCAGGGCCTCGCGCAGGTCGGCCACGGTGACGCCGGAGCCGGCCATCCGTGCCGGGTCGATTTCGACCAGCACCGCTCGGCCGGGCCCGCCGATCGTGGTGACTTCGCGCGTGCCGGGCACGCGCTTCAAGTCGGACTCGACGCTGTGCGCCACGCGCTCGAGGTCGAATGCGCCGGTGTCGGGGTTGCGGCTGTAGAGCGTGAGCGCCACGATGGGCACGTCGTCGATGCCCTTCGGCTTGATGATCGGTGTGCCCACGCCCAGGTTGGGCGGCAGCCAGTCGGCATGCGAGTTGACGGTGTCGTACAGGCGCACCAGCGCCTCGGTGCGCGGCACGCCGACCTTGAACTGCACCGTGATGATCGCCAGCCCCGGCCGCGAGACCGAGGTCACGTGCTCGATGCCGGTGATCTGCGACAGCACCTGCTCGGCGGGCCCGGCCACCATCTGCTCGACGTCGGCCACCGAGGCCCCCCGGAAGGGGATCAGCACGTTGGCCATCGTCACGTTGATCTGCGGCTCTTCCTCGCGCGGGGTCACGAACACCGCGAAGGCGCCCAGCAGCAGGGCCAGCAGGGCCAGCAGCGGCGTGATCCGCGCGGCCTGGAAGGAGGCCGCGATGCGACCGGAGAGGCCGAGCGCGGGGGTGTGCGGGGTGGGGCTCATCGGGCTCTCGGATCGACGTTCAGCGGGCGCGGGCGGCGGCCTGCGGGTCGGTCACCACGCGCTCGCCGACATTCACGCCGGCGAGCACCTCGATGCGGTCGCCGCTCGCCAGCCCCAGCCGTACCTGGCGCAGCAGGGGGCGGCCGGCGGCGTCGAGCACGTACAGGCCGGTCATCTCGGCGCGCCGCACCACGGCCTGCAGCGGCACCGTCACCCGGTGGGCATCCGGCTCGCCACCCGCCGTCGGCGCCAGCCACAGGCGGGCGAACTGGCCCGGGCCGACGCCCGGCAGGCCCGGCGGCAGGCTGGCGCGCAACTCGACCGTGTGGGTCGCGGCGTCGACCGTGGGCAGCACCTGCAAGGCCGTGGGCGTGACGCGTGCCGAGGCCGCCGGCAAGCCGGGCAGCTCGACTTCGGGCAGGCGCCCGGCCGCCAGGCGGGCGGCCACGGTCTGCGGCACGGCGGCGGTGACGCGCAGCGACGACGGGTCGTACAGCGTCAGCAGCGGACGGCCCGGCAGCGCCATGTCGCCCAGCGCCACCGGCACGTCCGCGACGACGCCGGCATAGGGTGCGCGCACCACGTGCAGGCCGGTCTGGGTGCGCGCGACATCGGCCTGGGCCAGTTGCGCCTTGACCTGGGCCTGGGTGGCCTTGAAGGCGGATTCGGCCTGCTCGAGCGCAGCCTGGCTGATGTAGTTCTTCTGGTAGAGCCGCTGCTGGCGTTGCAGCTCGCGGGTGGCGACGTCGAGCTGGGCCTGCGCCGCCTGCACCTGGGCATCGCTGGCCCGCGCGCCCAGGCTGGCGCTGCGGGCGTCGATGCGCAGCAGCACCTGACCGGCCTGCACGCGGTCGCCCGCGCGCACGTCCAGCGCCACCACCGCGCCCGGCACCTGCGCGGCGATCACGGTCTGGCGCACCGCCTCGACGACGCCGTCGAAGCCGGCTTGCGCGGATCCGCTGCCGGCGCGGGCCAGCGTCGTGGGCAGCGCCGCAGCGGCGGCCGGCGCGTCGCCCGCGATCGCAGGCGGCAGGCTCACCAGCAGGGGGAGGGCCAGGGCCAGGGCGCGAGCCCGGGATAGGGGAGCAGAGCGGGGCATGCGTGTCCTTTCCGCGGTTTCCAGCGCCGGACGGCGCGACGGGCGCGGGATCGAATCTTGATCTATTATTTGCACACATACGCAAATAGTCAAGTACGAACTTGACGAAGGCGAAAGACAGAAAGGCGCCCCGCGGGCATCATGCGTACATCGCAATCCCCAGGCTGTGCTGGCATGGAAGGACTTCCGGACGAGGCGCTGGCCCAGGTGGCGGCGTATTTCCAGGCGCTGGCCGAACCCTCGCGGCTGCAGCTGCTGAACCTGCTGCGCCAGCACGAGCGCAGCGTGGGCGAGCTGGCGCAGCTCTGCGGCTTCAGCGCCGCCAACGTCTCGCGCCACCTGGCGCTGTTGACGCGGCACGGCCTGATCGCGCGCGAGAGCCGCGGCAACAGCGCCTACTACCGCATCGCCGACCCGGCCGTGTACCAGCTCTGCGACCTGGTCTGCGGCAGCCTGGCGCGGCAGCACGAGCAGGTCCTGCGCCAGCGGGCGCTGTTCACCGCGCCGGCACCCGCGCGCCGGCGCCGGCCCGTCCGCGGCGCAGATCTGTGACAGCATCCCGGCACCCGCTGCCCAGGAACCTCGATGCCGTTGCCGCTGCCGCTGGGTCCGTCGACCCCGATCCGCGCATGAAGCCCAGCTGGCGTGCCCGCTTGGCGGCGCTGGCCGTGCGCCGCCGCGTGAAGCCGGCGCTGGGCGACATGTCCGACATCGCGCGCGTGCGCCGCGTCTTCAACCAGCCGCTGGCCGCGCCCAAGGGCGTGCGCTACTCCGCGGCCACGCTGGGCGGCGTGGCCGGCGAATGGGTCGAGGTTGCAGGCGCCGCGCCGGCGGCCGAGGCCACCACGCTGCTGTACCTGCACGGCGGCGGCTTCGTCGGCTGTTCGGCCCGCACGCACCGCTCGCTCACGGCGGTGCTGGCGCTGCGCGGTCTGCGCGTGTTCGTGCCCGACTACCGGCTCGCGCCCGAGCACCCGTTTCCGGCTGCGGTGAACGACGTGCAGGCCGCCTGGCGCGCGCTGCGTGCGCTGGTGCCGGGGCGGCTGGTGCTGGCGGGCGACAGTGCCGGCGGCAACCTCGCCCTGGGCCTGATGCTGGCCCTGCGCGATGCCGGCGAGCCGCTGCCGGCCGCGGCGGCGCTGTTCTCGGCTGCCGTCGACCTCACCGGCGGCAGCGCCTCGCTGGTGGACAACGCCGATCGCGACGCCATGTTCCGCGGCGAGCACCTGGACCACCTGGCGCAGGCCTACCTGGCCGGCGCCGACCGCGCCCAGCCGCTGGCCTCGCCGCTGCTGGGCGCGCTGCACGGCCTGCCGCCGTTGCTGCTGCAGGTGGGCGAGGACGAGGTGCTGCGCGACGACAGCCTGCGCCTGGCGCAGAAGGCGCGCGCCGCGGGCGTGGCCGTGACGCTGCAGGTGTACCCCACGGTGCCGCATGTCTGGCAGCTGCTGGCGTGGCTGCCCGAGGCGCGGCGCGCGCTGGCCGACGCCGCGCAGTTCCTGCAGTCCGCCGTGCCGGGGCCGGAGGCGCCGCACGACGTGGTCATCGTCGGCGCCGGCCTGTCGGGCATCGGCGCGGCGGTGCACCTGCAGCGGCGCTGTCCCGACCAGCGGTACACGCTGCTGGAGGCCCGCGGCGCCATCGGCGGCACCTGGGACCTGTTCCGCTACCCGGGCGTGCGCAGCGACTCCGACATGTACACCCTGGGCTATGCCTTCAAGCCCTGGCGCGGCGCGCGCGCCATCGCCGACGGGCCGTCGATCCGGCGCTACATCGCCGAGACCGCGGCCGAGCACCGCATCGATCGCCACATCCGCTTCCACCACCGCGTGATCGGCGCCGACTGGTCGGCGCGCGACGCGCTGTGGACGGTGCAGGTCGAGCGCGGCCCGCAGCGCGAGCGCAGCACCCTGCGCACGCGCTTCCTGCTGTTCTGCAGCGGCTACTACGACTACGCGCAGGGCCACCGGCCCGTGTTCCCGGGCGAGGCGCAGTTCGCCGGCCCGGTGGTGCACCCGCAGGCCTGGCCCGAGGGGCTGCAGACGGCGGGCCGGCGCGTGGTGGTCATCGGCAGCGGCGCGACCGCGGTGACGCTGGTGCCGGCGCTGGCGCGGGACGCGGCCCATGTCACGCTGCTGCAGCGCTCGCCCAGCTACGTCTTCGCGCGGCCCTCGGTCGACCCGATGGCGCGGCACCTGCAGCGCTGGCTGTCGCCCGGCCTGGCCGGGCGGGTGCTGCGACTCAAGAACGTGTGGCTGGGGATGTACTTCTACCGCCTGGCCCGGCGCCAGCCGGAGCGCGCCAAGGCGCGGCTGGTCGGCCTGGTGCGGCAGCACCTGGGCCCGGGCTTCGACGTGGAGCGCCACTTCACGCCCGCCTACAAGCCCTGGGACCAGCGCTTGTGCCTGGTGCCCGACGGCGACCTGTTCAAGGCCCTGCGCGCGGGGCGGGCCTCCGTCGTCACCGACCAGATCGACGCTTTCACGCCGCGCGGCATCCGGCTGCGCTCGGGCACCGAGATCGAGGCCGACATCGTGGTCGCCGCCACCGGCCTGCAGCTCAATGTGCTCGGCGACACGAAGATCAGCCTGGACGGCCGGCCCTGCGACCTGTCGCAGGCGCTGGTCTACAAGGGCGTGATGTACAGCGGCATCCCGAACCTGGCCAACATCTTCGGCTACACCAACGCCAGCTGGACGCTGAAGGCCGACCTCGCCGCCGGCTACGTGGCCCGGCTGCTGAACCACCTGCGCCGCCGCGGCCTGGCGGTGGCCACGCCGCGGGCCGGGGCGGCCATCGTGCCCTCGCCGCTGCTCGAGTTCAGCTCGGGCTACGTGCAGCGCGCCGTGGCGAGCCTGCCCCGGCAGGGCGACCGCAAGCCCTGGCGCCTGAACCAGAACTACGCCCTCGACCTGCGGCTGCTGCGCCTGGGGCGCATCGACGACGGCGTGCTCGACCTGCGGCCGCCGGCCGCGGGCGGGCCCGCCCTGCCGCCCCGGCTGGAGCCTGCCCGATGATCGACCTGTACACCGCGTCCACCCCCAACGGCTGGAAGGCCTCGGTCACGCTCGAAGAACTGGGCCTGCCCTACACCGTGCACGCCCTCGATCTGGCGCAGGGCGAGCAGAAGGCGCCCGCGTACCTGCGCCTGAACCCGAACGGCCGCATCCCGACCATCGTCGACCGCGCCCATGGCGACTTCGCGGTGTTCGAGTCGGGTGCGATCCTGCTCTACCTGGCCGAGCAGACCGGCCGCCTGATGCCCGCCGACGCGCAGGGCCGCTCGCGGGTGATCCAGTGGCTGATGTTCCAGATGGGCGGCGTCGGGCCGATGATGGGCCAGGCGAACGTGTTCTTCCGCTACTTCCCCGAGAAGATCCAGCCCGCCATCGACCGCTACCAGAACGAATCGCGGCGCCTGTTCGGGGTGCTCGATGCGCGGCTGGCCGACAGCGAATGGCTGGCCGGCGACTACTCGGTGGCCGACATCGCCAACTGGTGCTGGGTGCGCACGCACAAGTGGTCGGGCGTGTCGGTCGAGGGCTTGCCGCACCTGCAGCGCTGGCTGGACGCGATGAAGGCGCGGCCGGCCTGCCAGCGCGGCATCGAGGTGCCGGCCAGGGCCGAGAGCGCCCTGAAGAGCGAGCAGGCCACGCAGGCCTTCGTCGCGCGCGCGCAGCAGATCGTGCAACGCTGAAGGCGCAAGGAGGCCCCCATGCTCACCCTGTACGACTACGCCATGGCCCCGAGCCCGCGCCGGGCGCGCATCCTGCTGGCCGAGAAGGGCGTGGTGCACGACACCGTGTCCATCGACCTGCGCGCCAACGAGCAGCTGGGCGAGGCCTACCGCGCCATCAACCCGCAGTGCACCGTGCCGGCGCTGCGGCTGGAAGACGGCCGCGTGCTCACCGACAACGCCGCCATCGCGGCCTACCTGGAGGCGCGCTACCCCGCGCCGCCGCTGCTGGGCACGACGCCCTTCGAGAAGGCCGAGATCGCCAGCTGGAACTGGCGCGCCGAGTTCGAAGGCCTGCTCGCCGTGGCCGAGGCGCTGCGCAACAGCGCGCCGGCGATGAAGGAGCGTGCGCTGACCGGGCCGGTGGGCTACCCGCAGATCCCCGAGCTGGCCGCGCGCGGCCTGGCGCGGGTGCAGCAGTTCTTTGCCACCCTGGACGCACACCTGGCCGACCGCGAGACGCTCGCCGGCGGCGGCTTCAGCATCGCCGACATCACGGCCGTGGTGGCGGTGGACTTCGCGCGCGTGGTGCGCGTCAAGCCGGGCGAGGCCCACCCGCACCTGCTGCGCTGGCGCGCCGCGATGGCGCTGCGGCCGGCGATGGCGCTGTAACGTTCGGTGGGTCGGTGGCGGTGGCGCGGCTGCAGCGCCGCCCCGTTCAGTCCAGCGTGGCCAGCACCCGGTCGACCATGGCCCCCGACTGCCCCAGGTAGAGGGCCGGGTCGCACAGCCGGGCCAGCGCGGCGTGGTCGAGGTGGCGGTTGATCTCGGGGTGCGCGGCCAGCAGCTCGAGCAGCGGGCGCCGCTGCTGCAGCGCCTGGCGGCAGAGGTCGTAGACCAGGTCGTGCGCGGTCTCGCGGCCGATGTAGGGCCCCAGGCCCATCATCACCGCCTCGCTCATCACCAGGCCGTGCGTGAGATCGATGTTGCGGCGCATGGCCTGGGCGTCCACCTCCAGCCCTTCGAGCACGTGGCGGCTGTGCTTCAGCGCGCCGGCCATCAGGCAGAAGGCCTCGGGCAGCACGATCCACTCGATCTCCCAGGGGCCGGTGCTGCGCTCGTGGTCGGCCACCATGGCGTCCAGCAGCGCCGCGGCCTGCTGGCGCACGACGCTGATGGCGGCGTGGATGTAGCAGCTGCTGATGGGGTTGCGCTTCTGCGGCATGGTGCTGCTGCTGCCGCGGCCATGGGCGTAGGGCTCGTGGACCTCGCCGACCTCGGTCTGCATCATCAGCTTCACGTCCATGCTGAGCTTGCCCAGCGTGCCGCCCACCAGGCCGAGGAAGGTGCCGACCTCGGCGATGTTGTCGCGCGCCGTGTGCCAGGCGATCAGCGGCTGCTTCAGGCCGAGTTCGGCGCACAGGCCGGCCTGCGTCTGCAGGGCGCCGGTCTGCAGTGACGCGAGCGTGCCGGCGGCGCCGGCGAACTCGCCCACCAGCACCCGCTCTTTCAGCTGCGCCAGGCGTTCGCGGTGGCGCTCGATGGCGCTCAGCAGGCCGGCCATCTTGTAGCCGAAGGTCACGGGTACGGCCTGCTGCAGGTTGCTGCGGCCGATCATCGGCGTGTCGCGGTGCGTCTTGGCAAGCTTCGCCAGCGCCGCCGAGATCGCGACCAGTTCGCGCTCCACGATCGCCAGCCCTTCGCGGATCTGCAGCACGGTGGCGGTGTCGGTGATGTCCTGCGTGGTCGCGCCCCAGTGGCAGTACTCGCCGAGCCGGTCGCGGCACAGCGCGTTCAGCTGCGAGACCACGCCCAGCACCGGGTAGCCGATGCGCTCGGTCTGCGCGCGCAGCCGGGCCATGTCGATCTGCTCCAGCCGGCAGTGGCTGACGATCTCGTCCGCCGCGGCCTGCGGGATCAGGCCCAGCCGGCCCTGCACCCGCGCCAGCGCGGCTTCGATGTCGAGGTACTTCTGCGTCCGGTTCTCGTCCGACCACACCTGGCGCATCTCGTCGCTGCTGAAGATGCCCTGGAAGATGGCCGAGTCGATGAGGGTCGAGGGCATGCAGGTCTCCGGTGGAAGGGATCGGTGGCGGCGCAGGGCCGGGCCGGGCTCAGCGCAGCGTGGCGGTGGCGTCCATGGTCAGCCAGCCTTCGTGGTCCTGCGCCCACAGGTGCACCGTGCGGCCGTCGTCGTGCGGCCGTCCGTGGACGCTGAACGGGTGCAGGTCGAAGGTGGGCCGCACGGCCTTGAAGCGGAAGGCGGCCACCTCGGCCTGCGGCCGCTGGCGCCGCAGCAGATCCAGCAGCAGGGTGGCGATGAGCGGGCCGTGCACCACCAGGCCGGGGTAGCCTTCGACCTCGGTCACGTAGCGGCGGTCGTAGTGGATGCGGTGGCCGTTGAAGGTGAGCGCCGAGTAGCGGAAGAGCAGCACGTCGTCGGGGGTGATGGTGCGGCCCCAGGGCGCCTCTTGTGGTGCTGGTTGCGGCGGTGGCTCGGCGTCACCCGGCCGGCGCGCCGGGCGGTAGACGATGTCGTGCCACTCCTGCAGCGCCGGCGCGGAAGCGCCGTTGCAGCGCAGCGCGTGCCGCACCTGCACGAACACGAGGGCGCCGCTGCGGCCCGACTTGGCGCTGACGTCGGCGATGGTGGAAGTGCGCTCCACCGCATCGCCGATGCGCAGCGGGGCGTGGAACTCGAACCGGCTGCCGGCCCACATGCGACGCGGCAGCGGCACCGGCGGCAGGAAGCCGCCGCGCCGCGCGTGGCCGTCGGGCCCGAGCTCCGATGGGCGATGCGCGGGCAGGAAGTACAGCCAGTGCCACAGCGGCGGCAGCAGCGTGCCGGGGGCGGTGGCCATGGGCGCGTGGTCCAGCGTGGCGTTGAGCGCGATCACCGGCGTGGCGCCCACCGTGTCGTGCGCGGTCTCGCTGCGGCCGATCCAGGCGCTGAGCTCGGCAAGCGTGGCATCCAATGCGGTCTCCTCGGGGCGGGCGTGCACGGTGCGGATCGATCGATCCGGCGCGGGCGCCGGCATTGTCGGCTCAAGCCTGCCCGGGCGCCGTGGCCTTCAGCCGCAGCAGGCTGGCGACGCTGGCGCCGGCGGCGCAGGCCGCGGCCAGGGCCAGGGCCAGGGCCGGGGCCCGGACGTGCGCGGCAAACGCCGGGCTGAACAGCAGGGCCAGCAAGGCCGCGCCCAGCGACTGGCCCGTGAGCCGGGCCGAGCCCAGCATGCCGCCGGCGGCGCCCGATCGCGCCGCCGGCGCCGAGGTGACGATGGTGTGGTTGTTGGGCGACTGGAACAGCCCGAACCCGGCCCCGCACAGCGCCAGCCGCCAGGCCAGCGCCAGGTTGGAGGGCTGCGCCGGCACCAGAGCCAGCGCCAGCAGCCCGGCCCCCAGCGCGATCAGGCCGATGCCGCCCAGCAGTCCGTCGGGGATGCGCCCGATGAGCCGGCCCGCCAGCGGCGCCACCAGCACGGTGGCGATGGGCCAGGCGGTGAGCACCAGGCCGGCGTCGCCCGGGCTGCGTCCGAGGTCGCGCAGCAGCAGGAAGGGCAGGGCGATGGAAGCCAGCATCTGCGCCGCGAAGGCCGCGATGGAGGTGCACATCGAGAGCCTGAACACGGGAATGCGCAGCAGGTCGATCGGCAGCAGCGGCACCGCCTCGTGCCACTGCCGGCGCGCGTACCACGCACCCAGCGCCATGCCGGCGGCCAGCAGCGCCGCGCCCTGCAGCGGCGCCGCGGGGTCGGCCGCCTGTGCGGCGCGCGGCACCAGGCGATCCAGACCCACGAACAGCAGCGCGAACATCGCGATGTTGAGCGCCGCGTCGGGCAGCGAGAAGCGGCCGTCGGCGGCCGTGGGCGTGGCAAGGGCCGCGTCGGCCGCGCGGTGGCCCGGCAGGCTGCGCCGGCCCAGCCACCAAACCGCCAGCCCCAGCGGCACGTTGATCGCGAACAGCCACGGCCACGACGCCACCGACAGCACCAGCGCCGCCACCGACGGCCCGGCCACCGAGGCGATGCCGACCACGGCCGAGTTGAGCGCGATGCCGCGCCCGAGCTGCAGGCGCGGGTAGATGGCGCGCACCAGCGCGGCGTTGATGGCGAACATGCCGGCCGCCCCCATGCCCTGGAAGGCGCGCGCCAGGCTCAGCCACGGCAACGTGCGCGACAGCACGCAGGCCAGCGACGACAGCGTGAACAGCGCCAGCCCCGAGAGATAGACCTTGCGGTAGCCGTACAGATCGCCCAGCCGCGCCAGCGGCAGCAGCAGCGCCAGGATCGCCACCTGGTAGGCGTTGACGACCCAGATCACCTCGGACGCGCCGACGTGCATGTCGCGCGCCACGGCCGGCAGCGCCAGGTTCATGACAGTGCCGTCCAGCACGCACAGCGAGATGCCGCACAACACGGTGGCCATGGCCCAGTAGCGCTGCGGCGTGGGCAGGCCGTCGGGCGGTGCGGGGGGCGCGGGGAAGGCGGTGCCCAGGACGGGTCGGTGCGGCTGCAAGGGGAAGGCGGCGCGGCGTGGCGGTGGCAATCTCGCATTGTCGGGCCCGAGGTTGGGCCCGGGGTCGGGCCCGGGCTCAGGCCGGCGCACGCACCGGCACCGCGGCGCCCGCGCCCGGCCGCCGGATCGACATCACCAGCGCCGCCGCCCCCAGGCAGGCGGCCCCGGCGGCAAACAGCGCCGGGTCGTAGGTGAGCAGCAGCGTGCGCGTGAGGCCGGCGCCCCACGCGGCCACCGCCGCCCCCAGCTGGTGGGCGGCGAAGACCCAGCCGAACACCAGCCCGGCGCGCTCGCGGCCGTAGGCCTGCCCGGCCAGCCTGACGGTGGGCGGCACGGTGGCGATCCAGTCCAGCCCGTAGAACATCGCGAACAGCGACAGCCCGTACAGCGTGAAGGTCGAGAACGGCAGCCAGATCAGCGACAGGCCGCGCAGCGCGTAGTACCAGCACAGCAGCTTGCGGTTGTCCCAGCGGTCGGACAGCCAGCCCGACAGCGTGGTGCCCACCAGATCGAAGGCGCCCATCATCGCCAGCACCGAGGCCGCCGGCACCGGGCCCAGCCCGTGGTCGCTGCACAACGAGATGAAGTGTGTCTGCACGAGGCCGTTGGTGCTGAGGCCGCAGATGAAGAAGCTGCCGGCCAGCACCCAGAAGATGCGCTGGCGCGCTACCTCGGCCAGCACCGACAACGGGCCCCAGAAGCGCAGCGGCACCGGCGCCGGCGGGGCCACGGACGGCGCGTCCGCGGGCTCGCCGTAGGCACGCAGGCCCAGGTCCTGGGGATGGTCGCGCATGAACAGCGTGGCCAGCAGGCCGACGCCCACGCAGGCCGCCACCACCGGCAGCACGGCAAAGCGCCAGCCGTGGTGCTGGATGAGCCAGGCCGCCAGCGGCAGGAACAGCAGCTGGCCGGTGGCGGTGCTGGCGGCGAACAGCCCGACCACCAGGCCGCGGTGATGGCTGAACCAGCGGCTGGCCACCATGGCGCCCAGCACCAGCGCCGTCAGGCCGGTGCCGCAGCCCAGCACCAGCCCCCACAGCACGAACAGCTGCCAGAGCTGCGTCACCCCCGTGGCCAGCGCCATCGCCACGGCGATCAGGCTGGCGGCCACCACCATGATGCGGCGCAGCCCGAATCGCGCGATGAACAGCGCCGCGAAGGGCCCGAGCAGCCCGAACAGCGCGAAGCGCACCGCGAACACCGACGACAGCTGCTCGGTGGTCCAGCCGAACTCGCGGCGCAGCGGCTGCAGCATCACCCCGGGCAGGCCCAGCGCCGCCGAGGTGGTGAGCAGGGCGAGAAAGGTGACGCCGGCCACCACCCAGGCGTAGTGCAGGCCGCGCCGGTGCAGGGCCGTGGTGGTGAGCTGGGCCAGCATGAGGGATCGTTAATAGTTGTACCTGCAATCATTGTAGATACAATTGACAGATGCCCCGCGCCCGCCCTGCGCCATCCGCCGCACCGGCCGGCCCAGCCCGCCGGGCCGGGCCGCCTGCAGCCCCCAGCGGCTGCAGCAGCTTCAAGCTGCGCCAGCTGTCGCGGCGCGTCAGCCAGCAGTTCGATGCGATCGTGGGCCAGACGGGGCTGAAGACCACCCAGTACTCGCTGCTGTCGCACATCGTCCGCCTCGGGCCGGTGCGGCCGGGCCGGCTCGCCGCCGCGATGGAGATGGACGCCTCGACGCTGACGCGCAACCTGCAGCCGCTGGTGGCGCTGGGGCTCGCGCAGGTGGGCCCGGGCGACGACGGCCGCAGCCGGCTCATCAGCCCCACCGAAGCCGGCCGCGCCAAACGCATCCAGGCCCGGCGCGAGTGGCAGCGCGCGCAGCGGGCCTTCAACAGTCGCGTGGGCGCCGAGCGCGTGAGCCGGCTGCACGCCGTGATCGACGAGTGCCTGGCCCTGCTGGGCGAGGCCGCCGTCGCGGATGACGAAGCCGCACCGGCCCGCTGACGCAAGCCGCCCGCGCCAGGCCTTGCGGCGTGCCGGCGGCACCCTCATCCCTGCAGGCCGCCTTTCGGCGGACGCCGCCTACCCCCGCAGCGACGCGCGCAGCTGTTGGCGCCGGGTCTGGCCTTGGCGCTCGAACATCCAGCCCGGGTACTCGGCCGGCAGGCGGCTGACCGCGTCGAGGGCCTGCAGCTCGTCGGCGCTCAGCTCCACCCGCGTGGCCGCCAGGTTGTCGGCCAGCTGCTCCGGGCGCCGCGCACCCACGATGACGCTCGTGACCGGCGGCTGGTGCAGCAGCCAGGCCAGCGCGATCTGCGCCACCGACACCCCCCGGGCCTGCGCGATCGGCCGCATCGCATCGATGCAGTCGTAGGCACGGTCGCGGTGCACCGGCGGGAAGTCGAACGTCGTGCGACGGCTGCCTTCCTGACCTTTCAGGTCGCGGCCGAACTTGCCGCTGAGCAGCCCGCCGGCCAGCGGGCTCCAGACCATGAGCCCCACGCCTTCGCTGGCCAGCATGGGGATCAGCTCGCGCTCGAGATCGCGCCCGGCCAGCGTGTAGTAGGCCTGCAGCGATTCGAAGCGCGACAGGCCCAGCCGCTCGGCGATGCCGAGCGCCTTGACGATCTGCCAGGCCGCCCAGTTCGAGACCCCGACGTAGCGCACATGGCCCTGGCGCACCAGTTGATCCAGCGCGCGCACGGTCTCCTCGATCGGCGTGGCCGGGTCGAAGCCGTGGATCTGGTAGAGATCGATGTGGTCGAGCTGCAGCCGCTTCAGGCTCGCCTTGACGCCGTCCATGATGTGGCCGCGCGAGCTGCCGCGGGCGTTCGCACCCGGGCCCGTCTCGCCGTAGACCTTGGTGGCGACGACGACGTCCTCGCGCGCGACCTTCAGGTTCCGCAGCGCCTGGCCCGTGATCTGCTCGGACGCGCCGGCCGAATAGACATCGGCGGTGTCGATGAAGTTGACCCCGGCGTCCAGGGCCTGGCCGACCAGGCGCTCGGCGTCGGCCTGCTGCAGGTCGCCGATCTGGGCCCAGAGGCCGGCACCGCCGCCGAAGGTCATCGTGCCCAGGCAGAGTTCGGAGACGAAGAGGCCGGTTCGGCCGAGGGGTTTGAGGCGCATGGTCGAAGTGTCCTGTGTGGGTGGCGCGGGGCGGCGCCGAGGGCGCGGGCGGGAAGGTCGGCACTGGCGGCACCGGCGTCATCGGCGTCATCGGCGTCATCGGCGTCATCGGCCTCGCGACCGCCACGATGGCCGCCAAAATGCCCACGATTGTGCGGGCATGCGAATGCAGACACCGGCCGCGGTGCTGTCGGTCATCCGATCGGGTGGTGCCGCCCAGCCGTTGTCAGGGAGGAAGCACCTGGAAACGAAAAGGGGTTGCAGCCTTTCGGTGCAACCCCTTTGAAGCGGATGGTGGAGACGAGGAGGATCGAACTCCTGACCTTCGCATTGCGAACGCGACGCTCTCCCAGCTGAGCTACGCCCCCACGACAGCGCGGAAGTTTAGCATCGCCGCGGCGCCGATTAACATCCGCCGGCCGTGCACCGTGGAGACCCGACGATGAAGCCTCGATTGGACCCGGCCTGGCTGGAAGCGCAATACAACAACCGTGCCCTGGTGCCCCAGCATGGCGAGGTGTTCGACAGCTGGCGCGCGGCATCGGCGCTGGCGCGGCGCGAGAGCCGGGCGCACCTCGA
>JAGWLO010000041.1 GCA_028872015.1 Burkholderiales bacterium | reverse complement strand
GGCCGGGCCGGCCGCCGCCACCGGGGCCGGCCCGGCCGCCGGGTGCATCGCGTGCGCCGCCGGGCCGGCCGCACCGGCGTCCGGCAGCCGATCGGCCTCGGGCGGTGGCAGGTCGCCGAAGCCGGTCTCGGCCGCGTCAGCGGGGCGGTCGCTCTCCCAGGCCCCCATCAGCGATTGCAGCCGCTGCAGCAGGCGCGGCGCATCGCTGCGGCTGCCGTCCAGCACGCGCTGCAGGCTTTCCTTGCGGCGCGCCCCGGTCCACTGGCGGCCGCCGCGCTCGAGGTTGCGCGCGAGCCGCTCGATCAGCGCGGCCCAGGCCGCGGCCTGGGTGCGGGCATCGGCGGCGGCGGCCGGCGCACCGGCCGGTGCGCCGCCTTCCTCGGCGTAGGCCCGGGCGTAGTTCTCGGGCGTGGGCTCCTGCTGCAGCTGGGCCAGGCGGCGCAGCGCAGCCTTGGCCAGCTGGGCCGGCGCGGCGGCGTGGGCGGTGGCCACTAGCGAAACGGGCGCCCGACCGCGGCGCGCGCCGCGCCCTCGTCGGTGCCCGGCTCGGCCGGCCCGGCGGCGATCCAGGCGGCACGGCGCGAGACCACCTCGTTCTCGTTCCAGCGCTGCAGTTCGTCGGGCGGCACGGCGCGGCTGAACAAAAATCCCTGCATCAGCCAGCAGCCGGCCTTGTGCAGCACGTCCTGCTGGCGCAGCGTCTCCACGCCCTCGGCCACCACGCGCAGGCCGAGCGCCCGCGCCAGCGCGATGATGGCCGTCACCACGGCGGCGCTCTGGTGCGTGATGCCCAGGTCGCGCACGAAGCTGCGGTCGATCTTCAGCTCGGAGATCGGCAGCGAGGTCAGGTAGGCCAGCGACGAGTAGCCGGTGCCGAAGTCGTCGATCGAGATCTCGACCCCGATCTCGTTCAGCCGCTGCAGCGTCGGCGTGACGTTCTGGCGGTCGTTCATCAGGTTGTCTTCGGTGATCTCGAGCTGGATCGCGCGCTGCGGCACGCCCTCGGCGGCGGTGAAGCGGTGGATGTGGTCGACCAGGTCGCTGCGCTCGAACAGGCGGCTGGGCAGGTTGACGGCGATCGAGTCGGCGAAGCCGAACGCCTGCTGCCAGCGGCGGGCCTGGCGGGCCGCTTCTTCCAGCGCCCACTCGGACATCGGCACGATGAGGCCGGTCTCCTCGGCCAGCGGGATGAACTCGCCCGGGGGCACCAGCCTGCCGCCCCGCTGCCAGCGCATCAGCGCCTCGGCGCCCACCATGCGCGCGTGGCGCACGTCGATCTTGGGCTGGTAGTGCAGAACCAGTTCCTTGCGCTCGAGCGCCTTGTGCAGCGCGGTCTCGAGCTCGAGCTTCTCGCGCCCGCCGCCGGCCAGCAGCGGGCTGTAGATGGCGCTGGCATTGCGGCCCTGCTTCTTGACCGAGTACATCGCCACGTCGGAGTTGCGCAACAGCTCCACCACCGAGGCGCCGTCGCGCGGGAACAGCGCCACGCCCACGCTGGCGGTGACGAAGCATTCCTGGCCGCTGACGAAGATCGGCACCCGCAGCGCATCCAGCACGCGCTGGGCCACGCGCTCGGCGTCTGCTTCCGACACCACCTCGGGCAGCAGGGCCACGAACTCGTCGCCGCCCAGCCGGCCCACGGCCTCGAGTGCGCGGTGCGAGCGCACGCCGGCGGTCTCGAGCGTGCCTTCGCTGACCTGGTCGGAGTGGCGCACGCAGGCGCGCAGGCGCCGGCCCACTTCGACCAGCAGCTCGTCGCCGGCGCTGTGGCCCAGGGTGTCGTTGATGAGCTTGAAGCGGTCCAGGTCGATCAGCAGCAGCGCGAACTGGTGCTGCAGCCGCCGCGCCTGCTCGAGCGCGCGCTCGGCACGGTCGATCAGCTGGCGCCGGTTGGGCAGCCCGGTCAGGGCGTCGAAGTTGGCCAGGCGCCGGATCTGGTCCTCGGCCACGCGCCGATCGGTCACGTCCTGCACGATGCCGGTGTAGCCGATGCCGTGCCCGTGCTCGTTGAACTCGGGCTCGGCCTCGACGTGGATGATGCGCTGGCGCCCGTCGAGCATGACGATGGAGACGTCGCAGGCCAGCACCGAGGCGTGGCGCAAGGCCTGGTGCAGCCGGCGCAGGAAGGTGCGGCGGTCGTCGTGCGGCATCATCCGCAGCAGCGGCCGCAGGCCCACCTGCTCGGGCGGGCCGTAGCCGAACACGCGCAAGGCCTCGGGCGACAGCACCAGGCCCGCCGGCTCGCCGCGGTCGGCGCGCCGCCAGTCGAAGCTGCCCATGCGCGCCAGGTCCTGCGCCCGCGCCAGCTTGCTCTTGCTGCGCTCGAGCTCGATGCGGGTGCGCGAGGCGCGCAACAGGTAGCGCAGCCGGCCGTCGAGCAGGCCCCACTGGGTGGACTTGACGAAGAAATCGGTGGCCCCAGCCTGGTAGGCGCGCGTGATCGAGGCGTCGTCCTCCAGGCCGGTGAGCATCAGCACCGGCGCGTTCTCGAACCCGGGCAGCCGGCGCAGGCGGCGGCAGGTGTCGAAGCCGTCCAGCCCCGGCATCATCGCGTCGAGCACGATGATGTCGGGCGTCCACTCGCGCAGCGCCTCCAGCGCCTGCAGGCCGCCGGAGGCCTCGCGCAGCTTGAAGCCGCGGTCGCGCAGGGCCAGCGCGGTGAGCAGCAGGTTGACCTCGTCGTCGTCCACCAGCAGCACCTGCGGCTGCTCGGGCGCGTCGACGTCGGCAAAGGGGTGCAGTTCGCTCATCGGCTGGGGTCTGGCCGGTGCAGCATAGCGGTTACCGCCGCGAGCGCGGTCTGGCCTTCGGCCAGCAGCCGTTCGAGTTCGCCGCCGGCCGGCTCGGTGCTGCCGTCGCGCAGCTGGCGCTCGACCTCGGCACACAGCTGCGACAGCGCCAGCGCGCCGACGCTGGCCGACGACGACTTCAGCGTGTGGGCGATGTCGCGCACCGCCCGCGCATCGGCCTGCGCGCGCTGCGCCGCCAGCTGGCCCAGCATGCGGGCCAGCGAGGCCTCGAAGGTCTGCAGCACCCGCTCGAGCACGCCATGCCGGCCATCGGGGTCGAGCTCGCGCAGGCGCGCCAGCGCTTGGGGGTCGAGGGTCGGGGCTGGCATCAGGGGTTCAGAAGCGGGCTGGAGGATAGTGCGAGACAGGATGCGCAGCGTCTCATGCGGCGTCAAGCACGGGTGGTCGATCGTCGGACGGATACGCCACAGGACGCCTGGATCAAGTGACCGGATCGGCCCGCTGCCCCCATGGCAGCCGGGCGCCCCGAGCGGCCGGCCTTGAGAACCTTTCGGCGGCGCCCGGGTGAACTTGAGCCGCCGCCGCCGGACCGCCGGCGGCGGCTCCCTACAATTCCGGCCATGCGCATCCCGACTCCGGCCTGCCGCGCGCCGTCTGCCGGTTGGCCCGCCGCCGGTGCTGCCAGCTGTGGCGCCGCCTTGCTGCTGGACGGCTGCAGCGGCGGTCCCGCCGGCGTCGGCGCCTGGGGCTTCGTCAGCCTGGCCCTGCTGGCCGCTGCTGCTGCCGCCTATGCCCTGGGCGCCGCCCGTGCCACCGCGCGCGAACGCGCGGCCTTGCCGCCGATGCGCCAGGCGCTGCGGGCGCTGCAGTCGTTGCACCCGGGCTGGCTGTGGGACAGTGACGCCACGCACCGCCTCACGCGCTGGCAGCCACCGGACGGCGCGACCGCGGAGGCCGACGCTGCCGCGTCCGGCCCCCATCCCGGCCCCGAGCTCGTCCCGGCCTGGGCGCAGGCCTTGCGCCGGCAGCAGCCGTTTCGAGACCTGCGCCTGACGCTGGACGCACCCCACGCCTCGGCGCGCACCTGGACGCTGTCGGGCATGCCGAACCTGGATGCCCAGGGCCGGTTCTGCGGCTTCAGCGGCAGCGCCGTGCCGGCCGAAGCGGCCGACGCCGAGCGGGCTGCCGCCGCGGCGCTGCCGGTGCTGCTGGCCCACCTGCCGGGCGCGGCGCTGTGGGCCCAGGCCACGCCCGCAGGCTGGCAGGTGCGGCATGCCAACGACGCCGCGCGCGCGCTGTGGCCGGCGCTGAGCGCGGGCACGGCGTTGGACGGGTTGCGCGCCGCGCTGCCCGAGGCACTGCAGGCGGCCCTGCCCGCGCGGCCCGACCAGCCCGCCACCGCGGCGACGGCCGGGACCTGGCGGCTGGTGCCCGGCGTGGGTGGCGGCGCGGACCTGCCGCACACGCTGCTGCTGTGCCAGGCCGCGGCGCCGCCCTTGGCCCCCGGGAGCGACAACGACAGCTTCAGCTTCACCGTCTCGCACGACCTGCGCGCACCGATCCGCGTCGTCGAGGGCTTCACGCGCATCGTCAAGGAAGACTACGGCCGCCTGCTCGACCGCGTCGCCAACGACCATCTGGACCGCGTGCTCGGCGCGGCCGCGCGCATGAACCTGATGATCGACGCCCTGCTCACGCTGGCGCGGCTGTCGAGCCAGCCGCTGGCGCACCAGCCGGTGAACCTGTCGCAGCTGGCGGCCTATGTCGTCGACGACCTGCGGCGCAGCGCCCCCGAACGCGAGGCCGAGTTCGACATCGAGCCCGGCCTGAGCGCGCAGGGCGACCCGACGCTGCTGCGCCTGGTGCTGGAGAACCTGCTGGGCAACGCCTGGAAGTACAGCGGCCGCTGCGCCCGGGCGCAGATCTCCCTGCGCTCGGTGCCGCACGCCGGCGGCCGCGCGCTGGTGGTGCGCGACAACGGCGCCGGCTTCGACATGCGCTCGGCCGAGCGCCTGTTCGGGCTGTTCCAGCGCCTGCACAGCGCCAGCGAGTTTCCAGGTCATGGCGTGGGGCTCGCCTCCGTGCGGCGCATCGTCAGCCGGCATGGCGGCCAGATCTGGGCCGAGGCCGAACCCGGCCGCGGCGCCGCGTTCTACTTCACGCTGGCCGCCTGACGCGGCCGGCGCTGCGGGCCGCGCCGCCTGGCGCCAGCGGGGCTCAGGCGCCGGTACGCGCCAGTTCCTCCACCGCCGCCAGCAGCCGCTCGGCCTGCGCCTGCGGCGTGAGGCCCTGCGCCTGCGCCAGCTCGTGCAGGCGGCGCAAGGCCTGGGCACGCGCCAGCGCATGGCGGTGCATCAATACCCCCACCGCCAGCGGCAGCGGATCGGCCAGCAGGTCGGCGCCGGCCGGCGTGGCAGGGCCCGGTGGCGCGGGCGCCGCCACGGCGCTGCGCAGACGCGCCAGCACGGCTTCCACCGCGGGCACGATCTGGCCCACCTCGAGCGGCTTGACCAGGTAGTCGAGCGCGCCCAGCGCGCGAACCTGGTCCCGCGTGGCCTGGTCGGCAAAGGCCGACAGGAACATGAACGGGATGCGGTAGGCATCGCGCAGCGTCTGGGCGACGTCGAAGCCGCTCTTGCCTTCCATCCGGATGTCCAGCAGCGCCAGCGCGGGGCGGTGCTCGCGCGCCAGCAGGATGGCATCGTCGCCGTTGTCGGCGTCGATCACCTCGTAGCCGGCTTCGGTCAGGCCGTGGGTGACCGTGGCCAGCACCAGGCGGTCGTCGTCGACGACCAGGATGCGGGCCTTGCGGGGCGCGGTTCCCGGGGCCGTGGCAGCCGGTCCGACGACGCGGGTCGCAGTCATGCGCCCGATTGTGGACCAAGCTCGGCCGAGGGCAGCCGCACGCCGGGCGGCCGCAGGGCCACGATCGCCGCCACGTCCTCGCCCTCCTGCTGCAGCGACAGCGTGGCGCTGCGCCGCGGCAGCAGCGCCCGCACCAGTCCCAGGCCCGACACCCCGCCGCGCACCTGCGCCAGGTCGAACCCCGGCGGCAGCCGGCCGCGGTTGACGATGCGCAGCTGCAGCGACTCGCCTTCGGCGCGGGCCTGGCAGTGGACGCTGCCGCCCTGCCCGTGCTTGACGGCGTTGGTGAGCAGTTCGTTGATCGTCAGCGCCACGGGGATGGCCTCGGCCTCGGGCAGCAGGTGCGGCAGCCCGAGGTCGGCGGCGACCTCGATCGGGCGCCCGAAGGTGCGCTGCACCGACTGCGCGATGGCGTGCAGCAGGCCGGCCAGGTGCAGCGGCCCGCTGGCGCCGACCTGCAGGCCGTAGACCTGCGCGATCGCCTGCACCTGGCCCACCGCCTCGGTGAGCGCGCCGGCCAGCTCGGGGTGGCGGGCGGCGTTCTGCTGCAGCAGCCCGGCCACGCCCTGCAGGTTGTTCTTGATCCGGTGGTGCACCTCGCGCACCAGCAGCTCGCGCTGGGCGATGGCGGCCTGCAGCCGCGCCCGCTCGGCCGCGCGCTGGCCGGTGACGTCGCTGGCCACCAGCAGCAGCTGCTCGACGTGACCCGCGCCGTCGTCCACCGCCGTCACGCGGCAGTCCCAGACCCGCGGCTCGCCGGTCGGCGCCAGCGACTCGGTGGGGTCGCCGTGCCACTCGTGATGGATATCCAGCTGGCCGTCGGCGGCGGCGCTGAGCCAGCCGCGCAGCGCCGCGGCCAGCGCCGGCGGTGCGCAGCCTTCGGGGTCGGCGCCGGCCAGCTCGGTCCAGCGGCGGCCGAAGAAGCCCGAGGCCGCCTGGTTGGTCTGCTGCAGGCGCAGGCTGCGGGCGTCGAACAGCGCGATCGCCAGCGGCGCGGTCTCGATCACGCGCTGCAGCGAGGCCTGGGCCTGCACGATGCGCAGCTCGGCCTGACGCCGGCGCTCGATGTCCAGCAGCGCGAACGTCAGCTCGGGCTCGCCACCCTCGCCGTGGCCCACCCGCACCACGTTGCCGACGACCCAGAACTCCCGCCCGTCGCGGCCGCGCAGCCGGCACTCGAAGTTCTCGGCCTGGCCCTCCTGCAGGCGCTGCAGCAGGTCGATGCGGCGCAGCGGGTGGTCGGGCTCGGGTGTGGCCACGATGCTCATCGACTCGCCCACGAAATCGGCCAGCTCGCCGGCGAACATGCGCCGCGCCGAGCGGTTCATCCACTGGATGCCGGCGGTCGAGACGGTGACGATGCCCACCAGCACCGAGTTCAGGATCGCGCGTGTGCGCCCGGCCTGCAGCGCCAGCGCCTCGCGGGTGCGGCGGCGCTCGTCGATGTCGACGAACGAGCAGATCACTCCGGCCTCGGCGTCGTCGGCATCCACCGGGCGCACCGCCACCTGCACCCAGGCCAGGCTGCCGTCGCGCCGGCGCAGCGGCCGCTCGCCGCTGAAGCGGCCCTGCTCGCGCAGGCCACGCGCGATGGCGGCCTCGAAGTCCACGCAGTCGCGCGCGCTGGCGTACAGCTCGGCCGCGTCCAGGGTGTTCAGCTCGGGGCTGGACCAGCCGGTGAGCGAGGCCATGGCCTGGTTGGCGCGCTCGATGCGCGCGCCGCGCTGGTAGACGATGCCCACCTCGGACAGGCTGAACATCAGCTCGCGGTCGCGCAGCAGCTGCTCGAGCTCGGCCTGCTGCGTCTTCAGCCGCGTCACGTCGGTGAGCACAGCCACCGCCTCGGCCTGTTCGCCGGCGACGGCGGTGCGGCGCAGCGACAGCGAGTACCAGGCCGGCGGCCGCTCGCCGCCCTCGGCCCCGAGCTGCGGGCGCGCCAGCGCCAGCTCGGTCTCGAACGGCCGGCCCTCGGCCAGCGCCTGCAGCGCCCGGTCCACCAGCGCGCCGTCGGGCGCGGCGCCCTGTGCGGCCGCGCCGCGGCCGAGGATCTCGTGCAGCGTGGCGCCCGCGGCGGCCCCCGGCGCGTAGCCCAGCATGTGCTCGAAGCGGCGGTTGCAGCGCGCCAGCACCGTGCCGCGCAGGTAGGCGATGCCGGCGGTGGAGCTGTCCAGGATGGTGGTCAGCTCACGCAGCAGCTGCTCGTTGCGGCGCAGCGCCCGCTCCTGCTCGGTGACATCGAGCGTGACGACCGAGGTGGTGGTGCGCCCACCGGCCAGCGCGCCGGGCTCCACGCGCGTGAGCAGCCAGCGCGGCCCGAGCTCGGGGTGGCGCACCGCATAGCGCACCTCGGCGCGCTGGCCGCTGCGCAGCGCCCGCTGCAGGCGCTCGAACTCGGGCAGCGACCCGGGATCGACCAGGTCGCGGCCGATGCCCTGCAGCACGCCGGCGCCGCGTGGGGGGGCCTCCATGGCGGGCGTGGGGGGGGTGCTGGCCGTGGCGGCCGGCGCCCCCGCGGACGGCGCCGGCCGGCGCGCGGCGCCGCCCGCCGGTGCCAGCCAGCCGCGTGCCGGGTCGTAGGTGGCCACGCCCACGCTGGCGGTATCCATCAGCACGCCCATCTCCAGCTGCGCCAGGTCGCGCTCGTCCTCGGCGCTGAGGTCCTGCACCACGGCCATCACGCGGCGCGGACCGCTGTCGTCGTCGCTGCCGGCGTGGCAGGCCAGGCGGGCGCTCAGGCGCCGGCGCCGGCCGTCGGCCGTGGGCACCAGGGCCTGGCGCTCCAGGGGCGGTGCGCCCGGCACCAGCGCGCCCAGCAGCGCGCCGCCCTCCCAGCCCAGCAGCGATTGGAGCTCGGCCCCGGCCGCGGCCAGGCTCTCGGGCACGGGCTCGAGCAGGGCCTCGAAGGCGGCATTGCAGCGCACGATCAGGCCGGCGGTGTCGAACACCAGCATGCCGCTGCCGCTGAGCTCGAACCATTGCGCCATCTCGTCCTGCGCGCGCCGTGCCTGTTCGCGCGCGTGCACCTCGGCGCTCGTCTCGTGCCACAGCGACAGCCATTGCGGCGCCGCCGGGCTGCCCACGTTCAGCACCTCGGTGCTGAACCACCGCAGCCGGCCCTGCGCGTCCACCAGCCGCCGCGGCTCGGCACCCGGGGCCTGCCCGGCGCGCACCGCCGCGGCCCATTGCTGGCGCCGCTGGCGGTGTTCGTGCCGCCCGTCGGGCGCCTCGAGGTCGAGCGGGTCGCGCCCGCGCAGGCTGCTGCGGCTGCGCGCGACGAGCGCGGCGAAAGCCGCGTTCACCTCGATCAGCCGGAAGTCGGCGCCCTGCAGCGTGACCGGCAGCCCCGCGGACCAGAACGCAGCCAGCCCGGCCGGCCCGGGGCGCGATTCAGCTGTCAAGCTGCCGGGCCGCGGCCAGCGCGGTGAGCACCGCCTGGTTGACGGCCGCCGGCCCCAGCAGCAGCGCCTCGGACTGTTCGCGGATGTCGAACACGGCCTCGCTCTCGATCGCGCGCACGAGATCGAGGAAGGGCTGCAGCGGCCCGCCTTCGCCGCGGATGGCCTGCTGCACGCGCTCGGGCACCGGCACGCTGCGCAGCAGCTCGTCGAAGGGCTGGCGCAGCAGGCGGTCGAGCAGCGAGAACACGCCGCAGATGAAGAACTCGCCGCGCTGCTCGCTGTCGCCCGGCTCGGGGCACAGCGCCTCCATCAGCACGCCGCGGCGCACCGCGGCGTACATCAGCGGCTGCGCGGTGGCGCCCTTGGCCGACGACGCCAGCAGCAGCGCCAGCCAGCGCTTCAGGCGCTGGTAGCCCAGCAGCATCAGCGCATGGCCGAACGAGCTGATCTCGACCGACAGGCCGAAGGCCGGCGAGTTGAGGTAGCGCATGAGCCGGAACGCGATGGTCGGGTCGCGCCGCAACACGGCCTCGAGCTTGGGCACCGGGTCTTCGCGGTCGACGCCGCTGATCAGCTCCATCACCGTGCCGATGTCGGCCACCGCGATCGACCGCCCGGTGGGCCGCGGCGCGGCGTCGTCCAGCGGCCAGCCGAGCACGGCGATCGAGCCGCGCTCGAAGGCGGCCTCGATCTCGGCCGTGGTGCGCACGCCCGACTGCACGGTGCTGATGCGCCGCACGCCCGGCGGCGGCGGGGTCTTGTCGCGGCGGTCCTCGGCGACATCGATGATGGAGTGGCTGAACAGCGCCAGCAGATCGGGCGACAGCGGCGTCAGCGGGCGGCCCTTGATGACCAGCACCGTGCCCTCGGCGTGCAGCGCGCGCAGCGCGCCCAGGTGGGCCGGATCGGTGGCCATGAAGGCCGGCACCTCGATCATCAGCTGCGGCCCGGGGGCGGCCTCCATCACCGCCCGCAGCAGCGGCTCGCCAGCCACGTTCAGCACCAGCGGCGGTGGCCGGGGGGTGGTGCGCCGGGCCACGGCGGCGGGGTCGAGCGGGCGCATCGTGAGGTTCAGTGCGCCGCCGTCGTCCCCGGCCGGCCACACCTCCGCCAGCGCCCGCAGCAGCGCGCGCGCATCGGGCGCGGCATCGGGGCGCTGCGGAAACACCGTCAGCCGGGTGGCGATCACGGACCGCTGGCGGTCGATCATCGGGCTGTAGCCCAGGGCCACCTGGCCGAGCACGGGATGGTCTTGCATCAGTGGCGCCCGGCCGTCCGAAGCCAATGAACGCCCCCTCGGGGGGCAGGAGCGCAGCGACGTGGGGGCAGTTTCATCCTAGCGCCCGGCCGTCCGAAGCCAATGAACGCCCCCTCGGGGGGCAGGAGCGCAGCGACGTGGGGGTGGTTTCATGCCAGGCTGGCGGGCGCTACTTGAGGTACTGGAAGAGCGACATCTGCTGCACCAGCGAATAGGTCTTCAGGGCTGCATCGTAGCCCGTCTGCTGGTTCTGGAAGTTCGAGATCGCCTGCACCATGTCCAGGTCGACGGCGCTGGACTGCTGGGTCGTGGCGTCGAGCTTGGTCTGGCTGATCTGGGCCGTCATCGCATCGGCGCGGTTCAGCGCCGCGCCGGCGGCCGAGCGCCAGGCCGAGAGGTTGTTGGACACGGCGTCGATGCCGGCCAGCCCGGTGGACACGGCCTGGCCGATCTGGGCGCTGGTCTGGCCCGGCGTGGACAGCGCGGCGATGGTCTTGTCCAGCGTGCCGAAGACCGAGACCGTGGCACCCGGCGTGGACGGATCGCTGGCCTGCAGCCAGGCCGCGCGGCCGTCGATGGACAAGGGCATGGGCTGCCCGCTGGCAGCCTGCGATTGCCCCGGCGCACCTTGGTAGACCACGCCGCCGGGCGCGTCCACCAGCGGCGGCTGGTCGCTGCCCTGGCCGCCGAAGAGGTAGCGGCCGTTGCCATCGGTGCTGTTGGCCACCGCGAACAGCTGGTCACGCAGACCCTTGAGCTGCTGCGCCAGGCTGGCCCGGTCGGCATCGGTGTAGCTGCCGTTGCCGGCGTTGACCACCAGCGCGCGCGCCTGCTGCAGCAGGTCGACGCCGCTGCCCAGCGCGCTCTCGCTTTGCTGCATCGCGTTCTTGCTCGCATCCACGGCGCGCTGCTGGGCGTCGGCCTGCGCCGCGCGCAGCATGGCGCGCTGGGCCGTGGCCGCGGCGGCGGGGTCGTCGCTGGCCTGCTGCACGCGCTTGCCGCTGGTGAGCTGGCCTTGCGTGTCGGCCAACGCCTGCTGGCGCTGCTGCAGGTTGGACACCGAGGTCTGGAACAGGTAGGCGGTGCTGATGCGCATGGAGGCTCCGGTGCTGCTCAGGCGCCGGCCGTCTGCAGCAGGGTGGTGAACAGGGTCTGCGCCACCTGCAGCACCTTGGCGGCGGCCTGGTAGCTCTGCTGGTACTGGATCAGCTGGGCCGCCTCTTCGTCGAGGTTGACGCCGGCCTGCGAACTGCGCGCCTGCTCGGCCTGGTTGGCGGCGCTGCTGGCCATGCTGGCGCTGGCCTTGGCGCTCTGCACGCGCACGCCGATGTCGGCCAGCGACTGCGACCAGCTGTCGCCCACCGTGCGGCCGCCCACCATCGGCTGCGACTGCAGGGCGGCGAAGGCCAGGGCGTTGCCGTTGTTGGTGGTGACCGCCCCGGCCGCGGTGGGCGCCACCGTGATCACGTCGCCCGTGCGGGGCACGCCCGAGAGCTGCAGGGCGAAGCCGTCGATGTTCACGCCGCCGGCGGGCAGCGTCTGGCCCGCCTGCCAGACCCCGCTGCCGCTGCCCAGCACGGCGCCGCCGCTGCCGGTGACCTGCCAGGTGTAGCTGCCGGCGTTGTCGGTGAAGCTGATCTGCGCCGTCGCCCCTGGCGTGGGTGGCGGGCTGGCCAGCACCTGCAGCGCGGCCACGGCTGCGGTGCCGGTGTTGGCCGCCGCGGTGGTGGCCGTCAGCGGCGAGGCGGCCGCCACGTCGCGCGGATCGGACAGCAGGCTGGCCATGCCATTGGCCGCATGCGCCACGGGCTGCAGCAGGTAGCGGTCGCCGGGCTGCGGGTTGCTCAGCGTGATGCGCATGCCGTCGACCACGGCGCCGCTGCTCACGGTGCTCACCTGGCCGTCGGACAGCCGCGTGAGCTGCCAGCTGCCCGGGCTGCTGGCGCTGGGGCGCAGGTCGTAGTCGCTGGCCTGCAGCGCCGAGGCATCGGTGATGGCCAGGCTGACGCTGCCGATCGGGTTGCCCGCGGCGTCCTTCGCGTTGGCCGCATTCGGCAGCGCCTGGGGGGCCCCCGCGCGGAACAGCGCCGGGCCGGCCACGGTGCCCAGCGGCGGCCGCAGCGTCAGGCCCAGCGACTGCTGGGCGTTGGCAGCGCCGGCCACCGCGGTGGCCAGCTGGCCCACGAGGTTGCGGCCCTGCGCCAGGTCCACGTTCTGGAAATTCAGCAGCCCGGCGATGGTGCCCCCGCCCAGAGACGTCGGGTCCAGGGGCCGCGATCCGCCGCCACTCAGGACGGCCAAGGCGCTGCGCGTCGGGTCGGACGGGTCCTGCACCAGCTGCAGCGGCGTGGCGTGCGCGCCCAGCACCAGGCTCTGGCCGCCGCCGACGAACAGCGAGGCGCTGCCGTCGCCGGCGTCCACGCGCGTGACCTTGACCTGCTGCGAGAGCTGGCTGATGAGCCGGTCGCGCTGGTCGAGCAGGTCGTTCGGCGGCTGTCCCTGGCCCTGCGCCAGCGTGATCTGCTGGTTCAGCGCGGCGATGCTGTTGGCCAGGCTGTTGACGCTGGCCACCGAGGTCTGGAGCTGCGCCGTCACGCCAGCCTGCAGGCTGTCCAGACCGGCGCCGACGCTGGCGAAGTTGTTGGCCAGGTCGTTGGCGCGCGCCAGCACCACCTGGCGCGACGAGGCGTCGCCGGGGTGGCTGGCCACGTCGGTCATGGCCGTGAAGAGCTGGGTCGCGGCGTAGCCCAGGCCCGTCTGGTCGAGCGGAAACAGGTTCTGCAGGCTCTGCAGCTGCGTCAGCCGCGCGCCGTCCATGGCCGACAGGGACTGGGCGTCCACCGCCGCGGTGGTGAGGAAGTTGTCGTGCGCGCGCGTGATGGTCGAGACGTCGACGCCGCGGCCGAAGAAGCCGGCCCCGGTGTACTGGCCCGGCACGGTCTGCAGCTGCACCTGCTGGCGCGAGTAGCCCGCCACGTTGGCGTTGGCGATGTTGTTGCCGGTGGTCTGGATGGCGGCGAAGCTGGCCGACATGGCCTTGATGCCCAGGTCCATCAGCGGCGAGCTGCCCATGGACCCTCCTTAGGCCACCGAGCGCTGCAGCCGCAGCGTGGTGTTGATGACGCGCGTCAGCTTCTCGGCGTAGGCCGGGTCGGTGGCGTAGCCGGCGCGCTGCAGGCCCTGGGCGAAGCCGGCGGCGGTGCCGGCGCTGGCCACCACCTGCTGGTAGCGCGGGCTGGACTTCATGAGCCGCGCGTAGTCGGCGAACGATTCGGCATAGCTGCCGTAGGCGCGAAAGCGCGCCACCACCTTGTGCGGCCGGCCGTGGGTGTACTCGGTGGTCGTGACGCTGGCGGTGGGGCCCTTCCAGTCGGCACCGGCCTTGATGCCGAACAGGTTGTACGAGGGCGTGCCGTCGGCATGCCGGATCTCCTTGCGGCCCCAGCCCGTCTCTTGCGCCGCCTGCGCGACCATGAAGCCGGCCGGGATGCCGGTGGCGGCCTCGGCCGCCTTGGCCGCCGCCTCGTGCTGCTGCACGAAGCCGGCGGCACCGGCCTGCGGGATGGCGGTGGGCGCGGGCCGGGCGGCCAGCGGCGCGGGCGTGTCGTTGGCCGAGCCGGTGGCCGGGATCGGGCCCGGCGCCAGGCCCATCTGGTGCTGCAGCTGGCGCATGATGGCGTCGGACAGGCCGCCCGGGCGGCCGCTGAGCTCGAGCGCGAACTGCCCGTCCAGCAGGCTGGTGCCCATGGCGCTGCCGGCGTCCTGGCCGCTGGTGTCGGCCATCGTCGTGGCGCGCATGCTCTTCATCACCTCGTTCATGAACAGTGCCTCGAACTGGCGCGCCGCCTCGCGCACGGCGGCCTTCGGATCGAGCGCGGCGCGCGACTGCAGCGCGTCGAGCGCGCGCGCGTCGCCGGCCAGCCCGGAGGGCAGCGCGGCCATGGAGGCGCGGGGCAGCATGCTCAGATCACCTCGATCTCGGCGTTCAGCGCGCCGGCGGCCTTCATCGCCTGCAGGATGGCCAGCAGGTCCATCGGCGTGGCGCCCAGCGCGTTGAGCGCCTTGACCAGGTCGGCCAGCTGGGTGCCGGCGCGCATGTTCACCAGCGCCCCGCCCTGCTGGTCGATCGCGATGTTGGACTTCTGTGCCTGCACCGTCTGGCCGCCGCTGAGCGCGTTGGGCTGGCTGATGACGGGCGTGGTCGAGATCGTCACCGACAGGTTGCCGTGCGCCACCGCGCAGGCATTGAGGGTGACGGCCTGGTTCATCACCACCGAGCCGGTGCGGGCGTTGAGCACGATGCGCGCCGCCGGCACCGCCAGCGTCAGCGGCAGGTTCTCGATGTCGGCCAGGAAGGCCACCCGGGCCTCGCCCGCCGCCGGCACCTGCACCCGCACCCGCCGGCCGTCCAGCGCCGCGGCGGTGCCGCCGCCCTTGGCGCGGTTGATGGCGTCGGCCACCGCGCGCGCGGTCTCGTAGTCGCTGGCGCTCAGGCTCAGCGTGAGGCTGCTGCCCTGGTTCAGCGGCGTGAGCACGCTGCGCTCGACGCTGGCGCCGTCGGGGATGCGGCCGGCCGCGAGGTGGTTGATCTGCACCTTCGAGCCGCCCGCGGCGGCACCGGCGCCGCCGACGATGAGGTTGCCCTGCGCCATGGCGTAGATCTGGCCGTCGGCGCCCTTCAGCGGGGTGGCGATCAGCGTGCCGCCGCGCAGGCTCTTGGCGTTGCCCACCGAGGACACCACGATGTCGATCGACTGCCCCGGCTGCGCGAACGGCGGCAGGTCGGCCGTGACCATCACGGCGGCCACGTTCTTCAGCTGCATCGAGGTGCCCAGCGGCACCGTGATGCCCATCTGCTGCAACATCGCGGTCAGGCTCTGCACCGTGAACGGCGTCTGCGTGGTCTGGTCGCCGCTGCCGTCCAGGCCGACCACCAGGCCGTAGCCGACGAGCTGGTTGCTGCGCACGCCCTCCACCGCGGCCACCTCCTTGATGCGCACCGCGGCGCCGGCGCCGGCCGGCCACCACAGCGCCATGCTGGCAGCGAGGAAGGCCAGGGCCACCAGCCAGCGCATCAGGCTGTCGGCACGGTGGTCCGCGTCGCCGCGGTCGGCACGGGAGAGCTTCAGGCGCATGGCATCACAAGGGCAGCACGTTGAGGAAGATGCGGCCGAGCCAGCCCATGGCCTGGGCCTCGGCCTGCTGGCCACGGCCGCGCTGCTCGAGCCGCACGTTGGCGATCTGCGCGCTCTGCACCACGTTGCCGGGCTGGATCGCGCGCGGGTCCACCTGGCCCGAGAAGCGCAGCACATCGACGTTCTCGTTCACGCCGATCTGCTTCTCGCCGGCGATCAGCAGATGGCCGTTCGGCAGCACCTGGCGCACGACCACGGTGATGGTGCCGCTGAAGTCGTTGCTGTTGGCGGTGGCGCCCTTGCCGGCGTAGGTGTCGCCCGAGGTGGCGCCCACGCTGGCGCGGGCGAAGGCCTTCGGGCTGATGCCGGGCATCGCGGTGATGCCGCCGGTGAGAGCGCCGCTCTTGTCGATCGAACTGGTCGAGCTGGCGGTGGCGCTCACCTTCTCGACGATCTGCACCGTGAGCGTGTCGCCCACCAGGCGCGCGCGATAGTCCTCGAACAGCGGCCGGTAGCTCACCGACTGGAAGATCGCCCCGTTGTCGGGGCGCAGCGCCGCCTCGGGCATCGCCGCGGGCAGCGGCGGCGTGGTGTCGGCCACCTCCACGCGCGGGAAAATCGTGCTGCACCCGCCCAGCAGCGCCAGCGCCACCGCGGCCAGCCCGAGGGCGGCCGTGCGGCAGGCGCGGTGCAGCGCGGTCACAGCTGCCCCAGCCGCTGCAGCATCTGGTCGGAGGTCTGGATCGCCTTCGAGTTCAGCTCGTAGGCACGCTGGGTGGCGATCATGCCCACCAGCTCCTCCACCACATTGACGTTGCTGCCCTCGACGTAGCCCTGCTGCAGGTTGCCCAGGCCGTTGCTGCCGGCGGTGCCGGCGTTGGGCGTGCCCGAGGCCGAGGTCTCGGCGTAGAGGTTGCCGCCCAGGGGGTCGAGGCCGGCCGGGTTGATGAACGAGGCGAGCTGGATCTGGCCCAGCTTCTGCGGCGCCGTCTGGCCCTGCAGCGTGGCCTGCACGGTGCCGTTGGCGGCGATGCTCACGCTGGTGGCGCCGCTGGGGATGGTCAGGCCCGGCTGCAGCGGGTAGCCGGCGCTGTTGACGATCTGGCCGTTGGCATCGGTCTGGAAGCTGCCGTCGCGCGTGTAGCCGGTGCTGCCATCGGGCATCTGGATCTGGAAGAAGCCGTTGCCCTGCACCGCGATGTCCAGCGTGTTGCCGGTCTGCTGCAGCGCGCCCTGGCTGAAGTTGCGCGTGGTGGCCGCGGCCCGCACGCCCAGGCCCACCTGCAGCCCCGTGGGCAGCTGGCTCTGGTCGGAGCTGGCGGCGCCGGCCGAGCGCAGGTTCTGGTACATCAGGTCCTCGAACACCACGTCGCTGCGCTTGTAGCCGTTGGTGCCGACGTTGGCCAGGTTGTTCGAGATGGCATCCAGCTTGGTCTGCTGGCCTTCCATCCCGGTCTTGGCGATCCACAGTGAACGGAGCATGGTGTGGCGATCCTTCGTAGGGTGGACCGATCTTGGCCCGGACCGCGGCCCGGCCAGCGCCGGAAATGAGGGCCCCGGGCGGGGCTTTTCGGGCCCTGCGGCCGGCCCGGCCGCAGGCCGGCTACTGCGGCGCGAGCAGCTTGGCTGCGCCCTGGTCGCGCTGCTCGGCGCCCTGCAGCATCTTCAGCTGCTGGTCGAACTGGCGCGCCGCGGCGATCATGCCCACCATCGTCTCCACCGCACTCACGTTCGAGCCCTCGAGGGCGCCGCTGCGCAGCTGCGCCGTGGCGTCGGCCGGCAGGTCGGCGCCGTCGGCGCTGCGGAACAGGCCGTCGTCGCCGCGCTGCATCGGGGCCTGGGGCGTGACGAGCTTGAGCTTGCCCACCTGCTGCGGCTTGCTGCCGGGCACGGTGGCGGTGATGGTGCCGTTGGCGGCGATGTCGATGCGGGCGTTGGCCGGCAGCGTGATGGGGCCGCCGTCACCCATCACCGGCAGGCCGGCGCTGGTCTGCAGCGCGCCGTCGGGCCCGACCTGCAGCGAGCCGGCCCGGGTATACGCCTCGGTGCCGTCCAGGCCCTGCACGGCGAGCCAGGCGTTGCCCTGCATCGCCACGTCCAGCGCCCGCCCGGTGGTCTGCACCGGGCCCGGGCGGCTGTCGTAGCCCACGGTCGATTCGAGCGTGTAGACGCGGGTGCTGGCGCCGTCGCCGCGCACCGGCACGGCGCGGAAGGCCTGCAGCTCGGCGCGGAAGCCCGAGGTCGAGACATTGGCCAGGTTGTTGGCCAGCACGTCCTGGCGCTGCAGGGTGGCATTGGCCCCCGACATCGAGAGGTAGATGAGGCGGTCCACGGTGCGGCAGTCTCAGTTCGCGCGTGGCGTTCAGCGCAGGTTGACCAGCGTCTGCAGCACCTGGTCCTGCGTCTTGATGGTCTGCGCGTTGGCCTGGTAGATGCGCTGGGCGGTGATCATGTCCACCAGCTCGCCGGTGAGGTCCACGTTCGACTGCTCCAGCGCGCCGGCCTGCAGCGAGCCCAGGTTGCCGTCGCCGGGCACGCCGGTGGTGGGGTCGCCCGAGGCGTAGGTGCGGCTCCAGGCGTTGCCGCCCACCGACTGCAGGCCCTGCGGGTTGCGGAAGTTGGCGATCTCCACCTGCCCCACGGCCCGCGACTGGCCGTTCGAGTAGTTGGCCGTGACGATGCCGTTGGCGGCGATGCCGATCCCGGTGAGCTGGCCGGCCGCGTAGCCGTCCTGCGTGAGCGAGGTGACGCTGAAGGCGGCGCCGAATTCGGTCGTCTTCGACAGGTCCAGCGTCATGCCGGCGATGGGCAGGGTGGCGGCCCCGGCGGCATTGGTGCCGGCCGGCACGTTGAAGCTGACGGGCGCGGTCGGTGCCGTGGGCGCGCTGCCGTTGGGGGGGAAGGTGACGGTGGTGATCGGCGCCGGGCTGCCGGTGCCGCCGCTGCCCACGTCCACGCCGTTGGCGGTGGCGAACACCTTCCAGGTGTCGGTGGCCGACTTCTGGAAGTAGTACGTCAGCGCCACGTCCTGGCCCTTGGCGTCGTACACGCTCACCGAGGTGGCGTTGTTGTAGGTGGTGGGGTCGGCGTAGTTGATGGCCGGGCCGCTGGCCGGCGCGGTGGTGGCCAGCCGGGCGTCGAGGTTCATCCCGATCGCAACGGCCTTGGTCGGGTTCGGCGCCACGTTGCCGGTGGGCAGCTGCAGCGGCTTGGCCTGACCCGGCGCGATGACGCCGGCGGCGTTGGCGCTGTAGCCCATCAGCTGTTGCTGCTGGTTGTTGACGACGTAGCCGTTGCGGTCGACCTTGAACTGGCCGTTGCGGGTGTACTCGGTGGGGTTCTTGCCGTCGGTGACCTGGAAGAAGCCGGCGCCGTTGATCGCGAGGTCCATGGGGTTCGAGGTCGTGGTGATGCTGCCCTGGGTGAACTGCTGGGCCACGGCAGACAGGTTGGTGCCGATGCCGACCTCGTTGGTGCCGGTGCCGTTCAGGGCCGCGGCGTAGACATCGGCGAACTCCGCCCGCGCCGTCTTCGCGCCGTAGGTGTTGGCGTTGGCGATGTTGTTGCCGATCACCTCCAGGCTCTTGCTGGAGGCGTTGAGGCCGGACAGGCCTTGCTGGAAGCTCATGGAGTGGTCCTCGGGGCGGGGCTCAGTTGAAGGCGATGACGTTGCCGTAGGCGATGTCGCCGGAATGGGCGGTGCTCAGGGTCAGGCCGCTGCCGCCGCCGGTGGCGGCGGTGACGCGGTCCAGCATCAGCGGCGTGGCGCCCACCGCGGCGGCGCCCGAGGTGGCCACCACCTTGAAGGTGTAGGCGGCGCCGTCGGCCACGCCGGCCGCGGGCCAGGTAAAGCCATGGCGGCCGCTGCCCAGCGCGCCCAGGGCCACCGTGTCCACCACCTGGCCGGCGGGGCTGACGATCTGCACGTTCACGTTGTCGGCGGTGCCGGCGAGGTCGAACCCGCCCACGCCGCTGCCGCCGGCGATGTCCAGCCGGCTGCCCTTGAGCGTGATGTCGTGGCCCACCAGCGAGGCGCCCTGCAGCGCCTGCATCTGCACGAACTGGCCGTTCAGCCCCGACACCGTGGTGTTGAGCTGCTGGATGCCGCTGACGGTGTTGATCTGCGCGATCTGGCTCGTGATCTGCGCGTTGTCCATCGGGTTCAGCGGGTCCTGGTTCTTCATCTGCGTGACCAGCAGCTTCAGGAAGGCGTCGGCGCTGCCGGCGGCGGTGCTGCCGCTGGCCGGCGACGCCACGCTGCTGCCGGCCGCGCTCGCCGTGCCGGCGGACAGCGCGGCGTAGGGGTCGGTGACGGTGCTGCTCATGGCGGGGCCTTCCGGGGTCATTGACCGAGTTGCAGCGTCTTCAGCAGCAGGCTGCGCGCGGTGTTCATCACTTCGATGTTGTTCTGGTACGAGCGCGAGGCCGAGATCATGTTGACCATCTCCTCGACCGGGCTCACGTTGCTGTAGGTGACGTAGCCGTCGGGCCCGGCCGCGGGGTTGGCGGGGTCGAGCACGCGCCGGCCCGGGGCCTGGCTTTCGGTGACGGTGGCCACGCGCACGCCGACATCGGCGCCCGGGCCGCCCGTGCCGGGCTGGCCCATCAGCGCGGTCTGGAACACCACCTGGCGCGCCTTGTAGGCACTGCCGTCGGGGCCGGCCACGGTGTCGGCGTTGGCCAGGTTCGAGGCCACCACGTTCAGGCGCTGGCTCTGCGCGCTGACCGCGCTGCCGGCGACGTCGAAGATGTCGAGCATGCCCATGAGGGTTCCTCCGATCAGGCCTGGGTGAAGCTCTTCATCGCCGTCGTGAGGTTGCGCACGTCGTCGTTGATGAAGCGCAGCGTGGCTTCGTAGGAGAAGGAGTTCGCGAGCGAGGCGCTGCGCTCGCGGTCCATGTCCACGGTGTTGCTGTCCAGGCTGGTCTGGGTGGGCACCGCGTACTTCAGCACCGGATCGGCCGCACCCGAGCCCGCACCCGCCATCACGTCGCGGGCGATGCCCCCGCCCAGGCCGGCCGTGCCGGTGGCGTCGCGCAGCGCGGCGGCGAAGTCGAAGTCGCGCGCCTGGTAGCCCGGGGTGTCGGCGTTGGCGATGTTGCTGGCGATCACCTGCTGGCGCTGCGCCCGCAGGATCAGGGCCTGGCCGTTGAAGTTCAGCGTGTCGGTGAGTCCCGCAAGCATCTCTGGCTCCTCGCCCCCGCTCCCGTGGTGGGAGGCGTGCGGCCATTCTGGGCAGCCCCGCGGTGCGGCATGAGCCGGATAAGCGGGCCAAAGCGGCGCCATATCACGCCCGGGCGCGAACCGCCGCGGTCTAGAGTGCCGGCCATGCATGCTGGGTCGAACACCTGCGCCCGTCGGGGCACGGCCGTCCGCGGGCCGCGGGCCGCAGCGCGGACGCCGGCGCCGATGGCTGCGGCACGGAAGGTTCTGGCGCTGGGGCTGGGTCTGATACTGGTGCCGGGGCTGCCCGGCCCGGCCCAGGCGCAGCCGGCACCGCCGCCCGTGATCGCGCCCCAGGCCCTGGCGCAGGCGCAGGCGCTGGCCGTGGATGCGGCGAAGGCGCTGGCGCCGCCGCAAGCGCGCATCGTGGCCGAGCCCGGCCGGCTCGACCCGCGCCTGACGCTGGCGCCGTGCGACCGCGTCGAGGCCTACCTGCCCGCCGGCGTGCCCGCCTGGGGGCCGACGCGGGTCGGCCTGCGCTGCGTGCAGGGCCGCGTGCACTGGCGCGTGTTCGTGCCGCTGACGGTGCGCGTGTGGGCGCCGGGCGTGGTCAGCGGCACCGCCCTGCCCGCCGGCGCCCAGATCACGGCCGCGCAGCTGCGCACGGGCGCGGTGGACTGGTCGCTCGCCGGCGGCGCGTTCGCCGACCCCGCGCAGCTCGAGGGCCGGGTGCTGGTGCGGCCGCTGACCGCCGGCGAGGCGCTGCGCCCCGGCGATCTGCAAGCGCGCCAGTGGTTCGCGGCCGGCGACATGGTGCAGGTGGTGGCCGGCGGCGACGGCTTCTCGATCAGCACCGAGGCCCAGGCGATGAGCCGCGGCATCGAAGGGCAGGAGGTGCGCGTGCGCACCGAGAGCGGCCGCGTGGTGGTGGGCCGCGCCGTCGGCGACCACCGCGTGGCGCTGGCGCTGTGAGCCGGGGTCGAGGCCGCCGCGCCCCTGATTCGCGGGGGTCCGGCAACAAATTGCAACCGGCGGCTAAAGTTCGTGGGGCGCGCATCCGATAGAACCCCCATGTCGCTGGGCGAGCCCGCGCCGTGCGCCCCTGGCAGGAGTCCACCATGAAGATCGGTCCCCTCGAATCCCCCACCGTCGCCCCCGCCGCGTCCGACCGCAAGGCCGCTGCGGCAGGCACCAAGCCCGACGCCGAGGCGAGCGCGCAGGTCGAGCTGTCGCCGGCCGCGCAGCAGATCGCCGCCGGCACCGACGGCAGCTTCGACACGAAGAAGGTGCAGGGCATCGCCCAGGCCATCCGCGACGGTCAGTACAAGGTCAACCCCGAGGCGATCGCCGACAAGCTGATCGCCAACGCCTCGGAACTGCTGGGCCGCAAGCCCAGCTGAGGTCGCCCGCCGTTGCCGACCCCAAGCTGCCGCCCATGATCAGTTCAGCCGACGAACGCCGCGCCTTGCAGCGCATCCCCGACCTCGAGCCCCTGCTGGCCGCGGTGGAGGCCCAGCTCGCCGCGCTGGGTGCGGCGCTGCACCAGCACGACGCGGCGGCGCTGGACCGGGCCGCCGCAGCCCTGCACGCGGCGCTGGCCGCGGCGGTGGACCATTTCAGCCGCGCGGCGCGCCAGGGCGGCGTGCCGCCCGGCCTGCGCCAGCGGCTGGCCGTGGCCGGCGGCCAGGTGGCGGCGCAGCGCGAGGCACTGGCCCGCGCCACCGCGTCGCTGGACCGCGCCCTCGACGTGCTGCTGCCCCGGCCTTCCTCGCCGATGGGGCTGTACTCGGCTGCCGGCGCCGGCGAGCGCCTGCCCATCCCCGGCGGCGGGCTCCTGGCTTGATCGCTGATCGCACCGCAGGCGCAGGCCGCAGCCTCGCCGTCGCCGGCGCCCGCCAGGGCTGAGCCGGGCCGGGCCGGCCGACCCCGCCGATAGAATCCGTGCCTGGTTCGCCGCCACTGGCGAACCCCGTCTGGTGCCGAGATTGCCGGCGCGCCCATGCCAGCACCCCCCGCATCCCCCGCCCACATCGCCGCGCCCGTCGCACCGCCCGCCGCCGCGCCTGACGCTGCGGCTGCAGACTCGCCTGCAGCGGCCGCCGGCCGCATCGCCGGCGTGCCGGCAGCCTGGTTCTGGGCCGGCCTGCTGCTCCTGGCGGGGGTCTGGTTCTTCACCCTCGACGTGCGCCACCTGCTGCGCTCCGACGAAGGCCGCTACGCCGAGATCGCGCGCGAGATGTTCGTCTCGGGCGACTGGGTGACGATCCGCTACCAGGGGCTGAAGTACTTCGAAAAGCCGCCGTTCCACCTGTGGATGACGGTGCTGGCCTACCACGCCTTCGGCGTCGGCGACTGGCAGGCGCGGCTGTGGGTGGCGCTCAGCGGCGCGCTGGGCGTGGCGGCCGTGGCCCTGGCCGCGCGGCGCTGGTGGGGCCCGCGCACGGCGCTGCTGGCGGCGCTGGCGCTGCTGGCCGCGCCGGCCTGGAACCTGGGCGCGCACTTCAATTCGCTGGACATGAGCGTCTCGGGCGCGCTGGCCGTGGTGCTCGCCGCGCTGCTGCTGGCCCAGCACCCGGCCACGGGCGCGCGCGCGCGGCGCGGCTGGATGCTCGCGGCCTGGGCGGCGATGGCGGTGGCCGTGCTCACCAAGGGCCTGATCGGCATCGTGCTGCCGGGCCTGGCGCTGGTGGTCTACACGCTGATCGCGCGCGACTGGGCGCTGTGGCGCCGGCTGCACCTGGTCGGCGGCACGGCGCTGTTCCTGCTGATCAGCGCGCCCTGGTTCGTGCTGGTCTCGCTGCGCAACCCCGAATTCCCACAGTTCTTCTTCATCCACGAGCACTGGGACCGCTACACCTCCACCATCCACCACCGCAACCAGCCGCTGTGGTACTTCGTGCCGCAGCTGATCGGCGGCTTCCTGCCCTGGCTGGGGCTGGCGCCGCGCGGCGCCGCCGCGCTGCGGCACGAGTGGGCGGGGCGCGCCTTCCGGCCGCTGCTCTTCAGCGCCGCCTGGGCCGGCGCGATCTTCGTCTTCTTCAGCCTGTCGGACTCCAAGCTGCCGGGCTACATCCTGCCCGTCTACCCGGCGCTGGCGCTGCTGGCGGCAGCGGGCCTGGCGCGCCTGGCCGCCGCGCCCGCCGGCGCCGCCGCGTGGCGGCGCCAGATCGCCGCGATGCTGGCCCTGGCCGTGCTCGGCTTCGCCGCCAGCTGGCTGCCGGGCCGCTGGCCGGCCGGCGGCACCGATGGCGCCCAGCTGCGCGCCTACGGCCTGTGGCTGGCGGCCGCCTGCGCGCTGCTGGCGGCGGGCCTGGCCGGGGCCTGGCGGCTGCACCGCCGCGGCGCGCTGGTGCCCAGCATCGGCGCCTACGCGCTGGCCTTCTTCGGGGCCACCACGCTGGGCCTGCTCGGGCACGAAACCATCGGCCGGCCGGCCTCGGGCGCCGACCTCGTGCCGGCCATCCGGGCCGTGCTCACGCCGCAGATGCCGCTTTACGGCGTGCGGCTGCTCGACCACACGCTGCCCTTCTACCTGCGGCACACCCTGATCATGGTCGAGAAGCCCGACGAGCTGGCCTTCGGCACGCGCCGGGAGCCGGCCAAGTGGCTGCCCACGCTGGCCGCTTTCGAACAGATCTGGCGCCAGGGCCCGCACGCGATGGCGCTGATGTCGCACCCCACCTACGCCCGGCTCCAGCGCGACCAGCTGCCCATGGCCGTGGTGGCGCAGGACGAGCGCCGCGTCGTCGTGGCCAACTTCGATCCACCCGCCCGATGAACCTGTCCACCTTCGCCCTCATCGTCACTGGCGTGCTGCTGAATGCCGGCGCGCAACTGCTGCTCAAGGCCGGGGTGCGGCCGCTGGGCCCGCTGACGGTGGGCTGGGACACCCTGCTGCCGACCGCGCTGCGCGTGCTGGCGCAGGGCCCCATCGTGGCTGGGCTGGCCTGCTACGTGGTCAGCGTCGGGGTGTGGATCGTCGGCCTGTCGCGGGTGGAGGTCTCGCTGGCCTACCCGATGCTCTCGCTGGGCTACGTGGTCAACGCGATGGCCGCCTGGTGGCTGTTCGGCGAGGCGCTGGGCCCGATGCGCTGGGCCGGCATGGCACTGATCCTGGCCGGCGTGTTCGTGATGTCGCGTAGCTGACAATCGCCGCTGCCACCATGAGTGCCACCGACTTCCTGCCCTTCACGCGCCCGCACATCGACGCGGCCACCATCGCCGAGGTCGGTCGCGTGCTGGCCTCGGGCTGGATCACCTCGGGCCCCAGGGTGCAGGCCTTCGAGGCCGCGCTGTCCACGCTGTTCGGCGGCCGGCCGGTGCGCAGCTTCGCCAACGGCACGGCAACCATGGAGGTGGCGCTGCGCCTGGCCGGCATCGGCCCCGGCGACGAGGTCATCACCACGCCCATCACCTGGGTCGCCACGGCCAACGTCATCGTCGCCGTGGGGGCCCGGCCGGTGCTGGTGGACGTGGACCCGCGCACGCGCAACATCGACCTCGGCGCGGTCGAGGCCGCGATCACGCCGCGCACCCGCGCCGTGATGCCGGTGTACCTGTCGGGCCTGCCGGTGGACATGGGCCGGCTGTACGCCATCGCCGCGAAGCACGGCCTGCGCGTGATCGAGGACGCGGCCCAGGCCATCGACGCGCGCTGGAGCGACCAGCAAGGCAGCCGGCGCATCGGCGCCTTCGGCGACCTCGTCAGCTTCAGCTTCCAGGCCAACAAGAACATCACCTGCGCCGAGGGCGGCTGCCTGGTGATGAACACGCCCGAGGAGGCCGAGCGCGCCGAGCGGCTGCGGCTGCAGGGCGTCGTGCGATCGGGCCTGGACGGCATGGACGTCGCCGAGCCCGGCGGCAAGCTCAACCTCACCGACATCAACGCCGCGATCGGCCTCGGCCAGCTGCCGCAGCTGGCCGCGATCACGCGCCGGCGCGGCGAGCTGGCGCAGGCCTATTTCGAGGCCGCGGCGCGCCACGGCCTGGCCGACCTGGGCATCGAGCTGCCGCGGCCGACGAACGCCACCGGCGCGATCACCAACTGGCACATGTTCCAGGTCGTGCTGCCGACCGAACGCCCGGCCGGCGGGCCCAGACTCGTAAGGTCGGCGGTGATGCAGGCGCTGCGCGAGCGCGGCATCGGCACCGGCGTGCACTACCCGGCACTGCATCTCTTCAGCTTCTACCGCGGACTGGGCTGGCGCGAGGGCCAGCTGCCGCAGGCCGAGCGCATCGGCCGCGCCATCCTGACCCTGCCCTTGTTTCCGCAGATGGACGACGCCGACCCCGACCGCGTCTGCCGCCACCTCGCTGCCGCATGCCGAACGCTGTCGCGCTGAACGCACCCGCCCTGTCCGTCGTCATCCCCGTCTACAACGAGGAGGCGGTGCTGCAGGCACTGTTCGACCGCCTGTACCCGGTGCTGGACGGCCTGGGCGAGCCCTACGAGATCGTGTTCGTCAACGACGGCAGCCGCGACCGCAGCCCGCAGATGCTGGCGGCGCAGTACCGGCTGCGGCCCGACGTGACGCGCGTGGTGCTGTTCAACGGCAACTTCGGCCAGCACATGGCCATCATGGCCGGCTTCGAGCAGGTGCGCGGCGCCATCACCATCACGCTCGACGCCGACCTGCAGAACCCGCCCGAGGAGATCCCGCGCCTGGTGGCCGCCATCCGCGCCGGCCATGATTACGTGGGCACCATCCGCCGCCATCGCGAGGACAGCGCCTTCCGCCGCATCGCCAGCAAGGCCATGAACCGGCTGCGCGAGAACATCACCCGCATCCAGATGACCGACCAGGGCTGCATGCTGCGCGCCTACGACCGCGCCCTGGTGGACACGCTGAACGCCTGTCGCGAGGTCAACACCTTCATCCCGGCGCTGGCCTACACCTTCGCCGCCAGCCCGACCGAGATCGAGGTCAGCCACGAAGAGCGCTTCGCGGGCGAGTCGAAGTACTCGCTGTACAAGCTGGTCCGGCTCAACTTCGACCTCGTCACCGGCTTCTCGATCGTGCCGCTGCAGTGGTTCTCGCTCATCGGCATGCTGCTGGCGCTGGGCTCGGGCGCGCTGTTCCTGCTGCTGCTGGTGCGGCGCTTCGTGCTCGGCGCCGAAGTGGAAGGCGTGTTCACGCTGTTCGCGCTGCAGTTCTTCCTCACCGGCATCATGCTCTTCGGCATCGGGCTGATGGGCGAATACGTGGGCCGCATCCAGCAAGAGGTGCGCAGCCGGCCGCGCTACCGCATCGCCGCGGTGCTGCAGCAAGGCGGCGACGCCGGTGCCTGAGCGGCGCGCGATGCGGGCCGTCGTCTTCGGCTACTCCAACGTCGGCGACCGCTGCCTGCGCGTGCTGCGCGCGCGCGGGGTGGACGTGGTGCTCGTGGCCACCCACCGCGACCACCCCGGCGAGACGCTGTGGTTCCGCCGCGTGGCCGACACCGCCGACGAACTGGGGCTGCCCTGGATCTACGCCGACGACCCGAAATCACCTGAGCTCGAAGCCGCGGTTCGGCGCGCGCAGCCCGATCTGCTCTTCAGCTTCTACTACCGCGCCATGCTGCCGCCGACGGTGCTGACACTGGCGCGACAGGGCGCCTACAACCTGCACGGCTCGCTGCTGCCGCAGTTTCGCGGCCGCGCGCCCACCAACTGGGCGGTGCTGATGGGCGCCACGGAGACCGGCGCCACGCTGCACGAGATGGTGGCCAAGCCCGATGCCGGCGCCATCGTCGACCAGCAGGCCGTGCCCATCCTGCCCGACGACACGGCCGCGCAGGTGTTCGACAAGGTGACCGTGGCCGCCGAGCAGGTGCTGTGGCGCAGCCTGCCGGCGATCCTGGCCGGCCAGGCGCCGCGCCGGCCCAACGACATCGCCGGCGGCAGCTACTTCGGCGGCCGCCGGCCCGAGGACGGGCGCATCGACTGGCAGCAGCCGGCAGCGCGGGTCTACGACCTGGTGCGCGCCGTCGCCCCGCCCTACCCCGGCGCCTACACCGAGATCGCGGGGCACCGGCTGGTCGTCGCGCGTGCGCGCCGGCCCCTCGGCGGCCACGCGCCCGAGACCGGTGGCCGAACGCCCGGATTGCACGTCATCGGCGAGCGCATCGTCGGCGTCTGCGGCGACGGCGAGGCCGTCCTGATCCACGAACTCCTCGACCAGGGCCGGGCCGTCACGGCGGACGCCCTGTCGACCCTCATCGACGAATCCCACGCGAGACCCCACCCATGAAGAAAGTCCTCATCCTCGGTGTCAACGGCTTCATCGGCCACCACCTCACGCAGCGCATCCTGGAGACCACCGACTGGGAGGTCTACGGCATGGACATGGCGTCCAACCGCCTGGGCGAGATGGTCCAGCATCCGCGCATGCATTTCTTCGAGGGCGACATCACGATCAACAAGGAATGGATCGAATACCACGTCAAGAAGTGCGACGTGATCCTGCCCCTGGTGGCGATCGCCACGCCCGCCACCTACGTGCGCGAGCCGCTGCGCGTGTTCGAGCTCGACTTCGAGGCCAACCTGCCGATCGTGCGCGCCGCGGTCAAGTACAAGAAGCATCTGGTGTTCCCCTCGACTTCCGAGGTCTACGGCATGAGCACCGACGCCGAATTCGACCCCGAGACCAGCCACCTCGTCTACGGCCCGATCAACAAGCCGCGCTGGATCTACGCCTGCAGCAAGCAGCTGATGGACCGCGTGATCCACGCCTATGCCCAGGAGCAGGGCCTGAACTACACGCTGTTCAGGCCCTTCAACTGGATCGGCTCGGGCCTGGACTCGATCTTCGACACCAAGGAAGGCAGCTCGCGCGTGGTGACCCAGTTCCTGGGCCAGATCGTGCGCGGCGAGCCGATCCAGCTCGTCGACGGCGGGGCCCAGAAGCGCGCCTTCGCCGACGTCAGCGACGGCATCAGCGCGCTCGTCAAGATCATCGGCAACGAGGGCGGCGTGGCCAGCGGCCGCATCTTCAACGTCGGCAACCCGGCCAACAACTACTCCGTGCGCGAGCTCGCCGAGATGATGCTGGCGATGGCCGCCGACTACCCCGAATACGCCGATTCGGCGGCGAAGAGCCGGATCGTCGAAACCAGCTCGGGCAGCTTCTACGGCCAGGGCTACCAGGACGTGCAGAACCGCCTGCCCAAGATCAGCGACACGATGGCCACGCTGGGCTGGGCGCCGCAGGTCGACATGGCCACCGCGCTGCGCCGCATCTTCGAGTCGTACCGGCACCAGGTGGCGCAGGCGCGCCTGCTCACCGAATCGGCCCACTGACGGCCGGCGCGTGGCGACGATCGCGCTCAAGGTCGACGTCGACACGCTGCGCGGCACGCGCGCAGGCGTGCCGCGGCTGCTTCAGCTGCTGGCGCGGCGCGGGCTGCAGGCCACCTTCCTGTTCAGCCTCGGGCCCGATCACACCGGCTGGGCGCTGAAGCGGGTGCTGCGGCCGGGCTTCCTGGGCAAGGTCTCGCGCACCTCGGTCACCCGGCACTACGGCCTGCGCACGCTGATGTACGGCGTGCTGCTGCCGGCGCCCGACATCGGACGGCGCGCCGCGGCCGAGATGCGGGCCGCGCGCGACGCCGGGCACGAGTGCGGCATCCACTGCTGGGACCACGTGGTGTGGCAGGACGGCGTGCGCACGCGGGACGCGGCCTGGACGCGGGCCCAGATGGCGCTGGCCTGGCAACGCTTCGGCGACATCTTCGGCGCCGCGCCCGCCACCCACGGCGCCGCCGGCTGGCAGATGAACGCCACCGCGCTGCAGCAGCTGGACGACTGGGGCCTGGCCTGGGCCAGCGACGGCCGTGGCTCCGGCCCCTACCGGCCCGTGGTCGAGGGCCGCACGCTGGCCCATGTGCAATGGCCAACCACGCTGCCGACGCTGGACGAGCTGATCGGCACCGAGGCCGGCGCGCGGCGCATCACCGAAAGCGACGTCGCTCAGGCCCTGCTGCGCCGTACCGAGGCCGAGCCCGACCGCGACCAGGTCTACACGCTGCATGCCGAGCTCGAAGGCGGCCTGTTGGCGCCGGCCTTCGAGGCACTGCTGGACGGCTGGCGTGTGCAGGGCCACACCCTGACCACGCTGGCCGGCCTGCACGCGGCGAACGACGGGATCGGCCTGCCCGCGCTGCCGCTGGCCTGGGGCGCGGTGCCGGGGCGCAGCGGCGAGCTGGTGGTGGCGCCGGCGGGCCTCAGAACTTGAAGGCCAGCCGCAGGCCGCCCCAGTGGCGGCCGGCCACGGTGATCGGCGCGGCGGCCTCCTTCATCACCACGAACTGCCCGCCGCCCATGTCGCGGCGGTAGGTCTGCAGCAGGAAGGGCCGCTGGTTGCGCGCCGAGGCCAGGCCGGTGCGGTCGTTGAAGATGCGCCGGTTGCGGCAATGCGCGGTGTTCCAGACCACGTCGCCCGGACGCTGCGGGTGGTTGTATTGCCGGTTGTGGCAGGCGACGTAGCCGTTGCGGTCGACCGCGATGCAATACACCACCTTGTCTGACAGGCCCAGCATCTCTTCCTGCACCGGCGGGAAGAGGCGCTCGGCCAGGCTCGCGTGGCGGCTGAGGTGCTGCGCCGGGGCGCTGCCGGGCACGGGCTGGTAGTGCTCGTCGAACAGGTCGGCGCTGCCGATCGCGCCGCTGCGCAGGGCCTCGTCCAGCAGCGCGGCGATGCGGCCCGCCGCCTGCTGGGCGGCGCGGATGTAGGGCGTGTCCTCGGTCTCGACGCCGCAGTCGGCCACGTGCTCGATCAGCTGCTCGGAAATGCGCAGCAGCGCCTCGGTGCGCGCCAGCGCCGAGTCCAGCGCCGTGGTGGTGCGGCCCATCTCGGCGTCGATGGCCGTGATCTGCGCGGTCAGGCCGCCGCACACTTCGCGGCTGGCCTGGCTGGCCTGGTGGATGCGCTGCACGCCCGCGGCCACGGCGTCCAGCGCGCGGTGCACGGCCCCCGGCGGGTCCGAGCCGGCGCTGCCGCGACCCGGGGCGTGCCCGATCTCGCGCGCCAGCGCGGCGATGCGGCCGTCCAGCCGCTCCACCGTGCCCATGATCTGCTTGGACGAGCTCTCGACCTGGCCAGCCAGGGCCTTCACCGCGTCGGCCACGACGCCGAAGCCCCGCCCGGCCTCGCCGGCGCGCTTGGCTTCCACCGAGGCGTTGAACGCGACCAGGCGCGTCTGCAGCGCGATCTGCGTGATCTGGCCCGCCGCGTCGGCCACCTGGCGCAGCGTCTCGACGATGCCGCCGACCTCGGTGCTGACCCCCTGCACCGCCGCGGCCACGTCGCCCACGGCCTGCAGGCCGCGGCCGGTCTCGTCGGCGATGCCGTGCTGCGCCGCCACCACCTGCTGCAGCTGTTGCGCCAGCGCCTGCACCGCCGTGCCCTGGGCGCCGGCGATCCGGTGCGTGTCGTCGAGCACGCCGCGCACCTCGGCGGCCTCGCGGCCCAGCGCCGAAGCCTGCTGCGCGAACGCGGCCACCACGCCCAGGGCGTGGCGGGCGTCGGGGCCAGGGTCCGGCCCGGCGGGCGGTGCCGGCAGGGCGGCGCCGCGGCGGCGCAGGGTCAGCATGTTCATGCGCAGGTCCTCGGCCGGCGGCGGGCCTACCAGGCCCGCAGCCGCGTGCGCAGGCGGGCGATGGACTGGCTGTGCAGCTGGCAGACGCGGCTCTCGGTGACGCCGAGCACGGCCGCGATCTCCTTCAGGTTCATGTCCTGCTCGTAGTACATGCTCATCACGAACTGCTCGCGCTCGGGCAGGTTCTTGATCGCCTCGACCAGGGCCTCGCGCATGCGCTGGTCCTGCAGCCGCGCCATCGGGTTGGCGTCGGCATCGCTCACGTGGCGGTCGAGGTAGTCGTCGTCGCCTTCGCTGCCGCTCATGTCCTCCAGGTAGATCAGCTGGGTGCCGCGCACCTTGCCCAGCAGCTCCTGGTAGTCGGTCAGGCTCAGGCCCATCTCGCGCGCGATCTCGCCTTCGCTGGGCGCGCGGCCGTTGCGCTGCTCGAGCTTGTGCACGGCGGCCTCGATGCTGCGCTGGTGGCGGCGGTCGCCCCGGCTCATCCAGTCGTTGCCGCGCAGCTCGTCGAGCATGGCGCCGCGGATGCGCTGGGTGGCGAAAGTCTCGAACTGCACGCCCTGCGCGGCGTCGAAGCGCGACAGCGCATCGCTCAGGCCGATCATGCCGACCTGGATCAGGTCGTCGAGCTCGACGTTGGCCGGCAGCTTGGCGATCATCTGGTGCGCGAGGCGCCGCACCAGCGGCTGGTACTGCTTGAGCAGCACGCCGGCGTCGAGTTGTCCCTTGGCGGTGTACATGTTGGGCCTCTAGGAATGGGCGGGGCTGAAGGCGGCGCTGGCCGGGCCGGGGACGGGGCGGCGCAGCGCGGCGGGGGCGGACGGCAGGCCGTAGCCGTGGGTGGGCAGCGGGGCGTCGTCGAGCGCGAACTGGGCCGTCAGCAGCTGCTGCAGCGGCGCATCGGCCGGCGCGGCGGCATCGCCGGCGGGGTCGACCACGGCGCTGTGGCGCAGCAGCGCGCCCAGGAAGCTCTCGGCGCAGCCGGCCAGGCTGGCGACGATCGCCGCCAGCCGGGGCGATTGCGGCGGCGCGGCCAGCAGCAGGTCGAAGGTCATCAGCCCGCAGCGCCGCACCAGCAGCTTGGCGTTGGCGTAGGCCAGCTTGATGCTGTCGGGGTGGTCGGCCCCGATCAGCAGCGGGCGCGCGGCGCGGTGCTTCAGCAGGCGCGCCAGCTCGGGGCCGTCGGCATGCAGCAGGATCACCTCGGCCTGCGGCGCCGCGCGCTGCACGGCGTCGATGAAGCCGCCGGCACCGCCGCGCGTGTCCACCCAGGCCAGCGGCAGGCCGCGCGCGGCCAGGTACGACACCCGGGGCGCGATCGGCTCGACGCAGGCCGCCAGGTCCACCCCGGCCAGCTCGTGCGGCGGCGGCGAGGTGCCGGCGGCATCGACCACCAGCACCTCGCGCCCCTGGGCTGCCAGCACCGCGGCCAGGCGGTCCAGCACGCTGGCGCTGAAGGCCACATGCGGGTTGGCAGCCAGGGCGAGCAGGTGGTCGCGGCGGCCGGCGAACAGGCGCCGCAGGCCGTCGGCCTGGTCCAGCGGCATGCGGTCGGAGGCAGCGTAGAAGTCGCGCATCGGGGCGGCTCCGGGGCTCAGGCGTGCAGGGCCGCGGCGGCGGCCGGGAAGGCGGGCAGCGACGGCAGCGCGGGCAGGCCGGCGAAGATCAGTCCCACGTCGCCATCGTCCAGGCGCCAGGCAGGCGCCGCCGTGCTGCGCAGCGCGCGCTGCACCAGCGCGTGGGCCGACAGGCGGTGCCAGTCCTCGGGCACGCGCTGGCCGTTGGCCACCGCCAGCACCTTGAGCTTGTGGCGGATCATCGCGTCCAGCGCCGGGCCCAGCTTCACGGCCTCGTCCAGCTTGGACAGCACCAGCCCGCGGCAGTTGCCGGCGGCGTAGGCGGCCAGCTGGTCCTCGATCGTCTCGCCCTGGGCCGAGGCATTGATCACCAGCAGCCGGTTGATCGCACGGTGCGACAGCATGTCCAGCAGCTCGCGGGTGCGGCTGTCGCGCTGGGCCATGCCGGCGGTGTCGATCAGCACCATCCGCTTGCCGGCCAGCAGGTCGAGCAGGTCTTCGAGCGAGGCGCGGTCGTGCGCGGTGTGCACCGGCACGCCCAGGATGCGGCCGTAGGTGCGCAGCTGCTCGTGGGCGCCCACCCGGTAGGCGTCGAGCGTGACCAGGCCCAGGTTGGCCGCGCCGTGACGGGTGGCGAAGGCGGCGGCCAGCTTGGCCGTGCTGGTGGTCTTGCCCACGCCGGTGGCGCCGATCAGGGCGTACACGCCGCCGGCATCCTCGAGCGGGCTTTCGCGCTCGCCGGTGCCCAGGTTGCGCTCCAGCACGCTGGCGGCCCAGGCGCCCTCGTCGCCCTCGGCCGGCAGGCTCTGCAGCAGCTTGCGGATCAGGGCCGGCGAGAAGCCGGCGTCCAGCAGCCGCTGCGCCAGCTGCGCCTGCCGCGGCTGGCGCTGCAGCTTCTCCATGAAGGCCAGCGCGCCGAAGCGCTGCTCGATCAGGCCGCGCATCGAACGCAGCTCGCTCAGCATCTCGATCTGTTCGTGGTGCGTGGCCGGCGCGGCCGGCGCGGACCCGGGCCCGGCGGCTGGGGCAGCGGGCCCGGCCGCCGGGGCCAGCGCCAGCGCGTCGGCGAGCTGCATCTCCTCGCGCAGCACCGGCACGTCGCGGCGCGCGGCATGGCGGGCGCGGGCTCGCGCGCTGCGCGCGGTGCGTTGGGT
>JAGWLO010000040.1 GCA_028872015.1 Burkholderiales bacterium | reverse complement strand
GAAGAAGAGATGGAGATCCAGGTCGAGTCCGAGGCCAACCAGTACATCCCGTTCTCGCTCGACGAGGTGAGCCTGGACTTCTGCGTCATCGGACCCAGCCCCACCTCGGCCGGCGACGTGGAGGTGCTGATCGCCGCCTCGCGCCGCGAGCGCGTGCAGGACCGCCAGGCCCTGGCCGAGGCCGCGGGCCTGAAGCCGGCCGTGCTCGACATCGAGTCGCACGCCTCGCGCCTGGCCATGAGCCGCATCGTCTCGGGCCTGCCCAACGAGGGCCGCGACGCGCTGGTGGCGCTGTTCGAGATCGGGGCCGACACCACCAGCCTGAAGGTGCTGCGCGACGACGAGATGCTGTACGACCGCGACCAGGCCTTCGGCGGCTCGCAGCTCACGCAGCTGATCTCGCGCCAGTACGGCTTCTCGTTCGAGGAGGCCGAAGCCAAGAAGCTCAGCGGCGACCTGCCCGAGGACTACGAGAGCGTCATCCTCGCGCCGTTCGTGGACAGCCTGTCGCAGGAGATCGGACGTGCGCTGCAGTACTTCTTCACCAGCACGCCGCATCACAAGGTGCACTACGTGATGCTGGCCGGCGGCACGGCCACGCTGCCGGGCCTGAAGGACCGCGTCACCGATCTCACCGGCTTCGCCTCCAGCGTCGTCAACCCCTTCGACCAGATGCAGCTGGGATCGGCCGTGCGCGAGAGCCGCGTCCGCCGCGAGGCTCCGTCATACCTCACGGCCTGCGGCCTGGCGATGCGGAGGTTCGTGCAGTGATCCTGATCAACCTGCTGCCGCACCGCGAGGAAAGGCGGCGTCAGCGCAAGCGGGCCTTCTTCATCAGCCTGGGCGCCTGCGCCGCCGTGGGAGCCGTCGCCGTGGGCGTGTGGTACTCGGTGCTGCAGGAGCTGGCCTCGGCCCAGGACGCGCGCAACGGCTACCTCAAGACCGAGATCGCGCGCCTGGACACGCAGATCAAGGACATCGCCAACCTGCGCACCGAGATCGATGCGCTCAAGGCCCGGCAGAAGGCCGTCGAAGACCTGCAGACCGACCGCAACACACCCGTCCACCTGCTCAACGAGCTGGTGCGCCAGACGCCCGAAGGCGTGTACCTGACCTCCATCAAGCAGACCGGGCAGGTGGTGCTGATCAACGGCGTGGCGCAGACCAACGAGCGCGTCTCGGAGTTCCTGCGCAACACGCTCTACAACTCGCAGTGGCTCGAGCGGCCCGAGCTGGTCGAGATCAAGGCCAGCACCGCCACCGCCGCCAGCCGCGACCAGCGCCGGCTGTTCGATTTCTCGATGCGCGTCACGCTCAAGCGCGTGCAGGGCGCGGCCGCGTCGGCGTCGGCGCCCGCCTCGGCGGCGCATGCCAAGGCGGGCTGAGGCAACCATGGCCAAGAACTCGACCGTTTCCTCCTTCGACGTCACCAGCTTCCTGGACCAGGCGGCGTCGCAGTTCCGGGGCCTGAACCCGAGCGAGCCGGGGCAGTGGCCGCTGCTGCCCAAGGTGGCAGCCTGGATCGCCACCGCCGTGGCCGTGATCGTTGCCGGCTGGTTCTTCATCGTCTCCGGCGCCAACGACGAGCTCGACGCGGCGCGCCAGATGGAGCCCAAGCTGAAGGCCGACTACCGCAACCGGCTCGCGCAGGCGGTGAACCTGGGCGAGCTGCGCAAGCAGAAACTGCAGGTGCAGGAGTACGTGACGCAGCTCGAGAAGCAGCTGCCGGGCAAGGCCGAGATGGACGCCCTGCTGTCCGACATCAACCAGGCCGGGCTCGGGCGCGGGCTGCAATTCGAGCTGTTCCGGCCGGGCCAGGTGCAGGTCAAGGACTACTACGCCGAGCTGCCCATCACCATCCGCGTCAGCGGCCGGTACCACGACATTGGGGCCTTCGCCGCCGACGTGGCGAACCTGTCGCGCATCGTCACGCTGCAGGACCTGAGCCTGACCCAGGCCAGCAAGGACCTCAACGGCCAGCTCACCATGGACGCCACCGCGCGCACCTACCGCTACCTCGACGCGGCCGAGATCGCCGAGCAGCGCAAGGCCGCGGCCGACGCGGCCAAGAAGGCCGGAGGTGCGCGGTGAGCCGCCGCCTGCCCCGCCCCGCCGCGGCGCTGCTGGCCTGCACCCTGCTGCTGGCCGCCTGCAGCGGCGACCAGGACGAGCTGCGCTCCTGGATGGACCAGCAGCGGCGCGAGGTCAAGCCCAGCGTCAAGCCGCTGCAGCCACCGAAGCAGTTCGATCCCGCCCCCTATGTCGAGGCGCAGGCGGTCGATCCCTTCAGCACCCAGAAGCTGACCGTGGCCCTGAAGCAGGAAGCGCGACAGCCCAATTCGCTGCTGGCCGCCGAGATGAACCGGCGCAAGGAGCCGCTGGAGGCCTATCCGCTGGACAGCATGACCATGGTGGGCAGCGTGATGAAGAACGGGCAGCCCTCGGCCATCCTCAAGGTGGACAACCTGCTCTACCAGGTCAAGGTGGGCGACTACCTGGGCCAGAACTACGGCCGGGTGACCAAGATCGCCGAGACCGAGGTCGACCTGCGCGAGATCGTGCAGGACGCCACCGGCGAATGGATCGAGCGCCCGGCCTCGCTGCAGTTGCAGGAGAAGGCGCGATGAGGACCCCCCGGCGAGGCAGCCCCGTGATGCAGGAGACCCGAAACATGTTCCATTGGCGAGCCGCCGCTGCTGCCCTTGCCGCCGTCGGCGCGCTGCTGGGCCCGATCCCGGCCTGGGCGCAAAACGCGATCCAGTCCATCACCACGAGCCAACAGTCGGGCACCGAGGTCGTGCGCGTCGAGTTGTCGCAGCCGCTGGCCTCGGTGCCCACCGGGTTCTCGGTCCAGTCGCCGCCGCGGATCGCGATCGACCTGCCGGGCGTCACCAACGGCGTGGGCCGCAACAGCGTCGACATCAACCAGGGCAACCTGCGCTCGGTCAGCATCGCCGAGGCGGGCGACCGGTCGCGCCTGGTGCTCAACCTCAAGCAGGCTTCGGGCTACCGCGCGCAGCTGCAGGGCAAGGCCCTGCTGCTGGTGCTGGACGTGGCCGGCACCGGCGCCGCCGCCGCGGCGCCGCCGACGCAGTTCGCGCCGGCCCAGAACGCCGTCAGCGAGTCCCTGCGCGACATCGATTTCCGCCGCGGCCCCGACGGCGCCGGGCGCGTCATCGTCACGCTGCCCAGCACCCAGGTGGGCGTGGACATCCGGCAGCAGGGCCAGTCGCTGGTGGTCGAGTTTCAGCGCTCGACGCTGCCCGACGCCCTGCGCCGCAAGCTCGACGTGACCGACTTCGGCACGCCGATCAAGACCATCTCCACCTACCAGGACGGCGACAACGTGCGCATGGTGGTCGAGCCCACGGGCGTGTGGCAGCACAGCGCCTACCAGAGCGACAACCAGTTCGTGCTCGAGGTGCGCCCGGCCAAGATCGACCCCAACAAGCTGACGCAGGGCCAGGGCTTCAGCGGCGAGAAGCTGAGCCTGAACTTCCAGAACATCGAGGTGCGGGCGCTGCTGCAGGTGATCGCCGACTTCACCAACTTCAACGTCGTCACCAGCGACAGCGTCACCGGCACCGTCACCCTGCGCCTGAAGGACGTGCCCTGGGACCAGGCGCTGGACATCATCCTGCAGGCCAAGGGCCTGGGCGTGCGCAAGAACGGCAACGTGCTGTGGATCGCGCCCAAGGACGAGCTGGCCGCCAAGGAGCAGGCCGACCTCGAGGCCAAGAAGAAGGTGGCCGACCTGGAGCCCACGCGCACGCAGTCGTTCCAGCTCAACTACACCAAGGCGGCCGAGGTGGCGCAGCAGCTGCTGGGGCAATCGGTCACGGGCCGCGGCGGCAGCGCCGGCGGTGGTGGCGGCAGCGCCGGCGGGCAGGCCTCGCGCATCCTCACCGCGCGCGGCAGCGTGTTCGCCGAGCCGCGCACGAACCAGCTCTTCGTCAACGACATCCCGAGCAAGCTCGAGGAGGTGCAGGCGCTGATCGCCAAGATCGACATCCCGGTGCGCCAGGTGCTGATCGAGGCCCGCATCGTCGAGGCCGACGACAGCTTCGGCCGCTCGCTCGGCGTCAAGCTCGGCGGCTCCGACCTGCGCGGCGTGCGCGGCGGCACGCCCGGCTACGGCGTGGGCGGGGGCAACTACGTGACCATCGGCGGCAACTACGCGGCGATCGGCTCGCAGACCAACCAGCCCAACGCCACCAGCACCTACACCAACACCCAGTTCGTGAACCTGCCGGCCGACACCAGCTCGCTCGGCGCTTCGGCGGCCACGTTCGCGCTGTCGCTGTTCGGCGCCTCGGCCAACCGGTTCCTGAACCTCGAGCTGTCGGCCCTGGAGACCGAGGGCAAGGGCAAGATCGTGTCGAGCCCGCGCGTGATCACGGCCGACCAGGTGAAGGCGCTCATCGAGCAGGGCACCGAGCTGCCCTACCAGGCCGCCACCTCCAGCGGCGCCACGTCGGTGCAGTTCCGCAAGGCCAACCTCAAGCTCGAGGTGACGCCGCAGATCACGCCCGAGGGCAACGTCATCCTCGACGTCGACGTCAGCAAGGACAGCGTGAGCACGCTGTCCACCGCCGCCGGCCCGGCCATCGACACCAAGCACGTGATGACGCAGGTGCTGGTCGAGAACGGCGGCACGGTGGTCATCGGCGGCATCTTCACCCAGACCGAGCGCGACAACGTGAACAAGGTGCCGCTGCTGGGCGACATCCCCTACGTGGGGGCGCTGTTCCGCAACAACACGCGCAGCACGGCGCGCACCGAGCTGCTGATGTTCATCACGCCCAAGATCGTCACCGACCGCTCGGCGGCGCGCTGAGCACCGTGCACCGACGCAGGAAATGCCGACCATGACCGTCCTCAAGCGTTTCGTCTCCCTGCTGGCGCTGCTGGCCCTGGCCTCCTGCGGCGGCGGGGGCAGCGGATCGGGCACCAGCGGGTTCGGCCCGGGCAGCGGCTCGGGCAGCACCCCGAGCCCCGGCACCGGCACCGGGGCCGCCGCGAGCCTGAGCGTCACGCTCTCCAATTCCACGGTGTCGAGCGCGGCGCCCGTGACCGTGACGGCCACCGCCCTCGATGCCACGGGCCAGCCGGCCGCCAACCTCGTGGTGTCGTTCACGTCGACCAACAAGCTCGGCACCTTCAGCTCGCCGACTGCGCTGACCAACGCCAGTGGCGTCGCCACCGTCACGCTGTCGCCCTCGCCGTCCAGCACCTCGGGCGCCGACACCGTGGTCGCCACGGCGACCGTGGGTACCACCCTCGTCACCGGCTCGGTAGGCTTCAGCCTGGTGGCGACCACGGCCACCATCACGTCGTTCACGACCGCCACGGGAAGCGCCTCCGCCACCCCGCTCAGCGCCTACGGCCAGACGATCCTCACCGTCGGTCTGTCGGGCGCCAGTTCGGCCACCCCGGTGACGCTGTCGGTGGCATCGGCATGTGTGGCAGCCGGCAAGGCCACGATCTCTCCCGCCACGGTCAGTGCCACGTCGAGCCCGGTCACGCTGACCTACAAGGACACCGGCGGCTGTGGCTCCACGCTGTCGGCCGACACCCTGACCGCTTCGATCTCGGGCACCTCGGCCCAGCAAGCGCTGCAGCTGTACCTGAGCTCGCCGCAGGCCAACAACATCGTCTTCGTCAGCGCGACCCCCCAGACGATCTATCTGCAGAGCACCGGCCTGACCACGTCGTCCCAGGTGGTGTTCCAGGTCAACGACGCCGCCAACAATGCCCTGCCTGGGCAGGTGGTCAGCATGAACCTGTCGACGTTCGCCGGCGGGCTCACCCTCAACGGGGGTCAGGTGCCGATCAACCAGACGACGGACAGCAACGGACGGGTCACGGCGCTCGTGAACTCGGGCACCGTGCCGACGCCCGTGCGCGTCACTGCGTCGCTGTCCGGCGGCATCAGTACCGTGTCCAGCAACCTGGCGGTCGCGGTCGGCCTGCCCTCGGAGCAGAACTTCTCGCTGTCGCAGAGGCAGATCAACGTCGAAGGCTACAACCGCGACGGCACCAGCAACAGCTACACCATCATCGCCTCCGATCGCCTGGGCAACCCGGTCCCCGACGGTACCGCGGTCAACTTCGTGGCCGAGGGCGGGCAGGTGCAGGCGGTCACGTTCACTGCCAGCACCAACGGGCTATCCAGCGCCACGGCCCAGTTCCAGACCGCCCAGCCACGGCCCGCCGACGGCCGCATCACGGTGCTGGCCTACGCGCTGGGCGAAAAGTCGTTCATCGATGCCAACGGCAACAACGTCTACGACAGCGGCGAGTTGTTCCAGGATCTGGGCAACCCCTATCTGGACACCTTGTTCAACGGCCAGTTCGGCTCATCGCCGAACAACCAGTACGTCACCCAGAGCCCCAGCGGCAGCAGCGCCTGCAACCCGTCCGCGTTGCCGGCCTCGCTGGCTCCGGACGTCAGCGTCCCCATCCAGCCCGGCACCTGCACGGGCAGCTGGGGCAAGGCGTATGTGCGGCGAGCGGTGGAGACCATCTTCTCGACCTCCGCGGCGCGGCCGGTGTGGGGTCCGTCCTCGGGCTCTCAGTGGCCAGGGGGCTCCGCGGTGAGCTCGGGCAGCTGCCCGAGCCTGACGCTGCTGCGCCCGAACAGCGTCAGCGCGCCCGCTTACGACGCGAGCGGAAACCCGATCACCTCGACCTACTACCCGGTCGGCGGCGCAGTGCTGTATGTGGGCGGCGTCACCAGCGGCGTGATTTCCTTCCTGGTCAGCGATGCCAATCCGACCGCGCTCAACCCCGTGGCCGCGGGCAGCACGATCTCGGTCTCGGCCACGACCGGATTGACGGTTTCCCTGGCAGGCGGCTCACCGGTGCCGAGCACCAGCGCACCCAGCGGGGCGTCCATCAACTACGCCTTTGCTTCCGGTGTGACCAGCGGCACCCTCACGATGACGATCACCTCTCCGAGTGGGCTGGCCACGACCCTGTCGCAGGCCATCGTCGCTTCGAGCCCACCGGGGTCGGCGGTACTCTGCCCCTGACCCCTCGAGCCCGTCACGACCAGCGGCCTCGCCCCTCGGGCGGGGCCGCTTTGCCTTGGGACCTTGCGTCGGCTGTGGGGATAGCGATCGTCAGCTGCGGGGATCAACGAACCAGCGCTGCCGGGGTGCGACGGGTCATCGCACGCTCCGAGGGATCGTCGGCGATCGGAGGGTCGGGTCGAGCACCCCAGCGACCGACACAACCCAAGGTGCGACCCAGCTCCCAGGCCTGCGGGCTGAGGCAACCCTCGCGCAGCCTTGCACGGCAGCGGCGCTCTTCGGGCGCGCACCGCCCTCGGTTGGCTGCTGAGCCGGGAGTCGCTACCAGCAGCTCGCCGCGCTCAACGTGCCGCCCGCGGTGGTCTGCGTGCCGGACTGGTCCAGCCCGTACGAGCCGCAGGGGTCGGCGGTCTGGTCGCCGATGGGCGTGGCCGCCAGCGTGTAGGCGGTGGCCGATGCGGCGGTGACGTTGATCTGGTAGTACGCGGTGCTGCCGGTCAGCACGTTCTGTGGAAATGCGCCGGCGTAGCCGAGGTTGGTGCCGCTGCTGGTGTACGAGTTGTTGATGCTGAAGTAGCGCTCCTGGCGCGCCGCCAGGTCGAGCAGCGCCGTCTTGGCGTCGGCCCGGCGCGACTTGCGCACCTGGTTCACGTACGACGGGTAGGCCACCGTGGCCAGCAGCGCGGCCACGGCCACCACCACCATCAGCTCGATCAGCGTGAAGCCGCGGCGGTGGCGGCGCGGGGAGGAGGCAGGCAGGGTCGTCATCGGCTTCACCGCAGCTGGATCCAGGTCACGCGCGAGCCGGTGCCATTGGCCGCCGGGTTGATCTGCGTGACCACGCCGGTACCTCCCACGGTCTGCTGCACCAGGTAGGGCTTCTGCCGCGCCGTGACGATGGACGGCGAGCCGGTCGCGCTCAGGCCGATGCCGCTGACGATGCCGCCATTGAGGGTGACGAAGTTGTTGTTGGGGTCGGCGAAGAACGAGCTCGTCGCCGAGCCGCCGCTGCCCATGGTGACCGCCATCGTGTAACCCGACGCCGGCTGGTTGCTGCAGGTCAGCGCATTCGTCACGGTGGGGATCGTGGTGTTGACGATGAACATGCCGTAGGCGATGACGGGGTTGTAGATCACCTGTTCCTGGCTCGCCGGCAGGGCCAGCTGCCAGCCGAACTGGGTGTTGCCGGTGGCACAGGCGGTCGAGCCCTTCCAGCACACGTTGGCCGAGCTGACGGTGCGGTAGCCCGAGATGGCGCCGCTGCCGGCCACGGTGGCCGTCACGGTCTGCGTCAGCAGGTTCGCGCTGCTCACCGATTGCGGCGCCGCCAGGCTGGCGTACTGCGCAGCCGCGCCGGCCAGCGCGTTCCAGCCCGCCATGTTCCAGTCCCACACGCCGTACAGCGATTGGGCAGCCGTCTCGTAGCTCGCGGCGCTGGACAGCGTCTGCGGCAGCTGGCGCCCGGTGCCGAAGGCCACCACCACGCCGACCTGGCCCTGCGGGCCGATGCCGGGCACGGCGGCCACGGCCACCTTGGTCGCGATCGGCTGAGCACCGGTGCTGAACAGCGGTGTGCTCGAAGCCGACCAGGCACTGGGCGTGGCACTCGTCAGGTCGAAGCGCCAGACGTTGCCCCAGGCGTCGCCGGCGTAGACGTAGTCGGTGATGTGGTCGCCGTCCAGATCGGCCGGCGTGACGTAGGCGATGCCGTTCTTGGCCGCGCCGGCGACCGTGGGCCTGGCGCCGGTATCGATGAAACGGAAGCTGCGCGCGCCGGTTGCCGGATCGACCAGCATGATGAACAGACCGGCGGTGCCGGTGGCGCTGTTGAGGCCGTTGCCGAACAACACGGCCCACTGGCCGCTGTGCAGGCGCCGGATCACCGGCGTGCCCGCGATGCTGCCCAGGCTGTTGCCGCAGTTGGCGACGTTGCTGCAGGTGATGCTGGCCGAGGTCCAGTCGCCCAGCACCAGGCTGCCGGCGTTGGCTTCGTTGAACTGGCTGGGGTCGGTGATGTCCAGCGCGAACAGGTTGCCCACCGCCGTGCTGGTCTTGTTGCCGATCGCGCCGCCGGCATTGCCGCCCGCCCCGGTGCCGCCCACCAGCCAGGTGTGCCAGGCGCCGTTGTAGTAGAGGTCGCCGCTGCCCGGGGTGGCATTGACGTAGAAGTTGTGCGAGTACTGCGGCGCGCTGTAGTCGAGCGCCGCGGTGGTGGAATGGATCGTCGCCAGCGCGGTGGATGGCATGTAGGCCAGCACCTCGCGGCCGTCGTTCGGCGCCGCGGAGCCCGCAGCGCCGGTGCGGAAGCCATGCAGGAAGCCGTCGTTGGCGCCGGCATACACCACGTTCTGGCGCGCGCCCGCGCCCGAAGTGCCCTGGAAGGTGGCGTAGGTCTGGCCGCTGCCCTCCGGCGCGGTGGCCGCCGGGTACAACGCGTCGGCCCAGGGGCCGGTGTAGGGCGATTGCGGCGGCCCGACCCAGGTCGGGCTGGAGTCGACGATGTCGCCCAGCACGCCGGCGCGCGGGCGGAAGCTGCCACTGCCGGTGTTGGTGAGCTCGTTGCTGCGGTCGCCGCGCAGGAACTGCAGCCGGTTGCTGGTGACGCTGCTGTCGCCGGCGGTCAGGGTGGCCTGCTGGGCCGGGCTCAGGCTGGACCATTCGAACGGGATCCCGCCGCTGCCGCCCCAGGTCAGCATGGCGCGGCTGTTCGGCGCCTGGGCGGTGTTGCTGCTGCCGGTGGCCTGGCAGCTGCCGCCGGTGAGCACGCAGCTGGCATCCCAGGCCGCCACCGGGTTGATCGACACGATGTCGGTGCTGGGGTCGTACAGCAGGTCCTGCGCCGTCAGGGCGCCCCACCAGTTGCCCGGGTGGTAGTAGGCCAGGTACACCTGCGAGCCGGTCTGCACCCGCGCCGACTGCTGCACGTTGGTGCCGGCCGAGCTCTGCGCCTGGTTCACCGGCGCGGCCTTGAAGCAGGTGATCTCGTGCACGTTGTTGCTGCCGCCGGTGCCGGCCGAGAAGCCGAAGCGGAACGAGGCCGGCAGCGGCCCGTTGGCGGCCGTGATCGACTGGTTGTTCAGCACCTGCTGGGCCGCGCCGCCGTTGATGCTGTAGCTCAGGCTGAGCAGGCCGTTCGGCGTGATCGTCAGGCTGTAGGTGATGGGCACGGCCTGCGTGCGCAGCGGGTAGTTCACGCCCTCCTGGTTGGAGATCGAGGTGCCTGCCGGAAGGGTGTTGTAGGCCGCCAGCCCGTAGTTGTAGGCCAGCGCCTGCGTCGTCTGCGACTGGTTGGCGATCGAACTGCCGTTGGCGTCGGTGACCGTGCCGCCGCTGTAGTTCCACAGGTAGCCGGTGCGGCAGGTGTTGCGCACCGCATTGGCGCGGCTGCCGCCGCTCAGCGAGCCCGGGTACAGCGTCGGGTAGTTGGCGTTGAGCCAGCTCCAGGCCGTGCTGCCGGCGCCGCGCAGCGAGATGCGGCCGGCCCGGAAGCCGGGGCCGGTGTTGGTGTTGTCGCCGGGGTTGGAGAAGTTGCCGTACTCGTCGATGCCCACGCCGATGTAGCCGCCCAGCACGCCGTCGTAGGTGCCGTTGACGTTGGAGCAGCTGTAGCCCAGGCTGCCGCCCAGCGCGCCCACCGTGGGCGGCTGCGAGCCGTCGGCGAGGAAGAAGCTGATGCCGTCGGCGCCGGTGCCGTTGTTGCCGTCGCCGCCGTAGGTGACGGTGGTGAAGGTCACCTGCAGGCCTTGGTTCGACGGGAAGGTGAAGTTCGACACCACGGCGCCGGTCTGGTTGTCGCCGTTCGAGCCGTTCAGCGTGGTGTCGCCGTTGGTCAGGCGCAGCGCACCCTGCCCCACCGCATCGGGCAGCCGCCCGGTGACGCCGCCCACCAACGTCTTGCCGCTGTAGTAGGCCAGACCCGTGCAGGCCGGGATCGAGCCCGAGTTGTTGCCGGCCGTCAGGCAGGCGCCGTTCAGGGCCCGCCAGTTGTAGGCCGAGGAGGCACCGGTCAGGTTGTCGCTGATGACGAGCTGCGCATGGGCACTGCCGCTGCAGGCGCACAGCCAGGCGGTCAGCAGCATGAAGAACAGACGACTTCGAATCTTCATCACAGGCCTCCCAGGTCCTTGACGCCGGTACTCATCTTGAAAGTGCTCTGCACGACGGCGGCGGTCGAGGCCGCGCCGCCATAGCCGAACGCCGTCACCTGGTACATCTCGGACAGGCCGTCGGGCGTGAGCCCGAGGTAGTTGATGTACAGGCCGGGCTTGGCCTGGTAGTTGATGTCGCCGGCGGCGTTCACGCCACCGCCGGCGGCCACCGTCATCGACGGCGGCAGGTAGTCGGCCCGTGCCGCCCAGGGCAGCGCCGTGGGGTTGGCCAGCGCGTTCGAGCACACCTGCATCTGCGCCGTCACGTTGGCGTTGGTGACCGTGGTGCAGGCCGAGCCCGCGCCGCGGTTGACCTGCGACAGCCACCACTCGCCGTACTGCAGCGCGCTCTGCGCGGCCTCCACGGCGTGTTGCTTCTCGCGCGTGTTGCCGGCGATGCGCTCGGCCATGCCGCCGCTGCGGAACAGCGCCACGCCCAGCACCATCACCACCAGCAGGAAGATCAGGCCGACGACGAGCACGAAGCCGCCTTGGCGGCGGCGAGGGCGGGGACGGGGGCAGGAGGCTGCGGCGCGTGGCGTCATGACTTGTTCAGCAGGCTGATGATCTGCGTCCAGCTCACCGTGGGCGGCTGACCGCTCTGGCCGGCGAAGGGGTTCTTGAAGGCGATCGCGATCCGGGCCGTGCGCACCAGGCGCCACTGCGCGGCCGTGACGGCCGAGGCCGGCAGGTAGCTGTAGGCGGTGCCCAGGCCGTTGGTGTCCACGCCGTACAGCACGCTGAAGCTGCTGACGTTGCCGACGATGGGGTTGGTGGTGGTGCCGCCGTCGGTGGAGCACAGCAGATCGCCGCTGGCGGCCAGCGAGAAGGTGTTCATGAACACCTGGGTGCCGCCCGAGGTGTTGGTCTGGCCCAGGCAGTTCAGCAGCCCGTCGCCGCTGCTGGTGGCGAAGCGCGTGGTGATGGTGTCGCCGGCCGCGGCGCTGGTCCCCACCACGGCCTGGCCGGCCGCCAGCGTGCCATAGCTGCCCGAAGCGGCCGGCAGCAGCGTCGTGGCGGTGTTCAGCACCGGGTTCGGGAAGTAGCCGGCGGACTCGATCGTCGAGCCCAGCAGGGTCAGTGCCAGTCGCTCGTTGTCCTGCAACTGGGCCAGGGCGTCCTGCGTGCTGAAGGCCTGCCTGAAGTTCAGGAAGACGACGCCGACGCCGGTGACCACGAACAGGCCGATGGTGACGGCCACCATCAGCTCGACGAGGCCGAAGCCGGCCTGCAGCGCACGCGTGGCCGCGTGCCGGCGGGGTGTCTTCGTCATGGCTCGACCAGCAGCGTGAACTGCTGGGCCACGGGTGCAGCCGGCGCCGAGGCGGCCGTGCTGCGGTTGATGGCCACCAGGTTCTCGTTCCAGTTGATCTGGATCGCGCAGCTGATGGGCGTGGTGACCGAGGTCGAGCAGGTGACGGCCGCGGTGTAGCTTGGGAACTGGGCGTTCATGGCCGCGACCCAGGCCTGCACGTCGTAGGCGGCCAGCTGCGGTGCGGTGCAGGTGTTGCCGCTGCCCAGGCAGTTCACGCCCGCGGCGTTGAGCACGCCGGTGGCGTCGGTGATGGTGGCCCCGGCCGCGCTCCAGCTGGCCGGGGCCGCGCCGGCGGCCCAGTAGCGGCGGTTGCCGTGCATGGCGGCGGCCAGGCTGCCGGCCTGCAGGGCGATCAGCGAGCGCACGCGCGAGGTCTGGGTGCTCGACACGGCAGCCGCCTGCAGCTTGGCCACGCCCAGCAGGCCCACCGCGATGACGACGATGGCGATCAGCACCTCGATCAACGAGAAGCCGCCGCCGCGGCGCGCGGGCATCGAAAGAGGGTTCATGTGCAGTTTCCCGTGCCCGGCGACTGGCCGGTCTGGTGCCCGGTCAGGCCGAGCGCCACGCAGCGCGTGGCGGCCGCATTCACCGGGCTGGTGTGCAGCACCAGCGTGGTGCCGCCGGCCGGCATGTTGATGGCGAAGCCGTCGCGGCTGTAGGTGAGCGCGCTGGCGCCGCTGTCGGCCACGAAGGTGTCGCCGCCGACGAAGGCGTCGCGCTTGCGCAGCGGCGTCACGCCGCTGGCGATGCTGCCCGAGGCGGCGGTGTCGACGAACACGATCCAGCCGCTGTGCCAGGTGTTGGCGCCCAGGCAGGTGCGGCCGTCGGCCGAGACGCACAGGCTCACCGGCAGGCCCTGACGGATGGCCTCGGAGCGCGCGAACTGCAGGTCGCTCACCAGCGAGTTGGCCTCGGTGATGACGCGGTTGCGCTGGATCATGGCCTGGAACGAAGGGATCGCCGTGGCCATCAGGATGGCCGCCACGGCGATGGTCACCATCAGCTCGATGAGCGTGAGGCCCGCCGCTGCCGCCGACGCGGCACGGGCGTGCAGGCGGCCGGGGAGCCGAAGCGGCAGGGGACTGCAGGGCGCCATGGACATCGAGAACCTTGCGATGGAACGAGCAGGGACCGGAAAGCGACGGGACGACGGCAGGTCCGGCCTGCCACGGCGGTGCACGGGCCACCCCGGCCCGGATGCCACCTGTGGGCACCGCCTCGACGGATCTTCGGCCGGGCCTGGGCTATTCTTGAGGTCGAAAAATGCAACAAACCGTGGGCTTCTCCATCGATCGGGTTACCCGGCCGGGCCAGCGCGCTGTGCCGCCGGCCCGGGGCCGTCCTTGAACGCGCCGCTGTCCCTCTCGCTCGTGGGCATGCCGGGCTGCGGCAAGTCCACCGTCGGTCGCCACCTGGCGCGCCAGCTCGGCCTGCGGTTCGCCGACACCGACGCCGAGATCGAGCAACGCATCGGCATGACCATCCGCGACTACTTCGCCGCCCACGGCGAGGAGGCCTTCCGCGCCATCGAGCAGGAGGTCATCGAGGCCCTGACCACCGAGCCGGGCCGGGTGCTGGCCACGGGCGGCGGCGCGGTGCTGCGACCGTCCAACCGCGATGCGCTGCACTCGCGCAGCCATGTCTTCTACCTGCGCCACACGCCCGAAGAGCTGCACCGGCGGCTGCGCCACGACACGCACCGGCCGCTGCTGCAGGTGGCCGACCCGCTGCGCCGGCTGCGCGAGCTGTTCCGCGAGCGCGACCCGCTGTACCGGCGCACCGCGCACTACGTGATCGAGGCGGCGCGGCCCTCGGTGCCGGCGCTGATCAGCATGGTGCTGATGCAGCTCGAGATGGCGGGGCTGGTCGATCCCTCGCTGGTGCTGGCGTCCGGAACGCTCGACCCCGGGGCGTGACCGGCCCGGCGTCGCCTGCGCCGGGCGACATAAACTCGTCCCCGATGAACGCCTTGTCCGAGTGCCGCGTCGCGGTGGCCACGCCCGGCGGCCGCTACGACATCCTGATCGGCGATGGCCTGCTGCATTCGGCGCCGGCCTGGCAGGGCCTGCCGCGCGCGGCGCGCGCGCTGATTGTCAGCAACCCCACGGTCGATGCCGCCTACGGCAGCGCGCTGCAGGCGGCGCTGGCGCCGCACTACGCGGGCATCGACCGCCTGCGCCTGCCCGACGGCGAGGCGCACAAGGACTGGGCTTCGCTCGAGCGCATCTTCGACCACCTGCTGGCGCAGGGCTGCGACCGCAAGACCGTGCTGTTCGCGCTGGGCGGCGGTGTGGTCGGCGACATGACCGGCTTTGCCGCCGCCACCTACATGCGCGGCGTGCCCTTCGTGCAGGTGCCCACCACCTTGCTGGCGCAGGTGGACTCGTCGGTGGGCGGCAAGACCGCGATCAACCACCCGCGCGGCAAGAACATGATCGGCGCCTTCTACCAGCCGGCTCGCGTGGTCTGCGATCTGGCCACGCTGGACACGCTGCCACCGCGCGAGCTGGCCGCCGGCCTGGCCGAGGTCATCAAGTACGGCCCGATCGCCGACCTGGCGTTCCTGGACTGGATCGAGGCGAATCTGCCCGCCCTGCTCGCGCGCGACCGTGCGGCGCTGGCGCAGGCGGTGCGGCGCTCGTGCGAGATCAAGGCCCGGGTGGTGGGCGCCGACGAGCGCGAGAGCGGCCTGCGCGCGATCCTGAACTTCGGCCACACCTTCGGCCATGCCATCGAGACCGGCCTGGGCTACGGCGCCTGGCTGCACGGCGAGGCCGTGGGCTGCGGCATGGTGCTGGCGGCCGACCTGTCGGCCGAGCTCGGGCTGGTGCCGGCGCAGTTTGCCGAGCGGCTGGCCCGCCTGATCGCCGCTGCCGGCCTGCCGGTGGTGGCGCCGCCGATGGCGGGCGAACGCTGGCTCGAGCTGATGCGCATCGACAAGAAGGCCGAGGGCGGCGAGCTCCGCTTCGTGCTCATCGAGTCGCCCGGGCGCGCCGCCGTTCGTGCCGCGCCCGACGCCGCGGTGCTGCGCGTGATCGCGCGCCGCACCCGGGCCTGACCAGCGCGTGGCGCTCAGCGCGGGCGTGAACCTCTCGGCGCTCGCACCCTGGGCCAGCGACCCGCGCCGCACGCGCGGCCGGCGCCTGCACGAGCCGCTGGCGCCGCCGCGCAACGAACACCAGCGCGACCGCGACCGCATCGTCCACAGCACCGCCTTCCGGCGCCTGGTCTACAAGACGCAGGTGTTCATCAACCACGAGGGTGACCTGTTCCGCACCCGGCTCACGCACTCGCTCGAGGTGGCGCAGCTGGGCCGCTCGGCGGCGCGGGCGCTGAACCTGAACGAAGACCTGGTGGAGGCGATCGCGCTCGCGCACGACCTGGGCCACACGCCGTTCGGCCACGCCGGGCAGGATGCGCTGCAGGCCTGCATGCAGGACCATGGCGGCTTCGAGCACAACCTGCAGAGCCTGCGCGTGGTGGACCGGCTCGAGGCGCGCTACGCCGCCTTCGACGGCCTGAACCTGTGCTTCGAGACGCGCGAAGGCATCCTCAAGCACTGCTCGCGCACCAACGCCGCGCTGCTGCTGGCGGCCGAGCCCGACGGCCCGGCGCAGCGCTTCCTGGATGGCACGCAGCCCAGCCTGGAAGCGCAGCTCGCGAATCAGGCCGACGGGCTGGCGTACAACGCGCACGACATCGACGACGGCGTGCGCTCGGGGCTGATCACGGTGGAGCAGCTGGGCGAGGTGCCGCTGTTCGCGCAATGGCGCGACGCGGCGCTGGCCGAGCACCCGTCGCTGGCCGAGCGCCCCGGGCGCCGGCTGCTGTTCGAGACCCTGCGGCGGATGCTGTCGGCGCAACTCGAGGACCTGGTCGTCACCAGCGCCGCCGCACTGGCCGAGCAGCGGCCGGCCGATGCCGATGCCGTGCGCCGGCTGCCGCCGCTGGTGCGGTTCAGCGCGGTGCAGCACGCCCGGCAGACCGAGCTCAAGCGCTTCCTGTTCACCGGCCTGTACCGACATCCGAGCGTCACCCAGTCCACGGCGCTGGCGCGGACGGTGGTGGCCGAGCTGTTCGCGGCCTACCGGGCCCGAGCCGCCGAGATGCCGGCCGACTACGCGCAGGCCGCCGACCTGCCGCGCGCCGTGGCCGACTACATCGCCGGCATGACCGACCGCTTTGCGCTGCGCGAGCACCACCGCCTGACCGGGCGGCGGCTGTTCGACGCCTGACCCGCCGTGGCGCGGCTGCCGCGCCTGGTGCTGGCCGGCCAGGCGCATCTGGTGGTGCAGCGCGGCCACGGCGCACAAGCCGTGTTCGCCGACGAGCAGGACCGCGCTGCCTACCTGGCGGCGCTGCACGAGGCCGCCCGGGCCGAGCAGGTGACCTTGCACGCCTGGGCGCTGCTGGACGGCGAGGTACTGCTGCTGGCCACGCCCGGGCAAGGCCCCGCCCTCGGCCGCATGGTGCAGGCCATCGGGCGTCGTTATGTGAGCGCCTACAACCGCCGACATGGCCACAAGGGAACGCTGTGGGATGGCCGCTTTCGCTGCGCCGTGGTCGAACCCGGGGACCTGCGGCTGGCGGCGCTGCGCTGGGTCGATGGCCGCTCGCCCGAACCCGGCCTGACCAGCGCCAGCCACCGAACCGGCGGCGCACGCGCCCCGGCGCTGGTCGACCCGCCCGAGGTGTGGGCCCTGGGCAACACACCTTTCGAGCGCGAGGCCGCCTACCGCACCCTGCTCGCCCAGGGCCTGCCGCCAGCAACCAGCCAGGCGCTGCAGCGCGCGGCGTTCGGCGGCTGGGCGCTGGGGTCGGACGCCTTCATGCGCGGGCTGGCCGTGACGGCGGCTCGCCCCACGCAGCCCCGCCCGCGCGGCCGTCCGCGCAAGCGGCCCGCCCAGCCCTAGGGTCGCCGGTCGCAGACACTGGCACGCAGGCTGCATGCGAGGCGGGCCGAACGGCTCGACTGGGCCGCTTTGATGCGTCCCTATTTAATTCCACATCTCTCTCGATTCTAGTTAATTAGATACTGACCCCATTTATTGCCGTTGATCGGTCGGCTCCGATGCATTAGCCTGCTGGCCCCTGCTTCCCCCTTGGGCACCCCGCTGCCCCGCCCCGCCCGAGGAGCGCGCCATGACTTCATCCGACCGCCCGAACCCCGATGCCGCCGCTGGCGCCAGCCGCGAAGAGATCGCCGCCCTCGCGAGCGCAGGGCTGTACGACCCGGCCGCCGAGCACGACGCCTGCGGCGTCGGCTTCGTGGCCCACATCAAGGGCCTGAAGTCGCACACCATCGTCAACCAGGGCCTGAAGATCCTCGAGAACCTGGATCACCGCGGCGCGGTCGGCGCCGACAAGCTGATGGGCGACGGCGCCGGCATCCTGATCCAGATCCCCGACGACTACTACCGCGCCGAGATGGCGGCGCAGGGGATCGCGTTGCCGCCGCTGGGCGAGTACGGCGTGGGCATGATCTTCCTGCCCAAGGAACACGCCTCGCGTCTGGCCTGCGAGCAGGAGCTGGCGCGCGCCGTCAAGGCCGAAGGCCAGGTGCTGCTGGGCTGGCGCGACGTGCCGGTGGACCGCGAGATGCCGATGAGTCCGGCCGTGCGCGCCAAGGAGCCGGTGATCCGCCAGATCTTCATCGGTCGCGGCGCCGACGTCATCGTGCCCGACGCGCTGGAGCGCAAGCTCTACGTCATCCGCAAGACCGCCAGCGCCGCGATCCAGGCGCTCAAGCTCACCCACAGCCGCGAGTACTACGTGCCCAGCATGAGCTGCCGCACCGTCATCTACAAGGGCCTGCTGCTGGCCAACCAGGTGGGCCAGTACTACCGGGACCTGCAGGACCCGCGCGTGGTCTCGGCGCTGGCGCTGGTGCACCAGCGCTTCAGCACCAATACCTTCCCCGAGTGGCCGCTGGCCCACCCGTACCGGATGGTGGCGCACAACGGCGAGATCAACACCGTCAAGGGCAACTTCAACTGGATGCGCGCGCGCGAAGGCGTGATGAAGAGCCCCGTGCTGGGCGACGACCTGGCCAAGCTCTACCCGATCAGCTTCGAGGGCCAGAGCGACACCGCCACCTTCGACAACGCGCTCGAGCTGCTGACGATGGCCGGCTACCCGCTGGCGCACGCGGCGATGATGATGATCCCCGAGGCCTGGGAGAACCACGAGCTGATGGACGAGCGCCGGCGCGCTTTCTACGAGTACCACGCCGCCATGCTCGAACCCTGGGACGGCCCGGCCGCGATGGTGTTCACCGACGGCAAGCAGATCGGCGCCACGCTCGACCGCAACGGCCTGCGCCCGGCCCGCTACATCGTCACCGACGACGACCTGGTGGTGATGGCTTCCGAGTCCGGTGTGCTGCCGGTGCCGCAGAGCAAGATCGTGCGCAAGTGGCGGCTGCAGCCGGGCAAGATGTTCCTGATCGATCTCGAGCAGGGCCGCATCGTCGACGACGAGGAACTCAAGCACCAGTTCGCCTTCGCCAAGCCCTACCGGCAGTGGATCGAGAACGTGCGCATCCGCCTCGACGCGATCGAGGCCAGCGCCGCACCGATGCCCGCGGCCGAGCCGCTGCTCGACCGCCAGCAGGCCTTCGGCTACACGCAGGAGGATCTCAAGTTCCTGATGACGCCGATGGCGGCGCTGGGCGAGGAAGGCATCGGCAGCATGGGCAACGACAGCCCGCTGGCCGTGCTGTCCGACAAGGACAAGCCGCTGTACAGCTACTTCAAGCAGCTGTTCGCCCAGGTGACGAACCCGCCGATCGACCCGATCCGCGAGGCCATCGTGATGAGCCTGAACAGCTTCATCGGCCCCAAGCCCAACCTGCTCGACATCAACGCGGTGAACCCGCCGATGCGGCTGGAGGTGACGCAGCCCATCCTCGACTTCAAGGACATGGCGCGGCTGCGCGCGATCGAGCAGCGGACCGGCGGCAAGTTCCGCACCTGCGAGCTCGACATCACCTACCCGCTGGCCTGGGGCGCCGAAGGCGTCGAGGCCAAGCTGGCCTCGCTGTGCGCTGAAGCGGTGGACGCGATCAAGGGCGGGCACAACATCCTCGTCATCACCGACCGCGGCGTCAGCCGCACGCGGGTCGCGGTGCCGGCGCTGCTGGCGCTGAGCGCAGTGCACCACCACCTGGTGCGCGAAGGGCGGCGCACGACGGCGGGCCTGGTGGTCGAGACCGGCTCCGCGCGCGAGGTCCACCACTTCGCGGTGCTGGCCGGCTACGGCGCCGAGGCCGTCCATCCGTACCTGGCACTGGAAACGCTGGTCGAGCTGCAGGGCTCGCTGCCGGGCGGCAAGGACGAGACGGCCGATGCCGACAAGGCCATCTACAACTACATCAAGGCGATCGGCAAGGGCCTGTCCAAGATCATGTCCAAGATGGGCGTGAGCACCTACATGAGCTACTGCGGTGCCCAGCTCTTCGAGGCCATCGGGCTGGGCCGGCCGCTCGTGGACAAGTACTTCCGCGGCACCGCCAGCCAGGTCGGCGGCATCGGCGTGTTCGAGGTCGCGGAAGAAGCGCTGCGCATGCACCGCGCCGCCTTCGGCAACGACCCGCTGCTGGCCCACAGGCTCGACGCCGGCGGCGAATACGCCTGGCGCGTGCGCGGCGAAGAGCACATGTGGACGCCCGACGCCATCGCCAAGCTGCAGCACAGCACGCGGGCCAACCGCTTCGAGACCTACAAGGAATACGCGCAGATCATCAACGACCAGAGCCGGCGCCACATGACGCTGCGCGGCCTGTTCGAGTTCAAGGTCGACCCGAGCCGCGCGATCCCGGTCGACGAGGTCGAGCCCGCCGCCGAGATCGTCAAGCGCTTCGCCACCGGCGCGATGAGCCTGGGCTCGATCAGCACCGAGGCCCACAGCACGCTGGCCATCGCGATGAACCGCATCGGCGGCAAGAGCAACACCGGCGAGGGCGGCGAAGACCCGGCACGCTACCGCGGCGAGCTCAAGGGCATCCCCGTCACGGCCGGCACCAAGGTCAGCGACATCGTCGGCGCGGGCGTCATCGAGAGCGACTACACGCTGCACGACGGCGACAGCCTGCGCAGCCGGATCAAGCAGGTGGCCAGCGGCCGCTTCGGCGTCACCACCGAGTACCTGGTCAGCGCGGACCAGATCCAGATCAAGATGGCTCAGGGTGCCAAGCCCGGCGAAGGCGGCCAGCTGCCCGGCGGCAAGGTGTCCGACTACATCGGTCGTCTGCGCTACAGCGTGCCCGGCGTGGGCCTGATCAGCCCGCCGCCGCACCACGACATCTACTCCATCGAAGACCTGGCCCAGCTCATCCACGACCTGAAGAACGCCAACCCGCGCGCCAGCGTCAGCGTCAAGCTCGTCAGCGAGGTGGGCGTGGGCACCATCGCCGCCGGCGTGGCCAAGTGCAAGGCCGACCACGTGGTGATCGCCGGGCACGACGGCGGCACCGGCGCCTCGCCGTGGAGCAGCATCAAGCACGCCGGCACGCCCTGGGAGCTGGGCCTGGCCGAGACCCAGCAGACCCTGGTGCTGAACCGCCTGCGCAGCCGCATCCGGGTGCAGGCCGACGGCCAGATGAAGACCGGCCGCGATGTCGTCATCGGCGCGCTGCTGGGCGCCGACGAGTTCGGCTTCGCGACCGCGCCGCTGGTGGTGGAGGGCTGCATCATGATGCGCAAGTGCCACCTCAACACCTGCCCGGTGGGCGTGGCCACGCAGGACCCGGTGCTGCGCAAGAAGTTCGCCGGCAAGCCCGAGCATGTCGTCAACTTCTTCTTCTTCGTCGCCGAAGAAGCGCGGCAGATCATGGCCCAGCTGGGCATCCGCACCTTCGACGAACTGATCGGCCGCGCCGACCTGCTGGACACCCGCAAGGGCCTGGCGCACTGGAAAGCCAAGGGCCTGGACTTCGGCCGCGTCTTCCACCTGCCGCAGATCGACGCCGAGGTGCCGCGTCACCAGACCGAAAGCCAGGACCACGGCCTGGACAAGGCGCTGGACGTGAAGCTGATCGAGCGCTGCCGGCCGGCCATCGAGCGCGGCGAGAAGGTGCACTTCATGGAGGACGTGCGCAACCTCAACCGCAGCGTCGGCGCCATGCTCAGCGGCGAGCTGATCCGCCACCGGCCCGAGGGCCTGCCCGACCACACCATCTTCATGCAGCTCGAGGGCGTGGGCGGCCAGAGCTTCGGCGCGTTCCTGGCCAGCGGCATCACGCTCTACCTGATCGGCGATGCCAACGATTACACCGGCAAGGGCCTGTCGGGTGGCCGCGTGGTGGTGCGGCCCAGCATCGAGTTCCGCGGCGAGGCCACGCGCAACATCATCATCGGCAACACGGCCCTGTACGGCGCCACCAGCGGCGAGGCCTTCTTCCGCGGCGTGGCGGGCGAACGCTTCGCGGTGCGCCTGAGCGGCGCCACCGCGGTGGTCGAAGGCACGGGCGACCACGGCTGCGAGTACATGACCGGCGGCACGGTGGTGGTGCTGGGCAAGACCGGCCGCAATTTCGCCGCCGGCATGAGCGGCGGCGTGGCCTATGTCTACGACGAGGACGGCCAGTTCGCGCGCCGCTGCAACACCAGCATGGTGAGCCTGGAGCGGGTGCTGCCGCGCGACGAGCACAGCGCCCCGGCCGTGGGCCTGCACCTGCAGCAGCCTGACGAGGCACTGCTGAAGCACCTGATCGAGGAACACCACCGCTGGACCGGCTCGCTGCGCGCGCGCGAGCTGCTCGACCACTGGGGCGAGGCCCGCGCGAAGTTCGTCAAGGTCTTCCCGCACGAGTACAAGCGCGTGCTCGCGGGGCGCGCGGCGGACGAAGCGAAGGCGCGGGCGGCGGCAGCCACCGCCAAGGCCCAGACGTCGGCCGCCGCCGTCGCCGGCAAGTAGGCACACCAAGGACGACAGCAGGATCATGGGCAAGGTCACCGGCTTCCTCGAATACGAACGGCTCGAAGAAGGCTACGAGCCGCCGCAGCAGCGGCTGAAGACCTGGAAGGAGTTCGTCATCGCGCTCAACGCGGACGACGCGAAGATCCAGGGTGCACGCTGCATGGACTGCGGCACGCCGTTCTGCAACAGCGGCTGCCCGGTGAACAACATCATCCCGGACTTCAACGACCTGGTGTTCCGCGGCGACTGGCGCAACGCCCTGGAGGTGCTGCACCTGACCAACAACTTCCCCGAGTTCACCGGTCGCGTCTGCCCCGCCCCCTGCGAGGCGGCCTGCACGCTGAACGTGAACGACGACCCGGTGGGCATCAAGAGCATCGAGCACGCGATCATCGACCGCGGCTGGGCGGAGGGCTGGGTAACGCCCCAGGTCAGTGGCACCAAGACCGGCAAGCGCGTGGCCGTCGTGGGCAGCGGCCCGGCCGGCCTGGCCGCGGCGCAGCAGCTCGCGCGCGCCGGCCACGACGTGACGGTGTTCGAGAAGAACGGCCGCATCGGCGGCCTGCTGCGCTACGGCATCCCCGACTTCAAGATGGAGAAGTCGCACATCGACCGCCGCGTCGCGCAGATGCAGGCCGAGGGCGTGGTCTTCCGCACCGGCGTGCTGGTGGGGGCGCTGCCGGCGGCCGGGCCGGGCGCGAAGATCACCAACGACGCCAAGGAGACGATCGGCCCCGAGCAGCTGCTGGCCGGGTTCGACGCCGTGCTGCTGACCGGCGGCGCCGAGCTCTCGCGCGACCTGCCGGTGCCCGGGCGCGAGCTTGAGGGCGTGCACTTCGCGATGGAGTTCCTGCCGCAGCAGAACAAGGTGGTCGCGGGCGACAAGGTCAAGGGCCAGATCAAGGCCACCGGCAAGCACGTGATCGTGATCGGCGGCGGCGACACCGGCAGCGACTGCGTGGGCACCAGCAACCGCCAGGGCGCGGCCAGCGTGACGCAGTTCGAGCTCCTGCCGCAGCCGCCCGAACACGAGGACAAGCCGCTGACCTGGCCGTACTGGCCCACGAAGCTGCGCACCAGCAGCAGCCACGAGGAAGGCTGCGACCGCGAGTTCGCCATCGCCACCCAGGCACTGGTCGGCAGCAAGGGCCGCGTCACGGCGCTGAAGACCGTGCGCACCCGGATGGAAGGCGGCAAGCTCGTCGAAGTGCCCGGCACCGAGCAGGAATACAAGGCCGACCTGGTGCTCCTGGCGATGGGGTTCACGGCGCCGGCGGCCTCGGTGCTGGAGGCCTTCGGCATCGAGCGCGACGCGCGCGGCAATGCCAGGGCCGGCACCGACGACGGCACGGGCTACCGCACCAACGTGGCCAAGGTGTTCGCCGCCGGCGACATGCGGCGCGGCCAGAGCCTGGTGGTGTGGGCGATCCGCGAGGGCCGCCAGGCCGCGCGCGCGGTGGATGAATATTTGATGGGCACGAGCGCCCTGCCGCGCTGAAACGCTGAACGGCTGAACCGCTCAGGCGCTGCCGCATCGGCCGGGGCGCCCACCCTGAACACGAATCTTCACAGGGCCGTACCCCGGATTTACCCAGGGCATTCGGGTCTGCATGCGAGAATCTTGCGCATCCCAGACAGGTTCACCGGGTGGCGGCGCCCCCGGTCCGGCAAACGCTTGACTTCTGAAACCTTCATCGAGATCGACCATGTCACCTTCGGCTACGACGCCAGCCGGGTGATCCTGGGCGACCTGTCGCTGCGCTTCCCCCGCGGCAAGGTCACGGCCATCCTGGGCGGCTCGGGCTGCGGCAAGACGACGCTGCTGCGCCTGATCGGCGGCATGTACGCGGCGAGTCGGGGCCGCGTCGTCTTCGACGGCGAAACCGTCGACACGCGCAACGCCGAGCAGCTGCACCGACTGCGCCGTCGCCTGGGCATGCTGTTCCAGTTCGGTGCCCTGTTCACCGACCTGACGGTGTTCGACAACGTGGCCTTTCCGCTGCGCGAGCACACCGCGCTGCCCGAAGCCATGATCCGCGACCTGGTGCTGATGAAGCTCAACGCCGTGGGCCTGCGCGGCGCCGCGGGCCTGCGCATCTCGGAGGTCTCGGGCGGCATGGCGCGGCGCATCGCGCTGGCGCGTGCGATCGCGCTCGACCCCGAACTCATCATGTACGACGAGCCCTTCGCCGGCCTCGACCTCATCAGCATGGGCGTGGCCGCCAAGCTCATCCGCACGCTCAACGACGTCACCGGCGCCACCTCGCTGGTGGTCTCGCACGACGTGCCCGAGTGCATGGCCATCAGCGACCACGTGGTGCTGCTGGCGCCGGGCGGGCGCATCGTGGCCCAGGGCCGTCCGGCCGAGCTGATGGAGAGCACCGACCCCGAGACGCGGCAGTTCGTGCACGGCGAGCCCGACGGGCCGGTGAAGTTCCACTATCCGGCGCCCGAGATCGGCGTCGACTTCGGGATCGTGCCCGCCGCCGCGGCGGCAACGGCCGGGGCGGCGGCGCCATGAACCTGTTGGCCGACCTGGGCGCCTTCACGCTGCGCCAGTTCCGCGGCTGGGGCCATGCGGCGCTGTTCTTCCTGCGCCTGCTGCGCGCCACGCCGATGGCGCTGCGCCGCTTCGGCCTGGTGGTGACGCAGGTCTACGCCATCGGGAACCGCTCGCTCATCATCATCCTGGCCTCCGGGCTGGCGGTGGGTTTCGTTCTGGCGCTGCAGATGTACTACGCGCTGGTGACCTACGGCGCCACCGAGAGCCTGGGGCTGATCGTCAACCTGGCGCTGGTGCGCGAGCTCGGTCCGGTGGTGGCCGGGTTGCTGTTCGCCGGCCGCGCCGGCACCTCGCTCACGGCCGAGATCGGCCTGATGAAGGCCGGCGAGCAGCTCGATGCGATGGCGCTGATGGCGGTGGACCCGGTCACGCGCGTGCTGGCCCCGCGCTTCATCGGCGGCATCGTCTCGATGCCGATCCTGGCGGTGCTGTTCTCCGCCGTCGGCATCCTCGGGGCCTGGGTCGTGGCGGTGCTGCTGATCGGGGTCGACCCGGGCAACTTCTGGTCGATCATGCAGACCCGCGTGGACGTGCTGCGCGATGTCGGCAACGGCGTCATCAAGGCCTGCGTGTTCGGCCTGGTGTGCACCGTGGTCGCCCTGTACCAGGGCCATGAGACCGAGGCCACGCCCGAGGGCGTGGCCCATGCCACCACGCGCACGGTGGTGATCTCGTCGCTGTGGGTGCTGGGCATGGACTTCATCCTCACGGCACTGATGTTCTCGACGCCCTGAAGCGGCGCCGGGCTGGAGCAAAGAACAATGAGCAAGAAGGGCATCGAAACACTGGTGGGCCTGTTCGTGGCGCTGGGCATGCTGGGGCTGGTGTTCCTGGCCATGAAGGCGGCCAACCTGGGCGGCGTGAGCACCGGCGACACCTACCGGCTGACGGCCCGCTTCGACAACATCGGCGGGCTGAAGGTGCGCGCGCCGGTGCGCACCGCCGGCGTGGTGGTCGGGCGCGTGACGGGCATCGCGCTCGACGGCACGAGCTACCAGGCCGTGGTGACACTGGAGATCGAGCGCAAGTTCGTGTTCCCGAAGGACACGGCGGCCAAGATCCTGACGTCGGGCCTGCTGGGCGACCAGTACGTCGGCCTGGAACCGGGCGGCGACGACAAGAACCTGCAGCCGGGTGACCAGATCGCCCAGACCCAGTCCGCCGTCGTGCTGGAGAACCTGATCGGCCAGTTCCTCACCGGCAAGGCCGATGCGCCCGGCGCGCCCGCGGCAGCCGCGGCGGCCGGCTCGGGGGCCGCCAAGTGAGCGCGCGTCAGGATCGCCCCGCCCGGCGCGCCCGGCCGCCGGGCCTGCTGGCGGCGCTGGGCCTGCTCGGCGCGCTGGCGCTGGGCGGCTGCGCCAGCACGCCCCCGGCCGCAACGCCGGGCGCCACGGCATCGGCCGCAGCTGCTGCACCGGCGGCACAGCCGGTCAACCCGATCGACCCGTGGGAGCACTGGAACCGCAAGGTCTACGCCTTCAACGACGCCATCGACCGTGCCGTGCTCAAGCCGGTGGCCCAAGGCTATCGCGCTGCGGTGCCGCATCTGGTGCGCCGCGGCGTGGACAACGTGCTCGGCAACATCGGCGACATCTGGTCGGCGGCCAACAACCTGCTGCAGGGCAAGGTGCAGACCGGCCTGGAAATGGGCATGCGGGTGCTGACCAACACCTTCTTCGGCCTCGGCGGCCTGCTCGATCCGGCCACCGAGATGCGCCTGACGCGGCACTCCGAAGACTTCGGCCAGACCCTGGGCGTCTGGGGCGTGGCCAGCGGCCCGTTCGTCGAGCTGCCGCTGTTCGGGCCCTCGACCGTGCGCGATGGTCTGGCGCTGATCGCCGACCGCCGCGCCTCGGCCGCGCGCCTGCCCGAGACGGCCGAGGGCCGCAACGCGGTGACGGCGGTCGACATCGTCAGCACGCGCGCCCGATTCCTGGACGCCGGCGACCTGGTCGACCGCGTGGCGCTCGACCCCTACGCCTTCATCCGCGATGCGTACCTGGCGCATCGGCGCGAATCCATCCGCGGCGGTGCGCCGGCGATGGACACCTTCAGCGACGTCGGCGATGACTCGCCGCCGCCGGCTGCAGCCGCGTCGGCGGCAGCACCGGCATCGGCCGCTTCGGCGCCTGCTGCGGCCGCGCCCGCCCTGCCCGCTGCGCCCGCTTCGGCGCCGCAGTGAACCGCCGCGGCACCTGGCGCGTTAAACGTTCGCAGGCCCGCCCCCGCGGCCTGCACCTGGAAAGGAAAACCCTGTGATCAAGAAGCTGCTTCTCGGCTGTTCGATGATGTTCGCCGCCGCCACCGGCTTGCTGACGGCCCTGCCGGCGCGGGCCGAGGTGGCGCCCGACGCCCTCGTGCGCCAGATCTCCACCGACGTGATCGACGCCGCCAAGTCCGACAAGGCGATCCAGGGCGGCGACTTCAGCCGCATCCAGGCCCTGGTCGATGCCAAGGTCATGCCCAGCGTCAACTTCGAGGTGGCCACGCGATCGGCGGTGGGCCCGCAGTGGCGCCAGGCCACGGCCGCGCAGCGCAGCCAGCTGCAGGCGCAGTTCAAGATCCTGCTGCTGCGCCTGTATGCCGGCGCCTTGCAGCAGGTGAAGGACCAGACCGTCACCGTGACCAAGACCCTGAACGTGCCCGGCAGCACGCAGGTGGTGGTGCAGACCGAGGTGCGCGGCTCGGGCGAGCCGATCAAGCTCGACTACCGGCTCGACAAGTTCGGCGATGCCTGGAAGATCATCGACGTCAACGTCGGCGGCCTGTGGCTGGTGCAGAACTACCGCTCGCAGTTCGCCACCGAGCTGAACCAGGGCGGCATCGACGGCCTGATCAAGGCGCTGACGCAGCGCAACCAGGCGCCGGCCGGCAAGTCCTGACGCTCGGGACCACCGCCCCGCCCGCGCCGCCATGAAGCTGCCCCCGGACGCCACGCTCGACCACGCCGCGGCGCTGGCCGAGAGCCTGCCCGCCCTGCTGGCCGAAGCAGACCCGGGGCCGCTGCGGATCGATGCCGCACCGCTGCAGAGCTTCGACAGCTCGACGCTGGCGCTGCTGCTGCAGGCGCACCGCCTGGCCGCTGCCGCGGGGCGCGGCCTCGAGATCAACGGCCTGCCGCCGCAGCTGCTGCAGTTGGCGCAGCTCTACGGCGTGGAGGGGCTGCTGTCGCTGTCGTCTTCGCCTTCGGACGCGAATCCGCCTTCGGGCTCCGCGCCCCGGCCCGCGGCGGCGGCCGGGCGGCTGCCCTCGGCATAGCGGCGAGCGCGCAGGTTCTTCTTGAGCTCCTGCAGCATCGGCCGCAGCTGCGCCGAGCCCAGGCGCAGCGCGACGCCGGTGGTGAGGATGTCGATGATCAGCAGGTGCAGCAGGCGCGACACCATCGGGCTGTAGCGGTCGGCGTCCTCGGGATGGTCGACCGCCAGCAGCACGTGCGGGCCCCCGTTGCGCAGCTCCTGCGCCAGCGGCGAGCCGCTGGCCGTGATGGCGATCACCGTGGCGCCCTTCTTGCGCGCGAGCTCGGCCACGTCCAGCAGGTCGCGGCTGCGGCCCGAGTTGCTGATGATCACCGCGCAGTCGCCCGGCTTGAGCATGGTCGCGCTCATCACCTGCACATGGCCGTCGCTGATGGCCGCGGCACTCACGCCCAGGCGGAAGAACTTGTGCTGTGCATCCTGCGCCACGATGCCCGAGTTGCCGACGCCATAGAACTCGATGCGGCGCGCGCTGCGTCCGGCCTGGGCCAGCGCCGCGATGGCGCGCTCGACCGCGGGCACCGCCACCGCGTTGCGCAAGCCCAGCAGTGCGGCCACCGCGTTGTCGATCACCTTGACCACCAGCTCGCCGGCCTTGTCGTCCTCGTCCACCGCGCGGTGCACGAAGGGCACACCCTCGTTCACGCTGCCGGCGAGCTTGCGCTTGAAGTCGACCAGCCCGTCGTAGCCCACGCTGCGGCAGAAGCGCACCACGGTGGGCTTGCTCACGCGCGCGCGCTCGGCCAGCTCGGACACCGGCAGCGTGGCGAAGCTGCGCGGGTCTTCCAGCAGCACCCGGGCCACGCGCTGCTCGGCCGGCGGCAGCGCGGGGATCGAGGCGCGGATGCGTTCGAGCATCAGCGGTGCGCAGCCACCGTCACTGCTCCTCGATCCACACGCAGCCGTCGCGCGCCACCAGCGCGCTCGACGCCGCCGGGCCCCAGCTGCCGGCCACGTAGGGCCGCGGGCCCACGGTGTCGGCGGCCCAGGCGTCGAGGATGGGCTCGACCCAGCGCCAGGCCTGCTCTTGCTCGTCGCTGCGCACGAACAGGTTCAGGCGGCCGGCGATGGCGTCCATCAGCAGCCGCTCGTAGGCGCCGATGCGCTCGGTCGGGAAGGCCTTGTCGAAGTCGAGGTCGAGCGACACCGGCGTGAGCACTTCCTCGCCGCGCACCGAGGCCCCGCCGCCCTTGGCCGCCAGCAGATGCAGCTCCAGGCCGTCCTCGGGCTGGAGCTTGATCACCAGCTTGTTGGCCTGGCGCGTGCCCGGGAAGATCGGGTGCGGCACGTCGCGGAAGTTCACCACGATCTGCGCATCGCGCGCCGCCAGCCGCTTGCCCGTGCGCAGGTAGAAGGGCACGCCGGCCCAGCGCCAGTTCTGGACCTCGGTGCGCAGCGCGACGAAGGTCTCGCAGGCGCTGCCGGCGGGCACCTTGTCCTCCTCGAGGTAGCCGCGCACGCGCTTGCCGTCCACCGTGCCGGCCTTGTACTGGCCGCGCACCACGTCGCGGCCCACGGCCTCGGCACTGAAGGGCTTGAGCGAGCGCAACACCTTGAGCTTTTCGTCGCGGATGGCATCGGCGTCGCTGGTCGAGGGCGGCTCCATCGCGATCATCGTCAGCAACTGCAGCGCGTGGTTCTGGATCATGTCGCGCAGCGCACCGGTCTGGTCGTAGAAGTCGCCGCGCGTGCCCACGCCGATGCTCTCGGCGATGGTGATCTGGATGTTGGCGATGCTCTCGCGCCGCCACAGCGGCTCGAACAGCGCATTGCCGAAGCGCAGCGCCATCAGGTTCTGCACCGCCGGCTTGCCCAGGTAATGGTCGATGCGCAGCGCCTGCTCTTCGCGGAAGGTGGCGCGCACCACGCGGTTGATCTCCTGCGCGCTGGGCAGGTCGTGGCCGAGCGGCTTCTCGAGCACCACGCGCACGTGCGGGCCGTTCAGCCCGGCGGCGCCGAGCTGCTCGCAGATCACCGGGAACAGGTACGGGCTGGTGGCCAGGAACAGCACCACGGTGTCGGCGCCGCGGGCCTCGGTCCACTCGCGCAGGCCGGCGTAGTGCGCCGGCTGCGACAGGTCCATGCGCCGGTAGTGCAGCAGTTCGGCGAAGCGCGCGAACTCCTCGTCGCTGGGCTGCTTGGCCTCGTCCACGCCGTTGAACTTCTCGCGGATGAAGGCGCGGTACTCGGCGTCGCTGCGTTCGTCGCGCGCCACCGCCAGGATCCGCCCGCCTTCGGGGAGCTTGCCGTGGCGGAAGGCCTGGAACAGCGCCGGCATCAGCTTGCGCCAGGTCAGGTCGCCGGTACCGCCGAACAGGACGAGGTCGAAGGACATGGCCGTACGCCCGGTCGCGCCGAGATGTAATTTAGTTACGGCAGGATGATGCCGTGGTTTCAGGCGCAGGTCAACGCGCCGCCAGCGCCTGCTCGAGGTCCGCGATCAGGTCGTCGGCATGCTCCAGGCCCACCGACAGCCGCAGCAGGTCGGCCGGCACCGGCGAGCCCGCACCTTCGACGCTGGCGCGGTGCTCGACCAGGCTCTCGGTGCCGCCCAGCGAGGTGGCGCGCTTCCACAGCCGCGTGTGCGCGGCCACCGCGATCGCCGCCGCCTCGCCGTCGAGCGTGCCGTCGGCGCTGCCGCGCACGCGGATCGACAGCATGCCGCCGAAGCCGCCCCGCATCTGCGCCTGGGCCACCGCGTGGCCGGCGAAGCCCGGCAGGCCCGGGTACAGCACCTCGGCCACCCGTGGATGGCCGCTGAAATGCTCGGCGATGCGCTGCGCCGACGCGCTGGCCGCGCGCACGCGCAGGTGCAGCGTGCGCAGGCCGCGCAGCAGCAGCCAGGCCTCGAACGAGCCCAGCGTGCCGCCGATCTGCGCCCGCACCTTGCGCACGCGCTGCCAGTGCTCGTTGTCCTGGCGCGTGCTGACGCTGCCGGCGAGGAGGTCGGAGTGCCCGTTCAGGTATTTCGTGGCGGCGTGCATCACGAGGTCGGCGCCCAGCGCCAGCGGCTGCGTCAGCAGCGGCGTGGCGGCGGTGGAGTCCACCGCCAGCAGCGCGCCGGCGGCATGCGCCCGCTGCGCCGTGGCGGCGATGTCGGTCACGCTCCACAGCGGGTTGGCCGGCGTCTCGACCCACACCAGCCGGGTCTTGCCCGGGCGCAGCGCGACCTGCACCGCGGCCGGGCGGGTCATGTCGACGAGCTCCACGTCCAGGCCCCAGGGCACCGCGAAGTCCAGCAGCCAGTTGCGCAGCGACCAGTACATCACCCGGGGCGCCAGCACGTGGTCGCCCGGGGACAGGGCCTGGAACACCGCGGTCGCCGCGGCCATGCCGCTGGCGAACAGCAGCGTCTGGCGGGCGCCTTCCAGCGCGGAGATCACGGCCTCGGCCTGGTCGAAGGCCGGGTTGTCGGCGCGGGCGTAGATGCGGCCCGAGCGGTACTGGTTGTCGGGATCGCGCAGGTAGGTGCTGGAGACGTGGATCGGCGGCGTGATCGCACGCGTGGTCTCGTCGATCCAGCCCAGGGCCTGGGCGGCGATCGTGTCGGGGTGGGCGTCTTTCATGGGGCTCAGCGCTGGTAGGCCCCCGGCGACCAGCTGGTGCGCCCGGGCTTGAGGGGACGGATGCCGATGGGCCAGTCGAACTCGGCCTTCGGCGCGAGGTCGCGGCCGTCGATGTGCGAAGGGTCGACCCCGCTGCCGCGCCAGATCGAGTCGGGCGGCAGCTCGAAGGCGTAGGTGGCGGGGTCGCGCAGCATGCCCAGCGTGGCGTGGCGGTTGCCGGCGAAGTGGCCCGGCGCGCCGAACCAGAAGATGCCGGGACCCACGATCAGGTTGTTGATCTCGTAGACCTTGGTGTCGCTGCCGACGCGGCCCTCGAACACGCGCAGGAACCAGCCCGGCAGCCAGCCGTAGTTGATCATCGTGTTGTTCACCAGGTAGAGCCGGTTCAGCGGCCAGGCCCGGCCTTCGGTGCCGTAGGCCACCAGCACCGGGTTCTGGCGCTGCGAGCCCTGGGCGATGACGTTGCCCAGCACCGTGGCCAGGCCGCCGTCGGCGATCTCGATCTCGTACGAGGCCCCGCCGCGCAGCCCGTCGTGGATGAAGTTGTAGGCGATGTACGACTCGCGCGCCCGCGAGCGCAGCAGGTGGCCTTCGAAGCCCTGCTGGAAGCGGCTGCCGGTGACGCTGAGCTTGCCGATGCGGCCCACGTTCAGCAGGTGGTACAGGCCGCCCACCACGTGCGGCGCCAGGCCGAACACGCTGTCCTCGACCGTGAGCTCGGCCTGGGCGTCGTTGGCGGCCACCAGGCCATGCTCGTTGTCGAAGAAGCTGCACCGGCGCACGGTGAGGTGGCCGCCGACCTGGCGCACCCCGGCGCCGCTGCCGTCGAGGTTGCGCGCACCGCGGAACTCGAGGTGCTCGAGCGTGACCTCGCCACCGATCACCGTGAACAGTGCACCCCCCAGGCCGAGCTTGGCGTCGCCCTGGATCAGCGGCGGCTTGCCGCCCAGGCCACGCAAGGTCAGGCGCCGGTGGTCGATCGTCACCGTGCCGTGGTACTGGCCCGCCAGCAGCTCGATGGTGTCGCCGTCCCGGGCCTGGTTCACCGCGTCCTGCAGCGCCATCGGCGTGCCGCCCGGGCCCACCACCAGGGGCTCGCCGGCCCAGGCCGGCACCCCCACCACGACGGCCACGGTCACCACGGCCGCCGCGCGCAACGTCCGCCAGGCGCGCCACCCCCCGATGCCGCGTGCCCGTCCACCTGTCTGCATGCCGGCCATGGCCTCGTCTTGTGCTGGTTTGTGTCGGCGCCGAGTATCGCCGCAAGGCGCGGGCGTCAGAACGGCAGCTCGACGCGCAGGCCGCGCCAGCCCACGGTCATCGCGTGCTCGCCGATGCGCAGCACCGCCACGCCCGGGGCCGCGTCCTGCCCTTCGTGCACGACCTGGCCGTTGACGACGACGAAGCGGCTCGCCGGGTTGGCCGACCACACCGAGCCGCTGACGGTCAGCGCAGGCAGCGCGCTGCGCTGCTGGGCGCTGAGCTGGCCCAGGCGCAGCACGGTTGCGGCGGGCTCGGCGCGATCTGCGGTCTCGGCCGGTGGCGGCAGCGGCGGCCGGGCGGCCTGCGATACCGGAGCAGGCGGGGCCGACACCACGATGGGCAGCGGCGCCGCCGGCGGCGCCGTGATCGCGGCCGCTGCGGCGTCGGGTGCGGGCGCGGCCCGGGGCGCCCCGCGGTCGCGCCACAGCAGCCAGGCCAGCGCCGCCAGCAGCGCCAGCAACGCCAGCGCCGCGGCCAGCAGCAGCGCCCGCAGTGGCCCGCCGGCGCGCGCCACGGGCACCGCGGTGCCGGCCGACAGCGGCTGCGCATCCAGCCGCGGCACCTGGCCGCGGTCGCGTTCGGCCTGCGCGCGGCGCAACGCCTCGAGGATGTAGGACATGGCCCCTCAGCTTCTCATGGCAGCCGCGGCTCGGCCACGCCGGCCACGCGGTTCAGCCGCATCAAGGTGATCGGGCCGGGAATGCCGTCGGGGCGGAGTCCCTGCGCCAGCTGGAACGCCCAGACGCGGTCGCGCAGCGGCGCCGGACCGGCCTGGCCGGCGCTGCGCAGGCGGGCTTCGATCCAGTCGCGCAGCGCCGGGCCGGGCGCCGCCCCGTCGTGCCAGCCGGGCGGCACATGCCAGAAGGTGGCGAAGTCGCCGCGCCACACCTGCGCCAGCGCCGACAGGCTGAGCACGAAGGACTGGCGGCCCACGGCCAGCGTGGCGTCGCCGGCTCCCAGCCCGGTGAGCAGCGCGTAGCGCGGCGTGCCGTCGGCGGCCTGCAGCGTCAGCAGGGCCGGGCGCGCCAGCTGGCGCAGCGCCGCCAGGCCGCCGCCGGCGCTGCGGTAGCAGGCCAGTTGGGCCTGCGCCGCCGCCACGCAGGCCGGGCCTTCGCCGATGGCCACGTTCCAGCGCAGCGCCAGCTCGCGCCAGGCCCGCTCGGGATCGCTGCCGGCGGCGCGCAGGAGCGCCTGCGGGTCGGTGGCCACCGCACCCTCGGCCGTCGCTGCAGCCGTCGCTGCAGCCGTCGTTGCAGCCGTCATTGCAGCCGTCGTCGCGGCGGTCGTCGCGACAGCGCGCCCGGACGCCCCTGCCCGGGCCGGCGCAGTGGCCGAAGCCGGCAGCGGCGTCGGACTCGGCGCCGGCCCCTGCGCCGTGGCCGGCGCGGCACCCGGCGTCGCGCCCCGGGGTCGGGCC
>JAGWLO010000120.1 GCA_028872015.1 Burkholderiales bacterium | reverse complement strand
AGCACGACGAGCAGCATCTGCAAGACGAAGGAATCGCTCAGGCCCCAAGTCCACGGGTAGGTCTTCCAGTTCAGGAAGACCATGAAGTCCGGCATGTCCATGCGGTACTGGCCGTCGCGGCCGATCTGGCGCATCAGGTACATGCCCATCGCGTAGCCGCCGAGCGCGAAGAACAGGCCGTGGCCGAGCGAGAGGATGCCGGTGTAGCCCCAGATCAGGTCCATCGCCAGGGCGCAAATCGCGTAGCACAGGATCTTGCCGATCAGGCTCACCGAGAAGTCGCTGAGGTGGAACCAGCTGCCGGCCGGAACGACCAGTGTCGAGACCGGGACGAGCACCGCGACGACGAGCACCGCGACGAGCACGGCGAACCAGCCGCGCGCTCCGAGAAGGGGGGGGTTCATGCTTCAGCGCTCCGGCCCTTCAGGGCGAACAGTCCTTGCGGGCGCTTCTGGATGAAGACGACGATGAAGGCGAGCACCATGATCTTGGCCAGCACCGCGCCCTGCCAGCCTTCGAGCAGCTTGTTCAGCAGCCCCAGGCCCAGGCCCGCGTACACCGTGCCCGCGATCTGGCCCACGCCGCCCAGCACCACCACCATGAAGCTGTCGACGATGTAGCTCTGGCCGAGGTCGGGCCCCACGTTGCCCACCTGGCTGAGCGCGCAGCCGGCCAGCCCGGCGATGCCGGCGCCGAGGGCGAAGGCATAGGTGTCGATGCGGGCCGTGTTCACGCCCACGCAGGCCGCCATGCGCCGGTTCTGCGTGACCCCGCGCACGAACAGGCCGAGCCGGGTCTTGCCGATCAGCAGCGCCATGCCCAGCAGCACCAGGGCCGCGAACACCAGGATCGCGAGCCGGTTGTACGGCAGCGTGAGGTTGGGCAGCACGTCCCAGCCGCCCGACATCCAGCCCGGGTTCTCGACCGCCACGTTCTGGGCCCCGAACAGCGTGCGCACCGACTGCATCAGGATCAGGCTGATGCCCCAGGTGGCCAGCAGCGTCTCCAGCGGCCGCCCGTAGAGCCAGCGGATCACCGTGCGCTCGAGCAGCGCGCCCACCAGCGCAGCGGCCAGGAAGCTGGCCGGCACCGCGGCGGCGATGTAGGCGTCGAAGGCCCCCGGCCACCAGTGCCGGAACAGGTTCTGCACGCCGTAGGTGGCGTAGGCGCCGACCATCATCAGCTCGCCGTGCGCCATGTTGATCACGCCCATCAGGCCGTAGGTGATGGCCAGGCCGAGCGCGGCCAGCAGCAGGATCGAGCCCAGGCTGATGCCGCTGAACAGCAGCCCCAGCCGGTCGCCCCAGGCCAGCCGCGCAGCCACCCGCGACAGCGCCGCCTGCAGCGCCGCGTGCACGGTGGGGTCGGTCTCGGCGGCCAGGCGGTCGATCAGCAGCGACTGCGTGGCCGGCTGGTCGCTGGCGGCCAGCATCCGCGCCGCCGCCAGCCGCCGCGCGGGGTCGCGCGAGCTCAGCTGCACCCGGGCTTCCAGGCGCTGCAGGTCGGCGCGCAGCCGGGGGTCGGTCTCGGCACGCTCGGCCTTCTGGATCAGGCCGAGGTAGCTTTCGCTGGCGGCGTCGCGCAGCTGGCCGATGGCCTGGGCGCGCACCGCCCGGTCGGGCGAGAACAACTGCAGCGCGGCCAGCGCCGCCTCGAAATGCGAGCGCATGCGGTTCGGGTTGACCACGCCCTGGGCATCGGCCGGCAGCGGCGCCGGTGCGCCGGTGGCGGCGTCGGTGACGCGCTCGCCCTGCACCACGTAGACGCGGTCGCCCGAGACCTGCACCGCGTCGTCCAGCAGCGCCTGCAGGTAGCCGGCCAGGGCCGGGTCGCCGGCGGCCACCACGGCGTCCAGCGCGGCGATGCGCGCGTCGCTGTCGCCCTGCGCGATGGCCAGCGCCTGCGCCTGGGTGAACGCCTGCGCCGGCCCCAGGCCCGCCAGCAGCAGGCCGAGCATCACGCCGAGCGCCAACCCAGAGCGCAGCACCAGCCGCCGCAGCGCCCGCAGCCCCCGCATCACCACCCGGCCGCCACCGCGCCGCCGCCGGTCAGGCCTTCTTGACCACGGGGTAGTCGGGCTTGCCCTTGTCTTCGGGGATGTAGGGGCTCCAGGGCTGGGCCTTGATCGGGCCCGGCGTCTTCCAGACCACGTTGAACTGGCCGTCGGCGCGGATCTCGCCGATGAACACCGGCTTGTGCAGGTGGTGGTTCTTCGGGTCCATCTCGATCGTGAAGCCGTCGGGCGCCTTGAAGGTCTGGCCCGCCATCGCCGCGATGACCTTGTCGGTGTCGGTGCTCTTGGCCTTGGTCACCGCCTGCGCCCACATGTGGATGCCGATCCAGCTGGCCTCCATCGGGTCGTTGGTGATGGGCTTGTCCTTGTCGCCGGGGATGTTGTGCTTCTTGGCGTAGTCGGCCCACTGCTTGATGAAGGCGGCGTTGGTCGGGTTCTTCAGCGACATGAAGTAGTTCCAGGCCGCGAGGTGGCCCACCAGGGGCTTGGTGTCGACGCCGCGCAGCTCTTCCTCGCCCACCGAGAAGGCCACCACCGGCACGTCGGTGGCCTTCAGGCCCTGGTTGCCCAGCTCCTTGTAGAACGGCACGTTGCTGTCGCCGTTGATGGTGGAGACCACGGCCGTCTTCTTGCCTTCGGCGGCGAACTTCTTGATGTTGGCGATGATGCTCTGGTAGTCGGAGTGCCCGAAGGGCGTGTACTCCTCCATGATGTCGGCATCGGTCACGCCCTTGCTGTGCAGGAAGGCGCGCAGGATCTTGTTGGTGGTGCGCGGGTAGACGTAGTCGGTGCCCAGCAGCACGAAGCGCTTGGCGCTGCCGCCGTCCTTGCCCATCAGGTACTCGACCGCCGGGATGGCCTGCTGGTTGGGCGCCGCGCCGGTGTAGAAGACGTTCTTGCTCAGCTCCTCGCCCTCGTACTGAACGGGGTAGAACAGCAGGCCGTTGAGCTCCTCGAACACCGGCAGCACGCTCTTGCGCGAGACGCTGGTCCAGCAGCCGAAGACCACGGCCACCTTGTCGGTGCTGATGAGCTGGCGCGCCTTCTCGGCGAACAGCGGCCAGTTCGACGCCGGGTCCACCACCACCGCCTCGAGCTTCTTGCCCAGCACGCCGCCCTGGGCGTTGATCGACTCGATGGCCATCAGGATGGTGTCCTTCAGCACCGACTCGGAAATGGCCATCGTGCCCGACAGCGAGTGCAGCACGCCGACCTTGATGGTGTCGGCGGCCAGGGCCGACTTGCCCAGGCCCAGGCCGGCACCGGCCAGCGCGACCGCAGAGAGGTTGAACTGGCGACGGGTGGTCTGCATGGCAAGCGGCTCCTGATGGACGAAGCCTGCAGACTAGAAGCGGGGCGGCGGGGGCGGAATACGCCGGACGGCGTATGAGGCGGGCCACAGGCAGGCAGCGGCTTGGGATGTCCTCGGCTGGCTCAGCGACAGACGCCAAGCCTGGGGGCAGGTGGCCGTGTGCCGGAACTTCCACTGCGCCGGCTCGCCTCGGCGATTGCCGGTTGCCCAGACAGGGAACCTGGGCGACCCAGCAGCATTCGATCCACCGACACCGCGATCCGAATCGAGGCGAGCCGCCCAGTGGGTCGCCCGAAGCGGAAACGTTTCACTGGGGACAACTCAGCTGGTATTGCCATGCCGTCCCAGTGTTGGGTGCATTGACCGCGACAAAGACGATGCTGCTCCCATTGAGCGCGATGTTGGCGCCACCCCGCCCCGACACCAACCCCGGCGTTCCGAAAGCGGTCTGGCCGTTCGTCGAGACGGTGAACTGGTCGGGGATCGAATACGCGTCGTAGCTGAAGGTTGTCGTCCCGCTGGCCAGGCCCAGGTTGTGCGCCCGCACAAACGTACCGCGGCCGCCGCTGTTGGTGATTTGCTGGCATTGGCCGAAGGGTGAAGTGCCGCCCGTCGCCGTCCCGTTTCCCAGGTAGCCAACGAAACTCCCCGTGGCTTGCCCATTCGCGTCGATAGTTCCGTCGAGTCCGAGCTGGCTAACGCCGCTCTGTCCTTGGGCGCTGAATGCGCCACGGCTGCTGACGGTGCCGCTCAGCGACAGACTCGACCCGCTGCTGTCCACGGCAGAGCCAGTGACAGGCGTGCTTGGCGCCATCGGCGCCGGGCCCGGCGGCGTCAGGCCGGCCGACGAGACCAGGGTGCTCAACACGTCGGTCGCCCGTCCCACGGCCTGAACGACGGCGCCAACTACGTTTGACAGCGACCCGACGCGGCCAATCAGAGCTGCTTGCTGAGTCAGGCTGTCCATCGGGTCGACACCATCCGAGAACCGGTCGCCGGTGTCCGAAACAAGCTTGATTCCACCGCCGACGATGTCCGAGACGCCATTGGCCAGATTCCAGCCGGCTGCAATGAAGAGCCCTCCGGCAAGGACGGGGCCGACGATCGATGCAGTGGCCGCTCCAAGCGTCACCGATGCGATGGCTGGCGCGTAGTAGCTAGCCACTGCCAGCACCGCCCCGGTGGCGCTTTGCGCGATCCCGGACGCAACCTGTCGTCCTCCCGTCGATTGAGCGTGCGCAGTGCTGAACACGATGCCAACAAACCGCTCCAGGGGGGATTGCGAGTGTCGCGGCATCCAGGCCGCAACAGGCGTCCCTCCATTGAGGAACGTCTGATACGCGGCAGGCAACTCGCTCGCCTGTCCGACGACGATTTGCGAGGCTGGAACGAGCACGGCGCTGGCGGAACGCACCCCGCCATTGAGATCGAGCGCGAGCTGGCCGCTGAAGTAGGCCTGCCCCACGATCGGGGCCAGCGAGACACGGTTGTTGGCTCGCGTGACCTTGAAGCCACCGACGAACTGACCGTTGGCATGATGGGCCTGGATGATGAGGCTGTCGTCGACGAAGGTCTGCGTGACAAAGTCTCCCGACGCTTCGTCCACGATACGTTCGGGGACGCCAGCTGCGCTGTAGTGCACCCGGTAGGACCGGCCTGCCAGCAACGACAGGCGGGCCTGGCGCGGCACGATAACGCCCTGGCTGTCGATGCCAGACCAGTACTCAACGCGATCCCCATGGGTGTTGGAGACGACGGCGTCGGGTTGGTCGCTGCGCGCGTTCTGGTAGCGGGTCAAGGTCAGTGCCTTGACGGTAGGGCTCGGGGAGGCGACGCTGCTGTCCGGAGCTGCCGTTCGCGACACGTCGCCACCGCCTCCCCCGCAGGCCGTCACCGCCAATATCAGTGCGGCCGCAGCCGACGTGCCGGCGTACCGAATCGAACTCCTCATGACCACGCTCCCTGTTCGTCGCTGAATCGACAGCCTCGGCGAACGAGCCGATGGCTGAGACCTCTGCTCGACTGTTCGCTCGGGCCTGGGCGCAAGTTAGTTGGATCGCTCAGCATCGGCATCCGTGAATTGAAGGACAACCGGGCGCGAACCCCTAAAGCGCTGCCGCATCGCATCCTGCGATCCGCAGGAATCTCGCTCGGGCGTCTGGACGCCGACCGGACCGCGATTGAAGCTTCAACACCCACCGCACTCCTTTCCGAGCGAACGGGTCTCAGCGCAAGTGGGCCGAGGGGCCCTGGGCAAGGCGGCCGGGGGTCCATGCCGCGGACAGGCGCACACGGTGAGTAGCCACCGCGCAGCCCGCCCCGCCCCTCACCCCGGATTCAACTCCCGCACCCTCTGCAAGGCTACCGCCGCCGCCGCGGTGCGCGTCTCCACGCCCAGCTTCTCGTACACCCGCTCCAGGTGCTTCTTCACCGTGGCCGGGCTGCTGCCCAGGATGTCGCCGATGTCGCGGTTGGTCTTGCCCTTGGCCACCCAGTACAGCACCTCGCTTTCGCGCAGCGTCAGGCCGAAAGCCTGCATCGTGGCCTGCACGGTGGCGGCGTCGCTCACCTCGCGCAGCACCACCAGCCAGTCGTCGTCCACGGTGCGGCCCTGCAGGGTGCACACCAGCTGGCGCGTGCCGTCCAGGCTAGCCACCAGCGGCCGCAGCTCGCGCTCCAGGGCGCGTTCGCCAGCGGCCCGGCGCAGCCATTGCTGCAGCGCGGCCGGCACTTCCCCCGGCACGGCGTCGAAGTAGCTCGGCAGCCAGCGCCGCGCCAGCGGCGTCTGCCACACCAGGCGCGCGCCGTCGGCCTGCAGGCGCACTGCGATCGTGGCGTGGCCGAAGGCGTCGAGCGCGTTGCGCGCCTGCCGCGCCTGGCGCGCCGCCTGCATGTGCGCGGCCATGCGTGCCAGCACCTCGGGCGGGCGGATCGGCTTGGTCACGTAGTCGATGCCGCCGGCCTCGAAGGCCGCCAGCACATGCTCGGTCTCGGTCAGGCCGGTCATGAAGACGATGGGGATGTGCGCCGTTTCGGGCCCGGCCTTGAGCCGGCGCGCGACCTCGAAGCCGTCCAGGCCCGGCATCACCGCGTCCAGCAGCACGATGTCGGGCTCGGCCTGGGCCGCGCGCTGCAGGGCGCCGGCGCCGTCGGTGGCCACGAGCACGGTGTAGCCGGCGGCGTCCAGCGCGTCGTGCAGCAGCGCCAGGTTGTCGGGCACGTCGTCGACGATCAGCACCAGGCCGGCCGAGCGCGCAGCGTCGGGCAGCCGGGCGGCCTGCGCCGCATCCGGCGGGGCGGTGGCTTCAGGGTCGGGCGAGCGCATCGTCGATCAGCGGTGT
>JAGWLO010000039.1 GCA_028872015.1 Burkholderiales bacterium | reverse complement strand
GCGCAGCTGCGCAACGAGATGCGCAGCGAGATCAAGCGCCTGCACCAGCGCCTGGGCGCGACCATCATCTACGTCACCCACGACCAGGTCGAGGCGATGACGCTGGCCGACCGCATCGCCGTGCTCAGCGCCGGCCGCCTGATGCAGTACGACACGCCCGACGCCATCTACAACCGGCCGGCCGCGGTGTTCGTCGCCGGCTTCACCGGCGCGCCGCCGATGAACCTGGCCGCCTGCACGCTGCAGGGCGCGCAGGCCGACCTCGGCGGCCTGCAGATCGAGCTGCCCGCCGCGCTGGCGGCCCGCGCGCACGGCCGCGCCGGCTGCACCCTGGGCGTGCGGCCCGAGAACCTGCTGCTCGCGCCGCCCGGGCCGGCGGCGCTGCGCCTGCCGGCCCGGGTGTCGCTGCTCGAACCGCTGGGCGCCGAGACGCTGGTGACGCTGCGCCTGGGCCGGGCCGAGCTGGTGGCTCGCTGCCCGGCATCGTTCCGCGAACCGCCCGGCGCGGCGCTGGACGTGTTCGTCGACCCGCTGCACCTGCATCTCTTCGATGCGGCCAGCGGCGCGGCGGTGTAGGCGCGCCCTGCGATGCGCCGTGGGTACGCCCCCTGCCTGGCCACGCTGGCGCTGGCGCTGACGCTGACCTTGGTGCTGGCGCTGCTGCCCGGGCCTGCGGCGGCCCAGACCGTGCTGCGGGTGTTCGTCGGCGGCCAGAACCAGCGGCCCGACCTGATGAAGGGCCTGTTCGCCCAGTACATGCGCGAGCATCCGGGCTTGCGCATCGAGACCGAATCGGGCGGCTCCACCAGCGACCTGCAGCGGCAGTACCTCAGCACCGTGCTCAGCGCCAAGGACGCGGCGATCGACATCTACCTGATCGACATCGTCAACCCGGCGCAGTACGCCGGCGCCGGCTGGCTGGAGCCGCTGAACCGCTACGTCGGCGACCCGGCCACGGTGATGGCGCCGTACCTGGCGGCCTACCGCGAGGCCGACGTGCTGCAGGGCCGCATCGCCGCCATGCCGGCCTTCGCCGACGCCATGTTCCTGTACTACCGGCGCGACCTGCTGGCCAAGTACGGCCTGCCGCTGCCGCGCACCTGGCGCGAGCTGGGCGCAGCGGCACAGAAGATCCAGGCCGGCGAAGGCAACCCGCGGCTGCAGGGCCTGTCGATCCAGGGCGCGCCGATCGAAGGCACCGTGTGCACCTTCCTGCTGCCGTACTGGAGCCAGGGCCACGCGCTCGAGGATGCCCAGGGCCGGCTGACCCTGGACGCCGCTGCCGCGACGCGCGGCCTGCAGCAATGGCTGGACCTGATGGCCACCGGCGTCATCAAGCGCAACGTGGCCGAGGTCAAGACGCCGGACACGGTGAACGAGTTCAAGGCCGGGCAGGTGGTGTTCGGCATCGGCTGGAGCTTCGCCTGGGACCAGCTCAACGGCGACGCCGATTCGCAGGTGCGCGGCAAGGTCGGCGTGATGCCGCTGCCGGCGATGGACGGCGGCCAGCGCGTCACCTGCCTGGGTGGCTGGCAGTGGGCGGTCAGCGCCTTCAGCCGCCACAAGGCCGAGGCGGCGGCGCTGGTGCGTTTCCTGTCCAGCCGCAGCGCCAGCAAGCAGCTCGCGGTCGCCGGCGCGCTGCTGCCCACCTACCCCGATCTGTACACCGACGCCGACGTGCTGCGCGCCGTGCCCTGGTTCAAGGACGCGGCCGCGGCCGTGGCCGGGGCCCGCAGCCGGCCCGCCTCGCCCGACTACGCGCAGGTCAGCGATGCCATCCGCACGGTCACCAGCGCCGTGCTGGCCGGCGTGGAGTCGCCCGCGCAGGGCGTGCGCCAGATCCGCTCGCGGCTGGCACGGGTGATGAGGTAGCGGCCCGTGGACCGGCGCTGGACGGACCGCCTGCTCGACCCCGACGAGAGGACGCTGGGCGTGCTGCTGCTGGCGCCGGCGTTCGCGCTGCTGGCGCTGATCGTGGCCTACCCGATCGGCCGCCTGTTCGTCGACAGCTTCTACGACCTGCGGCTGTCGGGCGGTCACCGCGTGCACTTCGTCGGCCTGGAGAACTACGCGCTGGTGCTGGCCGATGTCGACTTCTGGAACGCGACCTGGAACACCGTCCTCATCACCCTGATCACCGTGCCCGGCGCGCTGGTGGCGGGCCTGGCGCTGGCCCTGCTGGCGAACCTGCCGTTCAAGCGCCGCTGGCCGGTGCGGCTGGCGCTGCTGCTGCCCTGGGCCCTGCCGCTGTCTTTCTGCGGCCTGATCTTCGCGTGGTTCTTCCACACCGACTACGGCGTGGTCAACGACCTGCTGCGCCGCCTGGGCCAGAGCCAGCCGACGATGTGGCTGCTGCGCCCCAACTGGGCCCTGGCGGCCATCTGCGGCACCATCGTGTGGAAGACCAGCTCGTTCATGGCGCTGATCCTGCTGGCCGGGCTGCAGATGATCCCGCGCACGCTGTACGAGGCGGCCGAGGTCGACGGCGCGAGCCGCTGGCAGCAGTTCTGGCAGATCACGGTGCCGATGCTGATGCCCTCGATCACGGTGGCGCTGATCTTCCGCACCCTCACGGCGCTGCAGACCTTCGACATCCCGTACACGATGACGCGCGGCGGCCCCGGCGACAGCACCCAGACGCTGGCGATGCTGATCCACAAGACCACCATCGACTACCTCGATGTCGGCTACGGCTCGACCCAGGCGGTGTGCATGTTCGTGCTGTCGATGGCCGTCACCGCGCTGTACCTGCGGCGCGTGGGGCGGACGGCATGAAGCCCGACGCCGGCCGCCCGCTGCGCCTGCTGGCCGCGGCCCTGGTCGTGGTCAACGGCTTCTTCCCGGCGGTGTGGATCCTGCTCACCTCGTTCAAGGGCCAGGCCGAGCTGGTGCGCCAGCCCATCACCTACCTGCCGCAGGCGCCGACGCTGGCCAACTACGTGCGCGCCTTCGGCGACCAGCCGCTGCTGCGCTACCTGGGCAACAGCCTGGCCGTGGCGCTGGGCTCCACCGCGCTGTCGCTGGCCGTCGCGGCGCTGGCCGCCTACGCCATCGCGCGCCTGAACCTGCGGCGGCGCCAGCTGATCCTGACCTGCATCGTCGCCTCGAGCATGTTCCCGCTGGTGACCTTGCTGGTGCCGATCTTCGAGACGCTGCGCAGCCTGGGCCTGCTCAACACCTACACCGCACTGATCCTGCCCTACACGGTGCTCAACCTGCCGGTGTGCACGCTGGTGCTGGTGAGCTTCTTCCAGAGCATCCCGAAGGACCTGGAGAACGCGGCGATGATCGACGGCTGCACCCGCCTGGGCGCGCTGTGGCGCGTCGTGCTGCCGCTGGCCGCGCCGGGCGTCTTCACCGCGGGCATCCTGGCCTTCGTGAACGCCTGGGACGAGTTCCTGCTCGCACTCTCGCTGAACGCCAGCGCCTCGATGCGCACGCTGCCCGTGGGCATCACGCTGTACCAGGGCGAATTCACCTTCCCGTGGCCGACGATCTCGGCCGCGCTCATCGTCGCCATCGTGCCGGTGGCCCTGCTGATCGCCTTCTTCCAGGAGCGGGTGGTGGGCGGGCTGACCCAGGGTGGCTTGAAAGGCTGAACGACATGAACGCATCGAACCGGACCCTGCGCTACGGCATCATCGGCTGCGGCAGCATGGGCCGCGAGCACATCGAGAACCTCTGGGCCCTGGGCACCGAGCAGGGGGGCGCGCAGGTCACCGCGATCGCCGACCCGCATGCCGCCAGCCGCGAGGCCGCGCTGGCGCTCTGCCGCGAGCGGCCGCAGGTGTTCGAGGACCACCGCGAGCTGCTCGCCAGCGGCCTGTGCGACGCGGTGGTGATCGCCACGCCCAACCACACCCATGTCGCGATGCTGCGCGACGCGCTGGCCACCGATCTGCACATCCTGGTCGAGAAGCCCCTGGTGACGCGGATGGACGACGGGCTCGAGATCGTGGCCCGGGCCGCCGGCCGCACCGGCATCGTCTGGGTGGCGCAGGAATACCGCTACATGCCGCCGGTGGCCGAGATGATCCGCATGGCGCACGGCGGTGCGGTGGGGCGGCTGCACCAGGTCGCGATCCGCGAGCACCGCGAGCCGTTCTACCCCAAGGTCGGCGACTGGAACCGCTTCAGCGCCAACACCGGCGGCACCCTGGTGGAGAAGTGCTGCCACTACTTCAACCTGATGGACCTGGTGCTGCGCGAGCGGCCGCTGCGCGTCTTCGCCTCGGGCGGCCAGCGCGTCAACCATCTCGACGAGGTGTACGAAGGCCGGCGCAGCGACATCCTCGACAGCGCCTACGCCATCGTCGAATACCCGAGCGGCGCGCGCGCGATGCTCGACCTGTGCATGTTCGCCGAGAACTCGGTCGACAACGAGCACATCACGGTCGTCGGCGACGAGGGCAAGCTCGAATCGCTGCTGCCTGCGCTGACGCTGCGCCACAGCCGGCGCGAGGACTGGGGCCGGCGCCAGGCCTGGGGCCAGCCTTCGGGCACGGCCAAGGGCGTCTCGGTGCGCCGGGTCTGGGACACCGGCATCAAGTACGCGGGCCACCATTTCGGCGCCTCGTTCATCGAGCACCAGCGCTTCGCGGCGGCGATCCGCGCCGGCCGGCCGGCCGAGATCGGCCTGGAAGAGGGGCTGCGCGCGGTGGCCACCGGGCTGGCCGCGCACAAGAGCATCGACGAAGGCCGCGTCGTCGCGCTGAGCGAAGTCCTGCCGGCGGGCTGGTGAGCGTGCCCATGAAAGCGCCGCGCTTCGCCACCTACCCCTCGCTGCGCGACCGCGTGGTGTTCATCTCGGGCGGCAGCTCGGGCATCGGGGCCGAGCTGGTGCGTGCCTTCGCCGCGCAGGGGGCGCGCGTCGCCTTCTGCGGCACCCGGCCCGGCGGTGGGCAGGCCCTCATCGACGAGGTCGTCGCGGCCGGCGCGCCCGCGCCCTGGTACGGGGCCTGCGACGTGCGCGACACGGCCGCCTACCAGGCGCTGCTTGCACGCGTGATCGCCGAGCTCGGCCCGGTGCGCGTGCTCGTCAACAACGCCGGCCGCGACGACCGCCACGCGATGGAGGACGTCACCTCCGAGCTGTGGGATGAACGCCTGGCACTCAACCTGAAGCACTACTTTTTCGCCATCCAGGCCGTCGCGCCGGGCATGGCGGCGGCAGGCGGCGGCAGCGTGGTCAACCTGGGCAGCGTGAGCTGGATGCGCGGGCGCCCGAACCTGGTGGGCTACACCACGGCCAAGGCCGGCATCCTGGGCCTGACGCGGACGCTGGCGCGCGAGCTGGGCGGCCGCAACATCCGCGTCAACGCGCTGGTGCCCGGCGCCATCGTCACCGAGCGCCAGACGGCGCTGCACCGCGACCCGGCGGCCGACCAGGCCTTCCTCGATGCGCAGTGCCTGAAGGTGCGGCTCGATGCCGGCCACGTCGCGCGCGCGGCGCTGTTCCTGGCCGCCGACGACTCCGACGGCATGACGGGGCAGCATGTGCTGGTCGATGCCGGCATCGCCCAGCAGTCCGTCATCACCTGAGGCCGGCCCGGCGCCAGCGCGCCGGGCGCGTGCCTGGCGGCGGCTCAGAAGTCGTAGCGCGCGTCGATGCCGAAATAGCGCCGGTCGTCACGCGGCACGTAGCGGTTGATGTTGTTGCCCGAGCTCTGGATGAAGGTGGCGTAGCTGCGGTTGCCCAGGTTCTTGCCCAGCAGCGACAGGCGCCAACCCGCCGCGCTCTCCAGCGAAACCATCGCATTGACGATGGTGTACGCCGGCTGCACCGAATCGGGCTGCTGCGTGAGGTCGAAATTCGTCTTGCTCGTGTAGGTCGCGTCGGCGCCCCATTCCAGCGTGTAGCGGTCGGACAGCGTCTGCGTGTAGCTGGCGCGCAGCGAGAACTTCGTGTCGGGTGCAAACGGCAGCGGCTTGCCGTCGATGTTGCAGCTGGCGGCCGCGTTCGGCGGGCAGTTGAAGTGCTTCACCCGGGCGCGCGTGCTGGCGAGGCTGCCGTTGATCGTCAGTCGCGGGGTCACGCGGGCCGTCAGGTCGGCCTCGAAGCCCTTGGTGGTGACGTCGCCGGCGTTGATGAGCCGGGTGACGATCACGCCCCCCACCAGGTCGGGCACGTTGGCCTGGTAGCCGCTGTAGGTGGCGTCGAAGGCAGCCAGGTTCAGCTGCACCTTGCCGTCGGCGAGCGTGGTCTTCAGGCCCACCTCGTACGCGTTGGACTTCTCCGGCGCGAGCACGTTGTCCTGCGTCGGCGTCATGTTGTAGAAAACGTTGTAGGCCGGACCCTTGTAGCCGCGCGAGTAGGTCGCGTAGCCCATCACGTCCTTCGTGAAGTTGTACTGCGGGCCGATGCGACCCGAGACGCCGTCCTGCTTCGTCGACCCCGTCACCTGGGCGCGGGCCGGCGCCGTACCGGCGGCCGAGGTCGCGGTCGGGTTCGTCGGGTCCGGCGTGAAGCTGCGGCTGTGGTAGTACGACAGATCGTCGTGCGTCCAGCGCAGCCCGAGGATGCCGCGCGCCTGCTTGCTGAAGTTCAGGGTGCTCTCGCCGAACACCGATGTGCTCTTGCTGCGCGTGCCGTAGGGGGACACGCCGGTGTAGCTCTGCACCGAGCCGGCCGAGCAGGGCACGAGCCCGTTGGGCAGTGCCGCGGCCGTGGTGCTCGGGCAGTTCGAGGTCGTGCGGGCATAGACCTCGTCGTCCTTGCCGTCGAGGTAGAACAGGCCGGCGACGTAGTCCACGAAGCCGGGCCGCGCCGACGCGATGCGCAGTTCCTGCGAGAACTGGGTGAAGTCCAGCGTGCCGTGGTCGGCCAGGCGGTTGAAGGTCTTGTAGAGCGCGCCCAGCCGATCCTGGTCCTGATACTGTTCATTGGTCCACTTGCGCGAGGCGGTGATCGAGGTCAGCTGCACGGCGCCGAGATCCCAGTCGATCTGCGCCGAGACCCCTTCGTTGACATCGTGCACGCGGGTCAGCATCTCGCTGTTGATCTGGCGGTTGCCTGGGGAGGCCACCACCGGGGCCACCGCCGTGGCGTAGCCCGGGTTCGCCGTGACCGCGCCGCTGGGGTAGGCCGTGACGTTCGTGCTGTAGGGCACCCCCGTCGGAGGCGTGTCGTCGGCCTGCACATGGTCGGCAATGAGCACGAGCTTGAGATCCTTGGTCGGCGTGATGTCGACCCGCCCACGCACGCCCTTGTGCGCGTAGCCGTTGACCTTGCTGCCGTCGTAGACGTTGGTCACGTTGCCGTCGTACTTGCCGTCCATGACCGAGACCAGGCCGCGCACCAGCCCCGGCACCATCTCCCCGGAGATGCCGGCGCGAACGCGCCGCTCGTTGCCCTGGAAATACGACAGGTCGCCATAGCCGCTGAGTTCCTTGGTCGGCGCGCGCGTGACGATGTTGATCACGCCGGCCGATGCGTTCTTGCCGAACAGCGTGCCCTGCGGTCCGCGCAGGATCTCGATCCGCTCGATCTCGAGCAGGTCCAGCGTGGCCTGGCCCGGGCGCGCGGTGACGACGCCGTCGAGCACCGTCGAGACATCGGGCTCGACGCCGGGCGAGGTGCTGATCGTGCCCAGGCCCCGGATGAACAGCGCCGAATCCTTGTTCGACGCGTTGGTGCGGAAGTTGACGGTCGGCACCGCGGAGGCGATCGACCCCAGGTTGTTGAGGTTGGCCCGCTCGAGCTGCGTGCCGCTGAGCACGGAGACGGCGATCGGCGTGGACTGCAGGGGCTGCAGGCGCTTCGTCGCCGAGATGATGACTTCCTGGACTTTGCCGGTGTCGACGCCCGATGCCGCAGCCGCCGGGGCTGCCGCCTGCTGGGCGAGCGCCGGCAGGGCGGCCAGCAGGGCGGCGGCCAGCGGCAGCCGGGCGAACGCGGAATGGCGCGCGCTGCGCGCGCGACGGGCTGTCAGGGTGGCGCGGTGCATGGTGTCTCCTGGTGCTGTGCGGGCCGTCGATCGCGGCCCGTTGAGGTTGGCGAGCATGTTGTTAGCGCTAACAAAATCGCCCGCAGACATTAGCATTGCGCGCGGTCCGCCCGCACTGCGGCAAACCCCAAGGCGCGCCCGGCGCGCTACCCCGCGCGCCCGCTCTCGCAGACGTAGACGTGCTGCTGCGTGTTCACGTACGAGTTGCGGTACTCGACGGGCTGGTCGCGAAACGAATAGGCCACGCGCCGGATCAGCAGCAGCGGCGAGGCCGGCGCGATGCCCAGCATCTCGGCCCGGGCGGCGTCCGCGGTGACCGCGCTGAGGTGCTCCTCGATGCGCACCACCGAGATGCCGAAGCGCTCCTGGTAGAAGTGGTAGACCGTGTTCGGGCGCTCGCGCAGGCTTTGCTGGGTCAGCTCGGGGAACAACGCCTCGGGCACCGCGATCTCGTCGATCACCGCCGGCACGCCGGCCAGGCTGAGCCGGTTGGCGAAGCAGACCAGCCGCGCGCCCGGCAACACCCCCAGGCGCGCCGCCTGCGTGGCATCGGCCTTGGTGCGCGCGAACCGCAGCAGCTCGACGCTGGGCACCTGCCGCACCCCGTCGGCGCCCACGATGCGGAAGAAGTAGAAGAACTGGCGCTGGTTGCTGTGCGAGACGACGTAGGTGCCGCGCCCCTGGTGGCGCACCAGCATCTTGTCGGCCACCATCTCGTCCACCGCCTTGCGCACGGTGCCGATGCTCACCCCGTAGCGCGCGGCCAGCTGCTTCTCGGACGGGATCACCTCGGCCGGCTTCCATTCGCCGCCGCGCAGCGAATCGATCAGCTGGCGCTTGACCTCCCGGTACAGCGGGCTGCCCAGGGCCAGCCCAGGATCCTGGCCGCGCAGGTCCACGGCGCCGGCGGATCCAGGCTCCCGTCGGCGCGGACCGGTGGCGTTGTCCATGAGGGCGAACTCTAGCAGACGGCAGCTGTGAATCATCTAATTGACTCAGATGACCTCGGTGACTAGGATGCTCGGGCAACGCACCCAGGCTGCACGCATCGGCCGCCGTGCATACGGACCCGTCGCCTGGCGGGCCCGAGCGGCAGTCACCATCCCAATGAGGAGCTGACATGAAATTCAGATCGTTGCCGGGCGCCGCGCTGGCCCTGATCCTGGCGGCCGCCAGCGCCCCGGGCCGCGCCGAAGTCAACGAACTTCACGTCGCCGCGCAGTACGGCATCAGCTACCTGCCGCTGATGATCATGCAGGATCGCAAGCTGATCGAGAAGCATGCGCTGGCCGAGGGCATTCCCGAGCTCAAGGTCTCGTGGTCCAAGTTCGCCGGCGGCAACGTCATGAACGACGCGCTGCTGTCCGGCAGCCTGCAGTTCGCCTCCGGTGGCGTGGGCCCGCTGGTGACCCTGTGGGCGAAGACCAAGGGCCTGTACGACGTCAAGGGCGTGGCGGCGATGAACGTGATGCCGCTGTACCTGAACACGAACAATCCGAAGGTCAAGACGATCGCCGACTTCACCAGCGCGGACAAGATCGCGCTGCCGGCGGTCAAGGTGTCGATCCAGGCCGTCACGCTGCAGATGGCCGCCGAACAGGCCTTCGGCGCGGGTCAGCAGAACCGCCTCGATCCTCTGACGGTCTCGATGAGCCACCCGGACGCGCAGACCGCACTGCTGTCGGCCAACAGCGAGATCACGGCGCACCTGGGTGCGCCGCCCTTCCAGTACAACGAGTTGAAGGACCCGCGGGTGCACACCGTGCTCAATTCCTACGATGTGCTGGGCGGGCCGGCGACCTTCAACGTGATCTGGACGACCTCCAAGTTCCGTGAGCAGAACCCCAAGGTCTACAAGGCGTTCCTCGAGGCCTTCGACGAATCCATCGCCATCATCAACGCCGACAAGCAGGCCGCGGCGGCGGACTACCTGCGCCTGAGCAACGACAAGAAGAGCAGCCTGGACGACATCCTCGCGATGCTCAACGACCCCAAGATCGAATTCACGACGACGCCGCACAACGTCATGAAGTACGTCGACTTCATGTACAAGATCGGCTCGATCAAGGTCAAGGCGAACTCGTGGAAGGACCTGTTCTTCCCCGAGGTCCATCACCTGCCCGGCAGCTGATTCCGACCGCGGAACGTCGCTCGCCGCACGCTCGCCGGCCGCATGCACAAGCCGCTGCCCTCGGGGCCGTCACCGCAGCCGCCGCCGGCGACGCCCCTGCTGGACGTGCGCGGCGTCACGCTGCAATACAAGACCAAGGACCACCTGGTCACCGCGACCTACCGGGTCGACTTCCAGGTCTTCAAGTCCGACCGCTACGTGCTGCTCGGGCCCTCGGGCTGCGGCAAGTCGACCCTGCTCAAGGCGGTCGGCGGCTACCTGACGCCGATCGAGGGTGACATCCGCCTCAAGGGCGTGCCGGTCGCCCGCCCCGGCCCGGACCGCATGATGGTGTTCCAGGAGTTCGACCAGCTCCTGCCCTGGAAGACGGTGAGGGAGAACGTCATGTTCCCGCTGCTGTCCACGGGCAAGCTCAAGGGCCGGGCAGCGGCCGAGCGCGCGACGCAGTACATCGAGATGGTCAACCTCGGCAAGTTTGCCGATCACTACCCGCACATGCTGTCCGGCGGCATGAAGCAGCGCGTGGCGATCGCGCGCGGCATGGCGATGGAGCCCGACGTGCTGCTGATGGACGAGCCCTATGCCGCGCTCGATGCGCTGACCCGTCGCAAGATGCAGGACGAGTTGCTCCAGCTCTGGGACGACACCCACTTCACGGTGCTGTTCGTCACGCACTCGATCCCCGAGGCCATCAAGTGCGGCAGCCGCATCCTGCTGCTCTCGCCCCACCCGGGGCAGGTCAAGGCCGAGCTGAACAGCGTGGCGCGCGACAGCAGCGATGCGCAGGCCGCCAAGGCCCTCGAGGCGCGCATCAACGACATGCTCTTCGCCGACCAGGTCGAGGCGCCGGAGATCCAGAATGTCTAGCAAGGACGCCGTGCTCGTCTCGCGTCCCGACCTGACCCGCGAGCCGGTGGCCGCCTCGGCCTTCGGCGTCGTGCAGAAGCCGCTGTCCCGCACCGAGCGCATGTTCGACAACGCCATCGTGCGCAAGGGCCTGATCCTGGTGCTGCTGGCGGTGATCTGGGAGATCGGTGCGCGCACGCTGAACAACGAGTTGCTGTTCCCGACCTTCCTGGCCACGCTCAAGGCCCTGTACCAGGGCCTGACCGGCGGCGCGCTGTTGAGCCGGATCGGGTCCTCGCTCAAGGTGCTGCTCATGGGCTACGGCATCGGCATCCTGCTCGCCGGGGTGTTCACGGCGGTGGGCATCGCGTCGCGCATCGGCACCGATTTCCTGGAAACGGTGACGGCGATGTTCAACCCGCTGCCGGCGATCGCCCTGCTGCCGATCGCGCTGATCTGGTTCGGCCTGGGCAATGGCAGCCTGGTGTTCGTGCTGGTCCACTCGGTGCTCTGGGCGGTGGCGCTGAACACCCATTCCGGCTTTCTCGCGGTATCGCAGACGCAGCGCATGGTCGGCCGGAACTACGGCCTGTCCGGGTTCGCCTATGTCACGAGGATCCTGATCCCGGCGGCCTTCCCCAGCATCCTCACCGGCCTGAAGATCGGCTGGGCCTTCGCCTGGCGCACGCTGATCGCGTCCGAGCTGGTGTTCGGCGTGAGCTCGGGCTCGGGCGGCCTGGGCTGGTACATCTACGAGAACAAGAACGAGCTCGACATTCCCAACGTCTTCGCAGGCCTGCTCACCGTCATCCTGATCGGCCTGGCGGTCGAGAACCTGGTGTTCCGCACGCTCGAAAACCACACCGTGCGCAAGTGGGGCATGCAGGTCTGAGCCGGTTTTCCCCGGTGCAGTGGCCGGGCGACGCCGGTGCGGCGCGCCGATGAGCGTCTCGCTGCAGACGACGCTGGCGGTGGGCGCGATCGTCACCGGCGCGTACACGGTGTTCGGGTTGACCGGCTTCGGCGCCTCGATCATGGCCATGCCGCTGCTCGCGCAGTTCATCGCCCTGCGCGTGGCGGTGCCGATGATGCTGGTCTTCGACCTCTGCGCCGGCAGCGCGCTGGCCTGGCTCAACCGGGGCGACGTCGAGCGGCGTGAGCTTCTGCGCCTGCTGCCCTTCATGCTGGTCGGCATGCTGCTGGGCGTGACGGCACTCGTCCATGCACCCGAGCGCTGGCTGCTGCTGACGCTGGGGCTCTTCGTGCTCGGCTACGCCGGCTGGAGCCTGCTCGTGCCCGCCAGCGGCCGATCCATCGGCGCCGCCTGGGCAGCACCGCTCGGGGCGCTGGGCGGTGTCTTCACCGCGCTGTACGGCACCGGTGGCCCGATCTACACGATCTACCTCGCGCGGCGCATCGCCGACAAGCGCGCCCTGCGCGCCAGCATCGGCAGCTTCATCCTGATGAGTGCGGTGATCCGCCTGGTGCTGTTCACGAGTGCCGGCCTCTACGCGCAGGGTGACGCCCTGCACCTGGCGGCCTGGCTGCTGCCCTGCGCCATGCTCGGCCTGTACGCCGGCAGCCACCTGCACCGCCGTCTGCCGGCGCAGCGCGTCGCCCAGGCCCTCTGGGGTCTGTTCATCGTGGGCGGCACCGGCCTGATCGTGCGCGCCCTGCACGGCTAGGCGCGCGCCCTCGCTAGGCCAGGGTCTGGCCCGGTCGAACGCGCGTGTAGGCCACCGGCTCGCGCGTGAGGCCGAGCCGTCCGCCGCCCTCGCGCACCACGGTGTAGGTCGAGGCAGCCAGCTCACCGGCAGCCGGAAAGTCCTCGCGAAAGTGCGCGCCGCGCGAGTCCTCGCGGGCGCGCGCGGCCAGCGCGATGACGCGGCTCACCGCAATCAGGCTGCGCAGGTTGAGCCAGTCGTGCCAGCTCAGGTTGTAGCTGCGATCGCTGTCGGCGACGCCGGTGCGCTGGAGCTGCGCGTCGAGTTGGTCCAGCGTCTGCAGCGCACGATCCAGGCCCTGCGCCGTGCGCAGGATGCCGACCTCGTCCCACATGCACGCCGAGAGCGCATCGCGTATCGCGCCCAGGTCCCCCGCAGGCCGACCGAAGGGCGCCTCGTGACACGCCACGCTGGCAGCGATGACGGCCTCGTCCGGCGTGCGCGCTTCGGGATGCCGGCGCACCCAGGCCGCCATCGTCTCGCCGGCGATGCCGCCGAACACCGTGGAGTTGGCCACGCCGTTGCCGCCCAGGCGGTTGGCGCCGTGCACGCCGCCGGTGTCTTCGCCGGCCGCGAACAGGCCCGGCAGCTCGGTGCGGCAGTCGGGTTCGAACACCAGGCCGCCCATCATGTAGTGCGCCGTGGGCACGACCTCGACGCGGCCGGCGGCCAGGTCGAAGCCGCAATCGGCGCAGCGCTCGACCATGCCCTTGAATTGACGCCGCACCTGGTCCGGCCCCAGGTGCGCCATCTCGATGTAGACGCCCCCGTTGGGCGAGGTACGACCCGCGCGCATCTCGGCGTAGATGCTGCGCGAGACGATGTCGCGCGTGGCGCGCTCGGCGCGCGGGTCGTAGCGCGCCATGAAGCGCTCGCCCCGGCCGTTGAGCAGCCAGCCGCCGGCGCCGCGCAGCCCTTCCTCGAGCACGGTGCCGGTCATCCGGGTCTGGGTGCCGGCGAGCAGCCCGGTGGGGTGGAACTGCACCATCTCCATGTCGCGCAGCGGCAACCCGGCGCGCAGCGCCATCGCCAGCCCGTCGCAGCTCTTGTCGCCGGACGGGGTATGGAACTTGTACATCGTCGGCCCGCCGCCGGTGGCCAGCAGCACCGCCCTGGCGCGCACGAAGACATAGCCGCCGCTGCGCATGTCGATCATCAGCGCGCCGGCGAGCGCGCTGCCATCCGCGGACTTGACGAGCTCGATGGCGCGGTGCTCCTCGAGCCGGTGGATGCCGCGCGCCCAGACCTGCTCAGCGAGCCGGTTGATGATCTCGATGCCGGTCAGGTCGCCCTTGTGCACCGTGCGGTCGAAGGTCTGCCCGGCGAAGGCCTTCTGGTGCACCGTGCCGTCGGGGTTGCGGTCGAAGAAGCAGCCGAGCTCGTTCTCGAGTTCGTGGATGCGCTCGACCGCCTTCGTCACCAGCGTCCAGGCCAGCTCCTGGTGCGCCAGCCACTTGCTGCCCTCGATGGTGTCCATGAAGTGGCGCTCGACCGAGTCGCCTGCAGCGAGCGCGACGTTGTAGCCGCCCTGGACCATGCGCGTGCAGCCGCACTTGCCGAGCAGCCCCTTGACGGCGATCGTGATCGACAGCGAAGGATCGGCCTGGTGCGCGTGCAGGGCGGCGAACAGCCCGGCGCCACCGGCACCCAGGATCAGGATGTCGGTCTCGACGCGTTCGATGCGGGCGGCGCTCATCGCGGCGCGAGCCCCAGCCCCGCCAGCGCCGCGGCGCGGCGCGCGTCGACGGCCTGCTTCACCTCGCGGTAGAGGCTGCCGCCGTGGCTGTCCATCGCCACCAGCAGCGGGCCGAAATCGCGGATGCGGAACTGCCACAAGGACTCGGGGTGGAGGTCGTCCAGGTCCACGTCCTCGATCTGCTCGATCCAGGTCGTCTCGAGCGCCGCGGTGCCGCCGACGATGGCGAGATAGGCGCCCCCGAGGTCGGCGAAGGCCTGCTCCGACGCCTCGCGCAATCCGCCCTTGCCGATGACCAGGCGCACGCCGTGCCGCTCCATCAGCGGCCGCGTGTAGCGCTCCATGCGGTCGGAGGTCGTCGTCCCGATGCACACCGGTGCGTAGCCGGCCGGGTGCTCGGCGCTCGCGTCCACCTTGCGCACGTTCGGCGCGGTGTGGATCACCGCGTGGCCGCGCAGGTCCAGGCGCGTCGTGCGGCCGCGGTCGAACAGGTGGATCTGCGTGGCGTCGCGGATCCCGAACAGGCGGCGCTGCAGCGTCACGGTGTCGTTGACGCGCAGCGCGCGGGCCTGGGCCTCGGTGACCGGCATCTCGAGTTCGTGGTGGGCCATGGTCAGAATCCGTAGCGCACGCCGGCGGGGCCGAAGGTGGCGCGCGCGCGGCGGGCCGAATGGCATTGCATGTTGACCGCCACCGGGTTCATCGTGATGTGCGTGGCCGCCAGCTCGATGTGCACCGCGAACGCGGTCGCGTCGCCGCCCAGACCCTGCGGGCCGACGCCGAGCTGGTTCACCGCGCGCGACAGCTGCTGCTCGAGCTGCGCACCGTCGGGGTCGCTGCAGACGCTGCCCAGCGGCCGCGTCGCGGCGCGCTTGGCCAGCGCCATGCACAGGTCCGAGGTGCCGCCCACGCCGACGCCGACGATGGTCGGCGGGCAGGTCTTGCCACCGGCATGGATGACGCAGTCGACGACGAAGGCCTTGATCGCATCGACCCCCTCGGCCGGGATCGCCATCTTCAGGAAGGAGTTGTTCTCGGAGCCGCTGCCCTTGGGGATCATCTCGATCGCCAGGTGATCGGCGGTGGCGACGAAGTCGACGTGGATGACCGGAACCTCGATGCCGCAGGACGTGTGCTCGTTGCGCCTCGTCAGCGGGTGCACGACCGACGAGCGCAGCGGGTACTCGCGCGTCGCGCGTTCGCAGCCGCGCCGGATCGCGGCCTTCAGCGCGACCCCGTCGACCTCGACGCCGCGGCCGATCTGCAGGTTGTAGATCGGCACGCCCGTGTCCTGGCACAGCAGGTTGTCGGTACGCTCGGCCACCGCGATGTTGGTGATCATCGTCGCGAGCAGGTTCTGCGCCCGCGGTGCGGTCTCGGCCTCGGCCAGCCGCTCGAAGCCTTGCTTGATGTCCGGCGGCAGCACCTTCAGCGCCCGCACGTAGAGCTCCTTGGCCGCGTCCTCGACGGCCTGCAGGTCGATCTTCATGCCCGTGTCCCCCGATCCATGGCCTATGGTCGTCACCCGAGCAGCGCGAGCGCGAAAGCCAGGCCGGCGACCACCCCGGCACCGAGGGTGGCGGCGATCAGGTCCTTGCGCAGTCCGCTCCAGGGGCCGAATTCGATCAGCAGCAGGCGCACCCCGCCCGTCAGGTGCAGCGCGAGCAGCACGACGAGCCCGCCCTCGGCCACGTGGAACAGCGGCCGGTCGGCGAAGCGCAGGAAGCCGTCGAGCGCGGCTTCGCCGTGTATCGCCTGGCCCAAGGCCCAGAAGTGGAACGGCAGGAAGGCGGCCAGCGCCAGCCCCGAGAGCCGGTGCACGACGAAGGCCCAGTAGGCCGCGTGGCGGCGGGCGCGCATGTCGTTGTGTCGCATCACGATCAGGGCGTTCCCACCACGGCCCACACCGCGCGCAGCCCCGCGCCCAGCAGCAGCAGCGCGAACAGGCCCGCCAGCCCGGCGACCCGGGCGCCGCGCCAGCCAAAGGTCTCCTCGACGATGTTCGCCAGCCCGATCGGCGCGTGCACCGCACAGGCCCCCACGAAGACCAGGTAGAAGCCGCCGTAGGCCCAGCTGCCGCGTGTGCGGCCGAGGATCTCGGCGGCCGTCAGCCCGCCGCGCACCGCGACGATGATGATCACCAGGTGGATCAGCACCGCCAGCGCCAGCACCATGGCGCTGATGCGCTGCCAGTACCAGAGCCGGGCCTGCAGCCGGGCGCGGGTCATGGCCGGCGTGGCCCCGGTTCGCGCGCGATCGTCCGCTTCAGGCCGGCGATGCCCGCGGTCGGCGACAGACCCTTGGGGCAGCGTTCGGTGCACGAGGCGTGGGTGTGACAGGCATGGCAGCCGGCGTCGCCGGACACCGCGGCCAGGCGTTCGGCGCGCGCCACGTCGCGCTCGTCGTTGACGAGGGTCCAGGCCCGGTTCAGGGCCGCCGGCCCGAGGTAGTCGGGGCGCCAGCTCACCACGTCGCACGACGCGTAGCAGACCGCGCAGCCTATGCACTCGATGGCCGCATCCACCGCGCGGCGCCGCGAACTGCCGGGGTCGACCGCGGCAAAGGGTTCGTGGCGCGTGGCGCTGCCGCTGAACTGTCCCCTGGCGCGCGCCCACTTGTCGAAGAACCCGCTCATGTCGGTGACCAGGTCCTTGATCACCGGCAGATTCGACAGCGGCGCGATCTCCAGCGCCCCCTGGGCCGCGACCTTGGCGACATGGGTGCGGCAGGTCCAGCGCGCCAGGCCGTTGACCGTCATCGCGCAGGAGCCGCACATACCCACCCGGCACGCAAACCGGTAGCTCAGGTCGGGGGCGAGGTGGCGCTGGACATGGGTGACGACGTCGAGCACGGTCTGGCTCGGCAGGCGGGGGACCTCGTAGCGGACGAAGCCGCCTTTGGCCTTGCCGCGCCAGATCGAGACCGCCAGCGGCCGGGCTGCGGTCTGCGCTGGCGCGTCGGTCGATGCCATCGAGCGCCGTCCGCGCTCAGTGGGCGCGCCAGGACTGCAGCAGCGCGTCGGCCACGTCCACGCCCTCGCGCTCGGCCTGGCGCCGCAGCGCCTCGCGCCGCGCTCCCGGCAGGCGCACCCCCTCGTCGCGCAGCATCTCGGCCACCAGCACGTCGACCCGCTCCAGGTACGGCAGCCGCCCGGCCAGCGCGTCCGGATCGATGACGATGAACACCTGCCCCAGGCCCGGCCGGTTGCCTGCATCGACGAAGAAGCTCGAGGCCTCGAAACCGAAGTTGGCGCCGATCACCGCCGTCACCAGCAGTTCCACCACCAGGGCCAGCATCGCCCCCTTGGGCGAGGTGGCGGCCCCCATGGGGAGCATCGAGCCTTCGAGCGCCGCGGCCGCGTCCGTCGTCGGCTGACCCTGCGCGTCCAGCGCCCAACCGGCCGGGATCGGCCGCCCCGCCTTGGCCGCGACCATCACCTTGCCGCGCGCGACTTCGCTCAGGCTCAGGTCGATCAGCAGCGGGTCGGCCTGCGCGCGCGGGAAGGCGGCGGCCACCGGGTTGGTGCCGAAGATCGGATGCCGCCCGCCCGCGGCCGGCATCGCGGCCGGTGAATTGGTGAAGCCCAGCCCGACCATGCCGGCCTGCGTGACCGCCCGCAGGTGGTCGACCAGCACGCCGCAGTGGTGGCTGCGCACCACCGCCGCCAGCGCCACCCCATGCTCGCGCGCCGCCGCGATCGCTTCCTGCACGGCCAGCGTGCAGGCGCCGAAGGCCAGACCCTCGGCGGCATCGATCACCACCGCGCCGCCGCGGCGACGCAGCAGCCGCGGCACGGCCGCGCCGTCGACCCGCCCGTTGCGCAGGTGGGTGGCGTACTGCGCCACCCGCGACAGGCCGTGCGAGCCCAGGCCCTGGGCCTCGGCCAGCACCAGCGCGCGTGCCGTGCTCTGCGCCATCGCCTCGGACGCACCGGCCTGCCGCAGTTGCCCGGCGACCAGCGCGCACAGCGCCTCGATCGACACCTTCATCGCAGCGCCTGCAGCACGCGCTGGGCGATGAGCGAGCTGACGCGCTGGTTCGCCTCGGCCGTGACCCCGGCGACATGGGGGGTCAGCACGAGGTTGGGCAGGTTCTCGAAGTGCGGCGCCGACGGCAGCGGCTCGACGCCGAAGACGTCGATCGCGGCGCCGCCGAGACGGCCGCCCTTCAAGGCCGCGGCCAGCGCGAGCTCGTCGACGATCTCGCCGCGCGCGGTGTTGATCAGCACCGCCCCCGGCTTCATCGCCGCCAGGCGCGCCGCCCCGAACAGGCCGCGCGTGGCGTCGACAAGCGGCACGTGCAGGCTGACCACGTCGGCCTCGGCGACCAGCGCGTCCAGCGTGCAGCAGCGCACCCCGCCCTGGGCGTAGACCGGGTCGGTCGGCGCCAGCATCGCGTCGTGCGCCAGCACCTGCATTCCCAGGCCCCGGGCGAGCCTCGCGGTGAGCTGGCCAATCGAGCCGAATCCGACCAGCCCGAGGGTCTTGCCGCCAATCTCGCGCCCCTGCGACAGCGCGGCGCGCGGCCATTGCCCGGCCGCCACGGCGGCGCTGGACTGGTAGGCGCCGCGCAGCAGCAGCATCGCCGTCGCCAGCACGTACTCGGCGACGCTCAGCGCGTTGGCACCGGTGGCCGGAATGACCTGGATGCCCCGTGCCGCGCAAGCCGGCAGGTCGATGTTGTCGAGCCCCACGCCCAGCCGGCCGACGACGCGGCAGCGCGACAGCGCCGCGAGCAGCTCGCCGCGCACCTGGGTGCGGTTGCGCACGACGATGGCATCGGCGCCGGCGGCTTCGGCCTGCAGGCGCCGCGGCTCGTCGACCAGCCCGGCGTCGTAGAGCACGTCGTGCTCTGCGGCCAGTTGCGCCACCGCGGGCGCGTCCATGAACTCGGTGACGACGACCCGCGCCATGCTCAGGCCGACTCGTACAGCCGCGTCATCACGAACTCGCGGTGCCCCAGCGCCTCGGCCGCGGTGAGGCGGCCGTTGGCGGTGCGCAGCATGCAGTCCAGCAGCTTGTCGCCGGCCTGGTCGAGCGTGAGCTCGCGCTGCAGCAGGCCGGTGACGTCGACGTCGACATGCTCGCTCATCGTGCGCACGGTGCGCGGGTTGGCGCAGATCTTGATGACCGGCAGGATCGGGTTGCCGATCACGTTGCCCTGGCCCGTGGGGAAGAAGTGCACGGCGTAGCCCGAGGCCGCGCACAGCGTCACCATCTCGGCCGCGGCGCTGCTCGAATCCATGAACCACAGCCCCGGGTGGGTGGGCACCTCGGCCTTGTCGATCACGCCGTCGACCGTGCACTTCTTGCCGATCTTCTGGATGTTGCCCAGCGCCTTCTCCTCGATCGTCGTCAGGCCGCCGGCGATGTTGCCCTTGGTCGGCTGGCTGTCGGAGAGGTCGCTCGTCTTGTGGCGGTTGATCACGTCCTGGTAGCGGTTGAACATGAACATGAACTGCTCGCGCACGGCGTCGTTGGCGCAGCGCGCGGCCACGATCTGCTCGCCGCCGGTGAGTTCGGTGGTCTCGCCGAAGCACAGCGTGCTGCCCAGCGCGTGCAGCTTGTCGAAGGCGTCGCCGACCGAGGGGTTCGCGCCACAGCCGCTGGTGGTGTCGCTCTCGCCGCACTTGGTGCTGACCCAGAGCTCGTGGATGGCGCAGCGCTCGCGCTGCTTCTCGCTCGCCCACTGCACGTACTCGCGCGCGGCCTTGCTGGCGCGCAGGATGGTGTCGTGGTCGCCGTGCTGCTCGATGCCGAAGCCGACCACCGGCTTGCCCGTGGCCTTGATGCCGTCGACCACCTTCTGCGTCCAGCCGTCTTCGATGCCGATCACCACCACCGCGGCGACGTTGGGGTTGCAGCCGGCGCCGATGAGGGTGCGGAAGTGCAGGTCGAGGTCGGCGCCGAACTGCAACCGGCCGTAGGGGTGCGGAATCGCCAGCGCGCCCTTGATGTTGTGCGCCACCGCCTCGGCCGCGGCGTTGGACAGGTCGTCGAGCGGCAGGATGATGACGTGGTTGCGCACGCCCACGCGGCCGTTCTCGCGCCGGTAGCCCAGGAAGGTGGTGTCCTTGGAGATGATGCTCATGGCGGCCTGACTCCTTACCAGCGCTTGGTCTTGATGTTGTGGACGTGGGCATGCTCGCCCACGCGGATCGGCGCCACGACCTTGCCCATGTCGATGCCGTACTTGATCACGGTGTCGCCGGGCGCCATGTCCTTCAGCGCCACCTTGTGGCCGATCGGGATGTCCTGCCGGGCCTGGACCTCGACCATGCGGTCCTCGTCCATGATCCAGCCCTTCAGCGCCATGCCGGCCTTGACGCCCTCGACCACCACCACCGCGACGCTGTCGTGGGCGTCGTGGAGCACGAAATGAATCATCGATGCCTCCTGTTGTTCACCGAGCCCGCGGGCCGAAGCGGGATGAGTATCCTGGGGCGGACGCCCGATGTCAACCAATTCATCTAGATGACCTGCATGGGCCGGCGGGCTCAGGCCGGTCCGTTGCACAGCACGATCTTGGGCGAGGCGGCGGCGCCGCGGTCGAGGTCGACGAAGGCCTGCGGCCCCTGCTCCAGGCGGCGCGCCTCGACCCAGGCCAGGTCGCCGAAGGCGCCCTCGGCCAGTGCGGCCACCGTGGCGCGCAAGTCGGCCGTGGTGTAGGTGTAGGTGCCCAGCAGCGTGATCTCGGCCAGCGTGAGCCTGCGCATGTCGATCTCGCTCGCCCAGTCCTGCAAGCCCACGTGCATGATCACGCCGCCGGGCTTGACGGCGCGGAGGGCCTCGGTGCGCGTGACCGCGCTGCCCACCGCGTCCAGCACGTAGTCGTAGGCCTCGCCGGGCAGCGGCGCCGCGCGCGGGTCCAGCGCCTCGCAGCGGACGGCACCGGCCAGCGTCGCGCGCCGGCCCGGGTTGGGCTCGCTCACCGTCAGCGCGCGCACCCCGAGCCGCTGCATCAGCAGCGCCGCCAGGATGCCGATGGCACCGCCGCCGATGACCAGCGCGCGGCACTCGTGCAGCGGCCGGGCCAGCGCGCGCAGCGACAGGGCCAGCGCGTGCCAGGCGGTGGCGGCGGGTTCGGTGAGCGCCGCGGTGAGGGCCGGCATGTCCTGCGGGATCGCCACCAGCGAGGCCGCGGGGATGCTCATGTACTCGGCATAGGCTCCGGGGCGGGTCATGCCGACCATCGTTCGCCGCGTGCACAGGTTGTTGCGGCCCTGGACACAGTAGTCGCAGCTGCCGCAGGTGATCAGCGGGTTGCCGGTCCAGCGCGTGCCCGGCTCGAAGCCCGGCGCCGCCGAGCGCGCGATGCGGCCGACGAACTCGTGCCCCAGCACGAGGCCGGGCTGGCGGCGGGGGTCCTTGCCGTGCCAGGCGTGCAGGTCCGAGCCGCAGATGCCCACGGCTTCGATCTGCAACACCACCTCCTGGTCCGCCAGGTCGGGCAGCGGCCGGTCCTGCAGTTGCATCTCGTGGGGCCGGGTGTAGACGAGGGCCTTCATGCGGGTCTCCGAATGGGTGGAATGCGACCGGACGGCGGTTGCGCCGGCCTGGGTCGGGATCGGCGCTCGGCGTCAGCGTCAGCGTGCGGTGTAGCCGCCGTCGACCATCAGCGTCTGCCCGGTCACGTAGGCGCTGGCATCGCTGCACAGGAAGACGGCGCTGCCGTGCAGGTCGCGCAGCTCGCCGTTGCGGCCGATGCAGGTCTGCTGCGCGTGGCGTTGCGACAGCGCGGGGTCGGCGAAGACACCGGCCGTCAGCGCGGTGGGAAAGAAGCCGGGGCCGATCGCGTTGCAGGTGATGCCGTGCGGCGACCAGGCCTGCGCGATGGCGCGCGTCAGCTGCACGATGCCGCCCTTGCCGGCGCCGTAGGGCGCACTGTCGGCAAAGGCGCGCTGGCTCTGCAGCGAGGCGATGTTCAGGATGCGGCCCCAGCCGCGCGCGCGCATGCCGGGCGCCAGTGCCTGCGTCAGGAAGAACGGCGCCCCCAGGTGCAGCGCCAGCTGCTGCTGCCAGGCTTCGGGCGTGACCGCCTCGAAGGGCTGGCGCAGGTTCACGCCCGCGGCGTTGACCAGGATGTCCACCCCGCCCAGGCGTCGCTCGGCGGCGGCGGCCAGCGCGTGCAGCCCCGGCAGGTCGGCCAGGTTGGCCTCGAGCGCGTCGGCCGTGATGCCCTCGTCGCGCAGGCGCTCGGCGGCGGCGCGCAACTCAGCCGGCCGCCGCGCCACCAGCAGCACCCGCGCGCCGGCCGCGCCGAGCGCATGCGCGATCGCCTCGCCGATGCCGCTGCTGCCGCCGGTCACCAGCGCGCGCCGGCCGCGCAGGCTGAACAGCGCCGCCAGGTCCGGCCGCTCCATGGCTCAGACCTCGACCGGCGTGCCGAGCTCGAACACCTGGCCCGGGAAGTACTTGGCCAGACGGTCGTCGGCGGTGCGCGCGTGCGCCTCCATGCCTTCTAGCCGCGAGATGCGCGCCGTGACCTCGCCGATGTCGCGCGCCGCCTCGCGCGTCATGCGCTGCCAGGTCAGGGTCTTCATGAACTTGTGCACCGACAGACCGCCCGAATAGCGCGCGGCGCCCTTGGTCGGCAGCACGTGGTTCGGGCCGCTGGCCTTGTCGCCGTAGGCCACCGTCGTCTCCTCGCCCAGGAACAGCGAGCCGTAGCAGCTCAGGTTCGCCAGCCACCAGTCGAGGTCGCGGGCCTGCACCTCCAGGTGCTCGCTGGCATAGCGGTCGGAGACGGCAACCACCTCCTCGCGGGTGTCGCAGACCACGACCTCGCCGTAGTCGAGCCAGGCGCTGGCGGCGGCGTCGCGCGCCGTCGGCGGCAGCCGCGCGATGAGCTCGGGCACGCGCTGCAACACGCGCTCGGCCAGCGCGGCGCTGGTCGTGAACAGCCAGGCCGGCGACTCGTGGCCGTGCTCGGCCTGGCCGACGAGGTCGGCGGCGACGATCTCGGGGTCGGCCGTGTCGTCGGCGATCACCGCCACTTCCGACGGGCCGGCGAAGACATCGATGCCGACCTGGCCGAACAGCATGCGCTTGGCCTCGGCCACGTACTTGTTGCCTGGACCGACGATGACGTCGGCCGCCCGGCCGCTGAACAGGCCGTAGGCCATCGAGGCGATCGCCTGCACGCCGCCCAGCGTCATGATCACGTCGGCGCCGGCGCGGTCGAAGGCGTAGAGCAGGTACGGATGCATCGGCCCGCCGCGGAACGGCCCCGAGCAGGCCACGATGGTCTTCACCCCCGCCGCCTTCGCCGTGGCCACCCCCATGTAGGCCGAGGCGATGTGGGCGTAGCGGCCGGCGGGCGCGTAGCAGCCGGCGACCCCCACCGGCAGCACGCGCTGGCCGGCGGTGACGCCCGGGTGCAGTTCGACCGCGAACTCGCGCAGCGAGTCGCGCTGCGCGTGCGCGAAGGCGCTGACCTGGGCGATAGCGAAATCGATATCGCGCCGCACCTGGGCCGGCACCTCGGCCGCACGGCGGTCGATCTCGGCGCGCGTGAGCACGATCTCGCCGCGCCACCCATCGAGCTCCAGCGCGTACTCGCGCACGGCGGCTTCGCCGCGCTCGCGGATCGCGGCCAGCATCCGCGCCGCCACGGCCTGCGCCGCGGCGGTCTCGGTCTCGGGGGTCTTGCGGGCTCGCTTCAGGTAGTTCTCGGCCATGGGCGTATTCCTCGTGGGGGACGCGGCGGCGGGCGCCGTCGCGCTAGTTCTTGTCGTTGGCGAAATCGCGCAGCTTCGGGTCGGCCATCACCCGTTTCATGTATGCGTCTGTGATGTAGTCGGCGGCTGCCGGCACGCTCTGGATCGCGCCGGTGCCGCGCATGAACGCGGCGATGTCGTCGAACCAGTGGTCGACGTCGGAGGCGCCCTTGGCGCGGTCCATGTGCTGCAGCTGCTGCGCCAGGTCGAAGGTGGGTCGGGTGTCGAACTCGCGGTTCATCGACGCGTTGCTGATCGCCACGCCACCCTGGTCGTAGAAGGTCTTCATCATCGCGATCGCCTCGGGCCGGTGGGCCTTCATCCACGACCAGGCGCGCAGGTACACGGCCAGGAACCTGGCCACGGCTTCCGGGTGTTCCTTGGCGTAGTCGCCGCGCGCGATCAGGGCGCCGGGCACGACGGCGCCGCTGTCCTTGCCCGAGCAGATGACCTTGGCGCCGGCCTTCTCTTCCAGCGTGTAGATGTTCGGGGCCCACAGCCCGGCCAGATCGGCATTGCCCGAGGACACCGCCGAGATGATCTGGCCCTGGTCCATGTTCTTGATCGTCACGTCGCTCTTGGCCAGGCCGACCTTCTTCAGGCACGACTGCACCGCGTAGTCGCCGGTGGAATTGGCGGTGAGCAGGATGGTCTGACCCTTCAGCACCTTCGGGTCCTTGGCGAATTTCTCGGCCATCGCCTTGCTGGCGAGCAGCGCGTTGCCGGCCGATTCGTCGTTGGTCAGGCCGATGGTCTGGATGCCGAAGCGCACGAAGCCCAGCACCGCCGGCACCGAGCCGGTGCCACCCACGTCCCAGGAACCGGAGGCCGACGCCGCGATCTGCGGCACGCCGGCCGGGAAGGTGCTGAAGCTGGGCTTGAGGCCGAGCTCGGCCCACCAGCCCTTCTGGGTCGCGACGTAGAACGGCAACGACCAATACAGCGCGGGCTGGTAGCTGACCTTGATCTCGGTGAGCGCAGGGGCGGCGGCGCTGTGGGCGGCAGCCAGCACGCTGGCGGCCAGGGCGCCGACGCGGGCGATTCGGTGCAGAACAGGGGTCACGGTCTGTCTCCTTTTTTGGGGGTGGTCGGGATCAGTGCACGCTGCCGCCCTGCGTGTCGCGCAGCAGCTTCCAGACATGCGAGCGCAGGTGCACGAACGAAGGCTCGTCCATCACGTCTTCGATGCGCGCGTGGCGGTCCCAGTGCTCCGCATCGCGCAGGGCCTTGACGTCGACGATCTCGCGGACCGTCCCCGGCCGACCCGTCATCACGACGATGCGGTCGGCCAGGTACACCGCTTCCTCGACCGCGTGGGTGATGAAGAGCACCGTGCGCGGATGCTGGCGCGCCAGGCGCACCAGCTCTTCCTGCATCACGACGCGGGTCTGGGCGTCGAGGGCGCCGAAAGGCTCGTCCATCAGCAGCACCTTGGGGTCGAGCACGTAGGCGCGCGCGATCGCCACCCGCTGCTGCATGCCGCCCGAGAGCTGGTGCGGGAACGCGTGCTCGTAGCCGGCCAGGCCCATGAGCCCGATGTAGTGCTCGATGCGGCGCCGGCGCTCGGCGCTGTCGATGCCGAGCGAGACGAGCCCGAACTCGACGTTGTCCCACACCGACTTCCAGGGGAACAGTGCGAAGGCCTGGAACACCACCGCACGGTCGGGCCCGGGCCGGCGCACGACCTCGCCGTCGACGCTGACGCTGCCGCTGCTGGGATGCTCCAGGCCCGCGGCCATGCGCATGCAGGTCGTCTTGCCGCAGCCCGAGGGGCCGACGATGGCGACGAACTCGCGGTCGTGGACCTCGAGGTTGACGTCCTTCAGCGCCAGGAATTCCTTGCCGTTCTGGCGGAAGAGGCGCTGCACGCCGTCGAAGCAGATGTTGGCCATGGCGGTTCGTCCCGTGGGTGCGGCGGCTCAGTGGCCGTGACTCGCTTCGATGGATTGCTGCAGGCGGCGCAGCACCGTGTCGATGAGCATGCCGACCAGGCCGATGGCGATCATTCCGCTCATCACGGTGGAGGTCGACACCGAGGCCTGGCCCTTGACCAACAGGTAGCCGACGCCGCTGGACGCGACGATCAGCTCGGCCCCCACGAGCGACTGCCAGCCCAGCCCGGCGGAGACGCGCAGGCCGGCCACGATCGACGGCACCGCGGCCGGCAGCAGCACCTGCGTCACCGTGCGCCAATGGCTGGCGCCCAGCGTCTGCGCGGCCTCGAGGTATTTGAGGTCGACTTGGCGCGCGCCGCGGTAGGTGTTGATCAGCACCGGCGGAAAGGCCCCGGTGAAGATGATCAGCACCGGCCCGCCGATGCCGGTGCCGAACCAGAGCGCGGCGAACGGCACCCAGGCGATCGGGGCGACGAAGCGCACGGCATCGAAGGCCGGCGAGACCAGGCGATCGAGCCAGCGGAAGCGCGCCATCGCCAGTCCCAGCGGGATGCCCACGACCACGGCCGCGGCGAAGCCCAGGCCGAAGCGCTGCAGGCTGGACAGCAGGTGCTGCGGCAGGGTGTAACCCGCAAACGGATCGGAGAGCAGCTCGACGAAGCGCCGGAGCACGTCCCAGGGTGCGGGCAGGAATCTGCGCGTCGTCAGCCCCGTCAGTGCGGCGGCCGACCACAGCGCCAGGAAGCCGATCGCGCCGACGACGCCGAGCGTGGCCCGGCGGACGGCTGGCAGCGGCGGCTGCAGCATCAGAGCGTCCGCCACGGCATCGCGCGCCGCTCGATCCAGCCCAGACCCGCGGTCATGATCCAGCCGCAGACCGCGACGCTCGCCATGCCGACGACGATCATCGCCGGGTAGATGTCCTGCGCCGCCTGGTTCAGGATCTGGCCCAGGCCGGCGATCGCCCCCACCAACTCGGCAGCCACCAGGGTCGTCCACGAGGCCTGCAGCGACAGGCGCAGGCCGGTGAAGATGCTGGGCAGCGCGCCCGGGATCAGCACCTCGCGCCACAGCCGTGTGCCACGCACGCCGAGCATCGCCGCAGCCTCGAACACCGGCCGGTCGATCTGGCGCACTCCGGCCTGGCTGTTGATGACCGAGGGCACGAAGGCGGCGAGGAAGATGACCATGATCTTGGCGCTGTTGCCCAGCCCGAGCCAGACGATGGCCAGCGGGATCCAGGCCAGCGGCGGGATCGGCCGCAGCAGCAGAAAGACCGGGTTGACCAGGGCTTCCACCGTCCGGCTGGCGCCCATCGCGAGGCCCAGGAAGACACCGAAGGCCGAGGAGATGGCGAAGCCCATCGTCACCAGCGCCACGCTGCGCAGCACGTGTTCCTGCAGCGTGGCATTGGCATAGCCGTCGAAAACGATCTGGTGAAACGCAGCGGCGACGGCGGCGGGAGCCGGGAAGCGCGCCGGCGAGATGACGCCGAACCCGGCAGTCAGCAGCTGCCAACCCAGGCCCACCAGCAAGAGCGCGGCGGTTGCGCGCACGGCCGTGACCAGCCCCGGCCGCGCGCGCCGGCCCGGTTGCGCCGGCGCAGCGCCGGGCCGACCGGCAGATGTTGCCGGCCGCGCACCGAGATTTGTAATCGATTTCATCTCAGATGATCTTTGATCTCCGAACCTGCGACGTCAAGGCGGTCTTGCTCAGGACTTTCCCTCCCACCAGCAACCCTCGGCCGATCGCCGCCTGGCGGAAAGCGATTACATTGACGACGTGCCTTTGCGCGAGACTGCACTCCCGAACATCGAAGACGTGGCGCGTGCCGCCGGCGTCTCGACGGCGACGGTCTCGCGCGTACTGAACACGCCCGGCGCCGTGCGCGAGGCGCTGCGGGCGCGGGTCGCCGATGCGGTCGCCCGGCTCGGCTACGTGCCGCACGCCGGCGCACGTTCCCTCAAGCTGCAGCGCAGCGGCACGGTGGGCGCGATCTTTCCGACCATCGACAACGCGATCTTCGCCAAGGCCATCGATGCGTTGCAGCAGCGGTTGGCCGCCGCCGGCATCCAGTTGCTGATCGCCACCAGCGGCTACGACCTCGAGACCGAGGCCCGGCAGGTGGTGAACCTGGTGACGCGCGGCGCCGAGGGGCTGGTGCTGTGCGGCCTCAGCCAGAGCCCGCCGCTGCTGCAGTTCCTCCGCCAGCGGGGATTGCCGGTGGTGCACGCGATGACCTATCCCGCGCCGCCCGGGACTGCCTGCGTCGGCTTCGACAACGCCCGCGCCATCGGCCAGGCCGTGCGCTACCTGCTCGACCTGGGGCACCGCCGGATCGCGATGCTGGCCGGCATCACGCGCGACAACGACCGCGCCGCGGCACGGGTGGCCGGCGTGCGCCAGGCCCTGGCCGGCGCCGGGCTGTCGCTGCCGCCGGCGCGACTGGTCGAACGCCGCTATGCACTGGCCGACGCGCGCGAAGGCTTTCGCGCCCTGATGGCGGCGCGCCCCGCGCCGACGGCGGTGCTGTGCGGCAACGACGTGCTCGCCTTCGGCGCGCTGCTCGAAAGCCGCACGCTGGGCCTGGCGGTGCCGGCCGCGGTGTCCGTCGTCGGATTCGACGACCTGGAGATGGCACGCCACATCCAGCCGTCGTTGACGACGCTGCACGTGCCCACCCAGGCCTTGTGGCACGCCGTGGCGGACAGGCTGATCGCGGCCATCGGTCAGCAGCCGATGCCACCGCCGCTCGAGGTCGAGGTGGAACTGGTGGTGCGTGAGTCCACCGGACCGGCGCCCGCCTGCTAGGCGGGGTGGCTCCTCCCGCAAGGCGGCATGTGCGCTGCGACGCCGCGCTGCGCGGACCGTCCGCCAGCGCCAGTCGGGCATGGTCGGGGTGAAAGGATTCGAACCTTCGACCCACTGGTCCCAAACCAGTTGCGCTACCAGGCTGCGCTACACCCCGAGCGGTCGATTGTACCGGTCGACCCTGGTTTCAGCGCCCGGCTGCGCGCCTCAGGACGGCGCCGGCAGCTGCAGCTGCCGCGCCACCGCCAGGCATTGCCGGATGTGCTGTTCGCACACATAACGCATGGCGCTGAAGGTGAGCGCGGCCGACACTGCCTGGCCCGCGATCGGCACGAACTTCGCGGCCTGCTGCGCCGACAGGCGCAGCCCCACCGCCTGCAGCACGCGCAGCACCAGCTCGCGCGTGATGACGCGGCCCACCAGCAGGCCGCCGGCGGCGCTGATGGCCTTGTAGACGACGACGCGGCGGTCCGGTGCCAGGCGCTCGATCTGCGCCGGCGACAGGCCGAACTCGGCGCTGATCTGCGGCAGCAGCCGCACCAGCAGGCCGATGTCGGTGAGCCAGTCGATGCCGGGCACGGGCACCACCGCCACGCCGGCGGCGAACAGCGCGTTGCGCCTGACCCTGCGCCGGCAGCGGGCCGCGATGGCCTGCAGGCCGTCGCCCCGCACGTCGGCGTCGACGACCTCCCATTCAGCGGCGGTGGCCGCACTCACGCCAGGCACCCTGCCGCGACCACGATGCCGTCGTCGTCGGCGTACAGCCAGTCGCCGGGCCGCACCCACACGCCTTGCACCTGCACCGCCAGATCGCGCTGGCCGGCATCGCGCTTGACCGTGGGCAGTGGCACGCAGGCCAGCGCACGGATGCCCAGCGCGCAGGCCGCCAGCTCGGCCAGGTCGCGCACCGCGCCGTCGATGACGACACCGGCCCAGCCGTTGCGCGCCGCCGTCGCGGCCAGGTTGCCGCCGAGCAGCGCGCGCCGCGGCGAGGCGCCGCCGTCGACCACCAGCACGCGGCCGACGCGCCCCTGCGCCGTGTCGGCCCAGCCGCTCTCGGCCACGGCCGCGCGCACGGGCGTGTTGTCCTCGAAACACTTCACCGTGCTCACCGGCCCGCCAAAGCGGCGCCGGCCGCCGAAGCTGGCGAACACCGGCGGCAGCACGCGGAGGTCGGGGTCGCTGCCGTGGGCGTCGCACAGGTCGCAGGTGGAGAACTCGGTCATGGGTGGGGCTTGGTCGGTTGCCGGCACGAAAGGTTCAACGCCGGGCCCGGGCCGCAGCACGGATGGCGCCGAGCGTGGTGCGGCTGGTGATGACGTCGCGGTCGAGCTTCAGGTGCAGCAGCGTGGGCGTGCCGGCGTCGATGGCGCGCACCAGGGCCGGCTCGAAGGCGGCCGTGGCGTCGATGCGTTCGGCCCGCCAGCCGTAGGCCTGCGCCAGCGCGGCGAAGTCGGGGTTGTAGAGGTCGCTGCCGCTGACGCGGCCCGGGTACTCGCGCTCCTGGTGCATGCGGATCGTGCCGTAGCTGCCGTTGTCGACGACGAGGCTGATGAGCTGCTTCGCGCCGTAGCCAGTGGCGGTGGCCAGTTCCTGCCCGTTCATCAGGAAGTCGCCGTCGCCGGCCAGGTTCACCACCCAGCGCGCGGGCTGCAGCAGCGCGGCTGCCACCGCTGCGGGCAGGCCGTAGCCCATCGCGCCCGAGCTCGGCGCGAGCTGGGTGCGGCCGTGGTGCTGCAGCCCCGGGTGGCGGCAGTAGCGGTGCAGCCAGCCGGCAAAGTTGCCGGCGCCGTTGGTGTAGAGCGTGTCCTCGGGCAGCCGGCGCTGCAGGGTCTTGATCACCTGGGCCAGGTCCAGCGGCTCGATCGCGGGGGCGACCAGGTTGGCCTCGTACTCGGCGCGCGCCGCTGCGGCCTGCGCGGCCCAGGGCAGCGACACCGGCGCGGCCAGCGCCTCCAGCGCCTTGGCCGCGCTGGCGTTGGCCGCCTGCAGCATCAGGTCGGCGGCGTACACGCGGCCCAGCTCTTCGGCACCGGGGTGGATGTGCACCAGCTTCTGCGCCGGCCGCGGTGCCTGCAGCAGCGTGTAGCCGCCGGTGGTCATCTCGCCCAGCCGGATGCCCAGCGCGATGACGAGATCGGCCGCGCGCACGCGGTCCGCCAGCTTCGGGTGCGTGCCGATGCCGACGTCGCCGGCGTACAGCGGGTGGCGGTTGTCGAAGGTGTCCTGGAAGCGCCAGGCGCAGGCCACCGGCAGCTGCCAGTTCTCGGCAAAGCGCTGCAGCGCGGCGGCAGCCTCGGCGTCCCAGCCCGGGCCGCCGGCAATGACGATGGGGCGCTGGGCCGCCATCAGCATCGCACGCAGCGTGCGCAGCGCGCCGGGGGCGGGCCAGGCCCGCACCGGCTCCACGCGCGGCAGCACGGGCGCCGCCGTGGGCGTGGTCAGCATGTCCTCGGGCAAGGCCAGCACCACCGGGCCGGGGCGGCCCTGCATCGCGGTGTGGAAGGCGCGCGCCACGTACTCGGGCAGGCGGTCGGCGCTGTCGACCTGCGCCACCCACTTGGCCAGGCCCAGCGTGCCGGGGCCGAACATCTGCCGGTAGTCGATTTCCTGGAAGGCCTCGCGGTCGCGCTGGTCGCTGGCCACCTGGCCCACGAACAACACCATGGGCGTCGAATCCTGGAACGCCGTGTGCACCCCGATGCTGGCGTTGGTGGCGCCGGGGCCGCGGGTGACGAAGCACACCCCCGGGCGCCCGCTGAGCTTGCCGCTGGCCTCGGCCATGAAGGCGGCGCCCCCTTCCTGCCGGCAGGCGATGAAGCGGATGCGGGCCCGGTGCTCGTGGAAGCCGTCGAGCGCGGCCAGGTAGCTCTCGCCGGGCACGCCGAAGCAGGTGTGCACGCCCTGCGCGACGAGGGCCTCGACGAGGGCGTGGCCGGCCAGGCGGGCGGCAGGTGGCAGCGGTGAAGGATCGGCCATGCGCGCACTGTAGCCCGCGGACGCGCCGCCGCCCGCCCGCCCGTCCGTCCGGCGGGCCGGGCCGGGCCGGCGGGCCGGGCCGGGCCTGCACGGGCCTCACCGGTCGCGGCACACCGCGGCGTCTTCGGGGCGCAGCCGCGCAGTCGCGCCCTGGGCTTCGGGCTGGTCGGGCTGGTCGGGTTTGGGCTGGATCAGATCGCGCCCCAGGCGCCACAGCGCGCAGGTGCTCCAGGGCGCGGCCAGCCAGCGCTCGCGGCCGGTTGCGTCGGGGCCGCCCAGTGCCAGCCAGCCGGCGTGCGGGCCGCGCACGCCGATCTGCCAGCGCCGGTCGCCGGGCTCGATGCGGGCGAACTGCGGCAGGCTGGCAATGGGCGCCGGCGGGTTGTCGGCCACATGCGCCAGGGCCGCCGCATCGGGGCGCTGGTACACCGCCACCAGCACCTGCTCGCGCGGCGTGGCACCGGCCGCATCGGGCGTGGCGGCGCGCTCGGCCACGGGGTTGCCGCGCGTGATGGCAAAGCAGTAGCCGGCGCCTTCGAGCATCTCGTTGCGAAAGCCCGCCTGCACCGGCCAGCCCTGGCCCAGGCGCCGGCAGGCGCTGCCCTCGGCCGGCGCCGCCAGGGGCGCGAAATCGGCCACCACGGCGGCGGCCGGCAGGCGCTGCGCCGAGGGCCCCACCACGCGCCAGGGTCGCCCCGGCAGGCCCAGCACGCGCCCGCCGGCGGCGCGCCAGCTCGGCACCGCGGCCAGGCGGTCGGCACCGGCCGCCTGGCGCAGCCGGGCCACGGCGCCGGCATCGCTGACCACGGCCCGCGTCTGGCTCTGCACGATGCGGCTGCGGTCGGCCTCGACCCGTTCCCAGTCGATCTCGAGCAGCGTGACCGAAGGCACCTCGACCCGCTCGCCCTGCACGCCGTAGGCGAAGTAGCGCAGCCCGGCGTCGAAGACGACCGCCGGGTCGAGCTCGAGCGGGATCGCGATCAGGCTCTGCGCGTAGACGCAGTGGCCGCTGGCCGCGTCGACGCTGGCACCGAGCAGGCGCAGCCGCGTCTCGCCCGGGCCCGTGGGCGCTGGCACGAAGACGGCCCGGCGCGGGCGCGGGTCGTCGGGCCGGCCGGCGGCCACCAGCAGCCGGCCGGGCAAGGCCGCCTGTGCCGCGAGCGGGTCGCTGGCGGGCACGCACAGCGCGGGGCGCACCGGCGGCGCGGCCAGCACGGGCTCGCCGGCGGGCGCCGGCCCGCCCCACCACAGCGCCGAGCCGATCAGATCGCGCAGCTTGCCGTTGACCGGCGGCTCGGCCTGCCCCGCCACGCCGCCGAGGAAGGCCGCCTGCCGGTGCACCGGCGGGATCCAGTCCAGGGCCCGCAGCAGCGCCTGCGACACCCGGGCCATGGTCGAGCCCTGGCCGCTGCGCGCCAGATCGATCAGCTCGGCGGCGCGCAGCAGCGACTGCAGCGGCGCGGCGGCGGCGCCGACGCCGGGGTAGTCGGGGGTGAGCGGCGCGCGGTTGGCGCGGTTGCCGGCATCGAACAGCAGCTCGGCGCGGTGCGTCACCGGAGCCTGGATCAGCACCGAGAACAGGGCCGACGGCGCCAGCAGCAGCGCCAGCGCCGCCAGCAGCAGCCGGTTGCGGCGCGAGCCCCGGGCGCGCTGCTCGCGCTCGAGCAGGCGGCGGCTCGAGGCCTGGAAGTAGTCGTCCAGCGCCGGCTCGGCACGCGCCAGCCGCACGCCGTCGCGGTCCAGGCGCAGGAAGCGCAGCCAGGCCGCGCGCTGCTCGGGCCGCGCCAGGCGTGCGCCGAACTCGCTGGCGCGCAGCGCGCGCATCTCGCCGGTCTCGAGCAGCAGGTCCTCGCCGCGCTGCTGCGCCGTCCAGGCCGCGCACTTGCGCAGCACGCCCAGGTATTCGTCGAAGTGATCCGACTCTTCGTCGATGAGCCGGCGAAAGCGCGACCAGCCGCGGATGAACGATTCGTGCGACACCTTCAGCGTCACGCGGCTCGGGTCTTCGTCGTCCCAGAACAGGTAGTCGACCGAGCCCAGGAAGCCTGCGGACAGCAGCGCATGCAGCTCGGTGCGCCTCTTGCCGGGCCCCAGCAGCGCGGCGGCCGCATCGACGGCGACGCGCTGCTGCGAATACAGGCCCGTGTTCGGGTCCTTGAAGGCGAGCTGGCGAAACAGCGCGTCGAGCTGCGCGCGTTGCGCCGGGCCCTGCCCGCCGTAGACCGCCTCGGGCCAGTTCTCGACACAGGCGCGCAGCGTGTTGAGGCGCTCCTCCGGCGGGGCGCCGTCGGTGGCCCCGGCGCCCACCGCCCGCAGCAGGTCGGCCGGCGTCACCTGCGCCGGTACCGGCACCCCGGCCGCCTCGCGCTCGAGCGCGGCCTGCCACAGGCGCGCCAGCAGGTGCTGCAGCAGCGGCAGGTGGTCGGGGTCGTGGGTGATGGCACGCACGTCGCGCAGCAGCCGCTCGATCACGGCATCGTCGAACTGCACCGTGGCCGGCAGCGCGCTGGCCGCCCCTGGCGCCAGCACCTCGCGGCGCGCGACCAGGCGCAGGAAGCGCTGCGCCGGGCCGGTGATGGCCTCGCGCAGCTCGGTCTCGTCCAGGCGCCGGATGAGGTACGAGGACTTGTTGATCGCATCGGGCAGCTCGAGGAACGACGCGCAGTCGTTGAGGTGCTCGCTGCGCATCGTGATCACGAGGTGGGCGCGCGGGTGCGGGTTGAAGAAGTGGTCGAGCACGCGCTCCACCAGCAGCGCGGCGTCTTCGACACCGGCGTTGGTGGGGTGGAAGATCTCCTCGAACTGGTCCAGCACGAACAGCACCCGCGCTTCGGCCGGGTCGGGGCCCGGCGGCACCGCCAGCTCGGCCCCGTAGGCATCGAGCAGCCGTGCGAAGCCGGCCTCCTGCCGGAACACGTCGGCGATGGCGCGCAGCCGCTCCGCCGCGGCGGCCTCGCCGGCGGCCGGGCGCAGCAGCCCGGCGAATCGCCGCGCCAGCCGCGTGACCGGGGAGTGGCGGCGCTGGGCGCTGTCCTGGGCGCTGACATTGGTGCCCGGGGTGCAGGTCATGGGCAGCCACAGGTCGCCCGCGCCGGGGATGCCGTAGCTGCGCAGCGCCGGCACCACGCCGGCGTGGATCAGGCTGCTCTTGCCCGAGCCCGAGCCGCCCAGCACGGCCACGAACTGGGTCTGGCGCAGGCGCTCGATGACCTCGCGCACCTGGCGCTCGCGGCCGAACAGCAGCGCGGCCTCGAAGTCGAGGAAGGGGCGCAGCCCGGGGTAGGGCTCGCGCGGCAGGCGCTCATGCGCGTCGGCAGCGGCCGCCGCCGCAGGCACGGCCGGCCCGGGCCCGGGCCCGGGTGCGTTCACGGCGGGCCCGCCCCGTCGCGCTGCTGGCGGCGCTGGAACACCTTGCGCAGGAACTGCTCGAGGTCGTCGCTCTCTTCGTCGACCACCGCGATTGCGCCGGGCTCGGCGGCGGTGAAGCGCAGCACCTGCCAGCCCCAGGCCGGCACCGGCTCGCTGGCCTGCTGCGGCGGCATCAGGTAGGCCACGATGCCGGGCGGCGCATCGCGGCCCGGGGCCATCTTGTTCTCGACCTTGTTGATCTGCGCCACCAGCGCGTCCGAGGTCTTGCGGCCCCACAGCAGCACCACGCCGTCGGCGTCGTCCAGGTTCGGGTAGTTGTCGATCTGGTCCACCGGCAGGCCGCGCGCGCGCAGGCACAACGGCGGCACGCGGCCCGGCGCCTCCAGCTCGCACAGGCGGTCCCAGCGGCGCCGGATCTGCTCGCCCAGGGGCTC
>JAGWLO010000038.1 GCA_028872015.1 Burkholderiales bacterium | reverse complement strand
GGGGTTCCAGAAGCGGGTCTGGTGTCCGAAATGGACGCCGGCTTCCAGCATTTCACGCATCGAGACAGTCATGGGTGCTCCAAAGGTTGGGTCTAGAATCCCGCCGCTTCATCGCCGGGGCACCGACCGTTCGACGGCTCGGTGCAGGCCCCAGCGACACCTTGGTTCGGTCGGGTTCGCGGATTCGTCTGCCTCATCGAGCGCTGGCTTGGTGGCCGGCTGCGGTGGCCTCCTCGGCAGCCACCCCAACAAACCCGCGGCAAGCACCGCATCCAACGCTGCTCCCAGCAGTTCTGTGCAGAGAGGCAAACCCAATGAGTTTAGCACGAGCCGTCCTGCGCCCCGGGCGCGACCGGCGGCCTTGGCGCTGATGCGCGTGGCGGTCATCGGTGCCGGCATCGTGGGCGTGACCACCGCCTACGAGCTTGGCCTTCGAGGGCACGAGGTGACCGTGCTGGAGCGGCGCGACAGCGTGGCTGCCGAGGGCAGCTTCGCCCATGCCGGCATCGTCGCGCCGGGTTGGATCGCGCCCTGGGCTGCGCCGGGCCTGCCGGGGCGCCTGCTGCGCGCCTGGTGCGGCCGCGCGGGTACGCTGCAGTTGAGCAGCCGCGCGGCGCTGACCCAGGCGCCTTGGCTGTGGCAGGCCTGGCGCGCCGGCCGGCCTGCTGCGCACACATCAGGCCGGCAGGCGCTGTGGCGACTGGCCGAGTTCAGCCGCGAGCGCCTGCTCGAGCTGACGCGCCAGCTCGAGCTCGACTACGAACAGGAGCCCGGCTGCCTAGTGCTGCTGCGCAGCGGGCGTGAGCTCGACGCGGCCCGCCCGGCACTGGCGCTGCTGCGCGAATGGGGCGTGGGGCATGAGCTGATCGACGCCGTGCGCTGCCGCCAGCTCGAGCCGGCCATGGCGCCGGCCACGCGACTGCACGCGGCGGTGCACCTGCCGCTGGATGGCGTGGGCAACTGCCGGCAGTTCGCCCATCTGCTGAAGGCCGAGGCGCAAAAGCTGGGCGTGAGGTTCCGCTTTCAGGCCACGGTGCAGACGATCGACGCCGGCCGGCCGACGCGCCTGCGCCTGGCCGACGGCGAGATCGCCGCGTACGACGCCGTGGTGGTCTGTGCCGGCGCAGGGGCCGGCGAACTGCTGCGCCGCATGGGCCTGCGCCTGCCACTGCTGGCCATCCAGGGCTGTTCGGTGACGGCGCCGATCCGCCATCTCGACGGCCAGCTGCCGCTGGTACCGCGGGCGGCGGTGATCGACGCCCGGCATGGTGTGGCGATCGTGCGGCTGGGTGACCGCATCCGAGTCGCCGGCACGGCCGAACTGGGACGCACCGGCGCGCTGCCTGCGCCGCGGGCGCTGCGGACCTTGTACGGGGTGCTCGACGACTGGTACCCCAGCGCCGCGCGCACGCAGGCCGCGCAGCACTGGCAGGGCGTCTCGCCCACCCTGCCCGACGGCCGGCCCGCGCTGGGTCCGAGCGGCGCCGACGGCGTGTGGGTCAATGCCGGTCACGGCGAGCATGGCTGGGCGCTGGCCTGCGGCTCGGCCTGCCTGTTGGCCGAGCAGATCAGCGGCCGCGCCGCACCGCTGGACGCAACCGGGCTGGCCGCCACGCGCTGGCGCTGAGCATCGCTGCCGGCCGGCCCTGCGGGCCACAATCCGGCGATGAATGCGCACGCGCCCGGCCGCATCGTCGAGGTCAACGCCACCGCAGGCGCCCATCCGCTGCACGACAGCGCCGCGTCCCGGCGCGCCGAGGCCGCAGCGCAGGCTGCCCGGCCCGAGCCGCCCCTGATGGCACGGGCGGGCCTGGCCGTGGCCCGGCTGGCGCTGGCGCTGGCGCCGCAGGCCAGGCGCATCCGGGTCTACGCCGGGCCGGGCAACAACGGCGGTGACGGCCTCGTCGCGGCGCGCCTCCTGCACCAGGCCGGACAGGCGGTCCAGGTGGTGCTGGTGGCCGATCCGCTGATACTGCCCGCCGATGCCGCAGCGGCCTGGCAATCGGCGCTGGGCGCCGGCGTTCCGGCCGTCATCGGCACCGCCACCGAAGCACGCGCGGCCGCCACCGACCTCGTCATCGACGCCCTGCTCGGCCTCGGTGCGCGACGTGAACCGGCGGGCGCGCTCGCAGCCGCCATCGCGGCGATCAACGCCAGCGCGGCGCAGGTGCTGGCGGTAGACCTGCCCTCGGGGCTGCACCCCGACACCGGCGTGGTGCTCGGCCGTGAGGCCGTGCGCGCCCACGCCACACTGGCCTTGCTGACGCTGAAGCCAGGCTGCTTCACGGGCGCCGGCCGCGACCACGCCGGGGCACTGTGGCTGGCCGATCTGGGCACGGCCGCGCTGCCCGCTGCGTCGCCGACGGCGTGGCTGAACGCGGCGCCGGCCTTCGCACCGCGCCCGCAGGACTCGCACAAGGGTCGCTTCGGCGATGTCGCCGTTGTCGGCGGTGCGCCGGGCCTGGTCGGCGCGATGTGGCTGGCTGCGCGTGCGGCGCTGGCAGCAGGCGCCGGCCGCGTCTACGCCTGCCCGCTGGACCCGCAGGCGCCGTTGCTCGATGCTGTGCGGCCTGAACTGATGGGTCGCCGCGCCTGGTGGCAGGCGGCTCCCGAGCAACTGGACTCGACCACCGTCGTCTGCGGGTGCGGCGGCGGCGACGCGGTGCGCGCCGCGCTGCCCTCGCTGCTGTCGCGCACGTCACGGCTGGTGCTGGATGCCGACGCCTTGAACGCGATCGCGGTCGACAGCGCCTTGCAGGCCTTGCTGCAGGCGCGCCAGGCGCGCGGCGCGCGCAGCCTGCTCACGCCGCATCCGCTGGAGGCGGCGCGTCTACTCGGCCGCAGCGCGAACGCCGTCCAGCAAGACCGGCTGGGCGCAGCACAAGCGCTGGCGCAGCGCTACGGCTGTGCCGTGCTGCTGAAGGGTTCGGGCAGCATCATCGCGGCACCCGGCGAACTGCCACGCATCAATGCCACCGGCAACGCAGCTCTGGCCACGGCCGGCACCGGCGATGTGCTCGCTGGCTGGGCCGCCGGACTGTGGGCGCAGCGCCGCGACTGCGGCGCTGCCGAGGTCGCCAGCGCCGCCGCCTGGTCGCACGGGCGGGCGGCCGACCTCTGGCCCGGCCACGCGGCGGGCCATCCGCTGCGCGCGGCCGAGCTGATCGAGGCGCTGGCCGCGCAGCGCTGAATGGCGCCGTCGCTCAGCGCCGCGCGCGCGGCTTGGGCGCGGGCCGCTGCGGCCCCGGCTTGCGCGAGCGCGGCGCCCGCTCGGGCACGCCGCTCTTGACCGCCCGCGTGCGCGCCTTCACCGCGCGATCGCTTTCCTGCACCTGCGCCAGTTCGGCTGCGGCACTGGCCGGCCGCGGGCGCTCGCCGCGCGCCAGCAGCTTGTCGCCCTCGCCTTCGCGCACCATGCGGAAGTCGATCTTGCGGCCGTCGAGGTCGACCCGGCTCACCTGCACCCGCACGCGCGCACCCACGGCGTAGCGGATGCCCGTGCGCTCGCCGCGCAGCTCGCCGCGGGCCTCGTCGAAGCGGTAGTACTCGCCGCCCAGCTCGGTGATGTGCACCAGGCCGTCGACATACAGCGCATCGAGCGTGACGAAGAGGCCGAACGGGGTGACGGCGCTGACCGTGCCCGAGAACTCCTCGCCCAGGTGCTCGCGCATGTAGCGGCATTTCAGCCACGCCTCGACATCGCGGCTGGCCTCGTCGGCGCGACGCTCGTTGGCGCTGCAATGGCCGCCGGCGGCTTCCCACAGCGCCATCTCCTGCGACATCGGCTTGGCCGCCTTGGCCTGCAGCCGGCCGCCCTTGCGCGGCTCGGGCTGGCGCGTCTTCGCGCTCGCGGCCAGGTGGTAGCGGCGGCCGGCGAGCACGGCCTTGATCACGCGGTGCACCAGCAGGTCGGGGTAGCGCCGGATCGGGCTGGTGAAGTGTGCGTAGGCGTCGTAGGCCAGGCCGAAGTGGCCGCTGTTGTGCACGGTGTAGATGGCCTGCTGCATCGAACGCAGCAGCAAGGTGTGGATCTGCGTCGCGTCGGGCCGGTCCTGCGTGGCCTGCGCAATGGCCTGGATCTCGGCCGGCTGCGGGTCATCGCTCAGGCTCACCGCCACGCCCAGCGAGCGCAGCATGGCCTGCAGGGCGATGCGCTTCTCGGGCGTGGGGCCCTCGTGGACGCGGAACAGGCAGGGGTGCTCGGCCTGGGCGATGAACTCGGCGGCGCAGACGTTGGCCGCGAGCATCGACTCCTCGATCAGGCGGTGGGCCTCGGTACGCGTGCGCGGCACGATCTTCTCGATGCGGCCGTTGTCGTCGCAGACGATCTGCGTCTCGGTGGTCTCGAAGTCGACGGCGCCGCGCCGCGCGCGCTGCTTCAGCAGCGCCCGGTACACCTCGTGCAGGTGCAGCAGGTGCGGCACGACATCGGCCCGGCGCTGGGCCTCGGGACCGCGGGTGTTGGCCAGCACCGCGGCGACTTCGGTGTAGGTGAGCCGCGCGTGCGAGTTGATCACCGCCGGGTAGAACTGGTAGGCGTCGATGCGGCCGTCCGCAGCGATCAGCATGTCGCACACCATCGCCAGGCGCTCGACCTGCGGGTTCAGCGAGCACAGCCCGTTGGACAGCTTCTCGGGCAGCATCGGGATCACGCGGCGCGGAAAGTACACCGAGGTCGCACGTTCGTACGCATCCTCGTCCAGCGGCTCGCCGGGCTTGACGTAGTGGCTGACGTCGGCGATGGCCACGATCAGGCGCCAGCCCTCGAACGCCGTCTTGCCGCGGCCGCGCTGGAAGGGCTCGCAGTACACGGCATCGTCGAAGTCGCGTGCGTCCTCGCCGTCGATCGTGACCAGCGGCACATCGCGAAGGTCGACGCGGTGCCTGCGGTCCACCGGCCGAACGCGATCGGGCAGCGACGCGGCCTGGGCCAGCGTCTCGGCCGAGAACTCGTGCGGCACCTCGTACTTGCGCACCGCGATCTCGATCTCCATGCCGGCGTCGTCGATCTCGCCCAGCACCTCGGCCACGCGGCCCACCGGCTGCGAGTGCAGCGACGGCGGCTCGGTGAGTTCGACCGCCACCACCTTGCCCACCGCAGCGCTGGCGGTGGCGTTCTTGGGGATCAGGATGTCCTGGCCGTAGCGGCTGTCTTCGGGCGCCACCAGCCACTGGCCGCCTTCGTGCAGCAGGCGCCCGATGATGGGTGTCTTGCGACGCTCGAGGATGTCGAGCACCCGGCCTTCGGGCCGGCCCTTGCGGTCGTAGCGCTGGATGCGCACGCGCACGCGGTCGCGGTGCAGCACGCTGCGCATCTCTTGCGGCGCCAGGTAGATGGCGGGCTCGCCCTGGTCGGGAAACACGAGACCGTGGCCGTCGCGATGGCCCTCGACGCGACCTTCGAATTCGCCCATCAGGGCGGGGCCGGCGTGCGTGGCGCTTGAAGCCGAATTGTCTTTGATGATATGATCCTCGGTTCCTGAAATCCTGTTCACTTCGGTGCTCGGGTTCACCTGCCCAGGTGGCGGAATTGGTAGACGCACTAGTTTCAGGTACTAGCGCTTAACGGCGTGGGGGTTCGAGTCCCTTCCTGGGCACCAGCGAGATCGATTGTCGAAGGCCAGCACCCGCTGGCCTTCGACATTTTCAGACCGCAAACTTCTTCGCCAGGCCTTCGGGGCGGAGGTCGTCGTACTCCTCGAACGGCTGGTGGATCCACGGGCTCGTGGGCAGCGTCTGGACGTAGTAGTCGGGCACGTAGCTCGAGACCCCCTTGACCCAGATGACCGCGGCGCGCAGCTCCTGGATGGCCGGCATGCCGCGCAGCCGATCGACCACCGCGCGCAGCGTGATGCCGGTGTCGGCCAGGTCGTCCACCAGCAGCACGCGCCCGGCCAGTTCGCCTTTGGGCATGGTGATGTATTTGGCCAGGTCGAGCCGGCCCTGGATGGTGCCGGCCTCGGCCCGGTACGAGCTGGTGGACATGATCGCCAGCGGCTTGTCGAACACGCGCGAGAGCACGTCGCCGGGACGCATGCCGCCGCGTGCCAGGCACAGGATCTGGTCGAACGCCCAGCCCGAGGCCGCCACCTTCAGCGCCAGGCGCTCGATCAGCAGGTGGTACTCGTCCCAGGACACGTACAGGTGCTTGCCGTCTTCGGTGAGCATGCGCAGGGTCTCCTTGTGTGCTTGAGCTGTGTGCTTGAGCCGGCCCGCGGTCAGGCGCGGAACGGGTGGCGCAGCAGGATGGTGTGCACGCGGTCGGGACCGGTGGACACCATGTCGATGGGTGCGCCGATCAAGGCCTGCATGTGCTCGAGGTAGCGCCGCGCGTTCAGCGGCAGCTGCTCCCAGTTCGTCAGACCCGCGGTGGTCTCGGTCCAGCCCGGCAGGGTCTCGTAAATCGGCACGCAGTCGTCGATCTCGTCGGCGTCCAGCGGCAGCACGTCGAGCACCTGGTCGCCGAGCCGGTAGCCGGTGCAGATCCGGATCTCGGGCAGGCCGTCGAGCACGTCGAGCTTGGTGATGCACAGGCCCGAGATGCCGTTGATGATGATCGAGCGCTTCAGCGCTGCCGCGTCGAGCCAGCCGCAGCGGCGCGCACGGCCGGTGACGGTGCCGCGCTCCTGGCCCACGGTCGACAGGTGGTGCCCGACACCGCCCGGCCGCTCGATGTCGAGCTCGGTCGGGAACGGCCCACCGCCCACGCGCGTGGTGTAGGCCTTGGTGATGCCGAGGATGTAGTGCAGCAGGCCCGGCCCGACGCCGGCGCCGGCGGCGGCGTTGCCGGCCACGCAGTTGCTGGAGGTGACGAACGGGTAGGTGCCGTGATCGATGTCGAGCAGCGTGCCCTGCGCGCCTTCGAACAACAGGTTCGCGCCCGCGAGGTGGGCGTTGAACAGCCGGTAGCCCACATCGGCCATCAGCGGGCGCAGGTGCTCGGCCGCCTGCATCGCGGCATCGAGCATTGGCTGCCAGGCCAGCGCCGGCGAGCCCAGCACGCCGGTCAGTTCGGCGTTGTGCAGCTCGACCAGCTCGCGCAGCTTGGTCTCGAAGCGCGCGGGGTGCTTCAGGTCCTGCACACGCAGCGCGCGCCGCGCCACCTTGTCCTCGTAGGCCGGCCCGATGCCCTTGCCGGTGGTGCCGATCTTGCCGCTGCCGCTGCGCTCGCGGCGGCCTTCGCGCGCCTTGTCGAGCTCGACATGGAACGGCAGGATCAACGGGCAGGATTCGGACAGGAACAGACGCGAGCGCACGTCCACGCCCAACTGCTCGATGCGCGCGATCTCGGCCAGCAGGTGCGCCGGGTCGACGACCACGCCGTTGCCGATGTAGCAGGCCACGCCCGGGCGCATGACGCCCGACGGGATGAGCTGCAGCGCCGTCTTGCGACCGGCGATGACGAGCGTGTGCCCCGCGTTGTGGCCACCCTGGAAGCGCACCACGCCCTGCGCATGGTCGGTGAGCCAGTCGACGATCTTGCCCTTGCCCTCGTCGCCCCACTGGGTGCCCACGACGACCACATTGCGACCCACGCCGGGCCGGACCGTTGCTTGCATGTTCAGGATGTCCTCAAAGGTTCGGGGCCGCGCCGTGGGCGGCCTCGAAGTCGACGGCCTGCAGCACCCAGCGGCCGTCCACCTGCACCAGCTCGCGGTCGCAGTGGTAGGACTGGGTTTCCGGTTCGTGGCCGGGCAACAGGGCCAGCACGGTCTCACCGGCATCGCGCAGGCGCCGCACCGCCGCGCGCAAGGCCACGTCGTCACTCCAGGGCACGCGGATGGCGGGCGGCGCGGGCGCCGGGCCGGCCACCTCGGCCAGCGCCTTCAGATCGAGGCTGAATCCCACCGCAGGGCGATTGCGGCCGAAGACCGCACCGACCTCGTCGTAGCGTCCGCCACGCGCCAGGGCATCGCTGCGGCCGGCGCCGTAGACGGCAAAGCGCAGGCCGCTGTAGTAGGCGTGCCCGCTCATGTCGGAGAGGTCGAAGCCGACCTTCAGGGTCGGGAAGCCTCGCCGCAGGTGCGCGGCCAACCAGCCCAGCTGATCCAGGGCGTCGCGCACCAGCGTGCGCTGCGGCAGAGCCTGGCGCGCGGCAGCCAGCACCTCCTCGCCACCGTACAGGTGCAACAGCGCGTGCAGCGCCTGTGTGGCGACGTCGGGCAGCGCGACGCCAAGAGCCGCCAGCGCGGGCGCATCCTTTTCAGACAGCGCCTGCACGACCTCGGTCAGGCGCTCGGCATCCAGCGGCACGCCGGCCAGAACCCCGCGCAGGATGCGCGCATCGGCCAGATCGATGACCAGCGGGCCCACGCCGGCCGAGTACAGGCAGTCCAGCGCCAGCTCGGCCGCCTCGAGATCGGCCTCGAGCCCGGCGTGGCCGAAGATCTCGGCGCCGAACTGCAGTGGCTCGCGCGTGGCGGTCTGCCCCGCAGGCCGCGTGTGCAGCACCGGCCCGCAGTAGCACAGGCGCGTCACGCCCTCGCGGTTCAGCAGATGGGCGTCGATGCGTGCCGCCTGCGGCGTGGTGTCGGCACGCACGCCGAGCATGCGGCCGCTGAGCTGGTCCACGAGCTTGAAGGTCTTGAGGTCGAGCTCGCGGCCCGTGCCCGACAGCAGCGCCTCCAGATGCTCGAGCAGCGGTGGGATGACGAGCTCGAACCCATAGCCGGCAGCGCGATCGAGCAGGGCACGACGCAGGCCTTCGACCCGCCGCGCCTGCGGCGGCAGGACATCGGCGACATGCTCCGGCAGCAGCCAGGCAGACATCATGAAAAACGCACCGCTGTTGAAAGCGGCATTGTAGGCGGCACGGGGGCGGGCCCGGCCCGCGAGAGCCGCTCGGGGCCTGGCCTGGGACCGGTCAGGACCAGACCAGGAACAACAGCAGGCCGCCCGCCAGGCTGGTCAGCCCGACGAAGCGGATCTGGCCATCCGACAGGCGCGTTGCGCGCTCGAACAGCCTGCGCCAGGTGCCCGGATTCAGGAAGGGCAGCAGGCCCTCGAGCACGAGCATCAGCGCCACCGCGCCCAGCAGCCGATCTCCCATGGCGCGGCGCGGCGTCTACTTGCGCGGGCCCGGCCCCGGGCCCGGGGTGGCGCCGCTGTCCCGCATGGCGCGGAAGAACTCGCTGTTCGGGTCGAGCACCATGATGTCGCTCTTGCTGCGGAAGGTGGCTCGGTAGGCCTCCAGGCTGCGGTAGAAGCGGGCGAATTGCGGGTCGCGGCCGAAGGCGTCGGCGTAGATGGCCGAGGCCGTGGCGTCACCCTGGCCCTTGACCTTCTGCGCGTCGCGGTAGGCGTCGGCCACGATCACCTCGCGCTGGCGGTCGGCGTCGGCGCGAATCTTCTCGGCCTCGGCAGCGCCTTGCGAACGCAACTCGTTGGCCACCTGCTTGCGTTCGGACTCCATGCGCCGGTAGACCGAATCGGTGATGTCAGCGACGAAGTCCACGCGCTTGATGCGCACGTCGACGATCTCGATGCCGAAGGCCTTGGCCTCGTCGGCCAGGCGGTTGCGCACGTCGGTCATGACCTTGTCGCGCTCGGTGGCCAGCACGCCGCGCACGTCGCGCTTGGTGATCTCTTCGTTGAACGCGGCCTGCACCACAGGCGCCAGGCGGCTCTCGAGGTTACGGAAATCGGTGCCGTTGTTGCGGATGAACTGGCGCGGCTGGGAGATGCGCCACTTCACCAGCCAGTCGATGATCAGGCTCTTCTTCTCCGCCGTGAAGATCGGCCGCGTCTCGGGGCTGTCCAGGGTCTGGATGCGCTTGTCCAGGAAGACCACGTTCTGGAACGGCGGTGGCAGCTTGAAGTGCAGGCCGGGGTCGTTGATGACCTCCTTGATCTCGCCCAGCGCGTAGACCACGCCCACCTGCCGCTGGTCGACGATGAACAGGGTGCTGGAGGCCAGCATCAGCGCGACCAGCACGCCGGCCACGATCAATCCGATTCGGTTCAGGCTCATGGGCGTGCTCTAACGGCCTTCGCGGTCACGCGAGCGCGCGGTGTCGCGCGATCGGATGTCCACGCTTTGCGTGCCGGAGGGGTCGATCGAGGCGGGGGCCGGCACCACGGTCACGCCGCCACCCGCGGGTGCCGACGCGGCGCCGGCGGCCGCATGCTGCAGCAGCTGGTCCAGCGGCAGGTACAGCAGGTTGCTGCCGGCGCGGCTGTCGATCATCAGCTTGGTGACGTTGGAGTACACCTGCTGCATGGTGTCGATGTACAGCCGGTCGCGCGTGACCACGGGCGCCTTCTGGTACTCGGCCAGCACCGAGCGGAAGCGCTGCGCGTCGCCCTCGGCCTGGGCGACCACGCGCGCCTGGTAGCCCTGGGCTTCCTCGGACAGCCGCGCCGCGGTGCCGCGCGCCTTCGGGATCACGTCGCTGGCGTAGGCCTGACCCTCGTTTTTCAGCCGGTCGCGGTCGGCGCCCGCCTTCACCGCGTCGTTGAAGGCCGACTGCACCGCCTCGGGCACCTGCACGTTCTGCATGTTGACGTTGGCGATCACGATGCCGGTCTTGAGGCGGTCGAGCTGCGACTGGATCGACTTGACCAGCTCGGCCGCGATGGCGTCGCGCTGCTCGTACAGCACCTGATCGACCTTGCTGCGGCCGACGATCTCGCGCACCGCCGATTCGGCGGCCTGCACCACGGCCTCATCGGGCCGGTTGTCCTCGAAGAGGTAGTCGCGTGCATTGGCGCGGCGGTACTGCACCGTGAAACGGATGTCGACGATGTTCTCGTCCTCGGTCAGCATCGAGGAATCGTGCAGGCCCGTGGCCTGCACCATGGTGTTGCGGCCCACGTCCACCGACTGCAGCTGCGAGACGGCCACGATCTCGTGCGCCTGGATCGGATAGGGCAGCCGCCACTGGAAGCCGGCGTCGGTGGTGCCGCTGTACTTGCCGAAGGTGGTGATCACCGCCTGCTGGCCTTCCTGGACGATGAAGAAGCCGCTGCCCAGCCACGCCAGCAGCGCCACCACGGCGATCAACACCACGCCGATGCCGGCGCTCTTCATGTCGGGCTGGAAGGGCTCGCCCGGCGACGGGCCGTCACCGCGGCCCGGGCCCTTGCCGCCCTTGCGGCCGCCGAACAGGCCGCTGAGCTTGCGGTTGAAGTCGCGCCACAACTCGTCGAGATCGGGCGGGCCGTCGTTGCGGTTGTTCATCACCAGCTGGTCGCGGCCGGCGGCATGGGTGCGCCGCCACGGCAGCAGCGCCGCAGGCAGCCGCCCGAGCGCGCTGAGCAGCGCCAGCAGCCGGAGGCGAAAAGGGGGAGCGTCGGTGTCTCGCATGCGGGGCGCTCTGAGGGGCTGGGTCGTTGAAGGAAGAAGGGGGCGGGTCGCGGCTGGCGCGCGACCTAGGCGGCCGGAGCCAGCACCGCGGAGCCGGGCGTGGGCGCTGCGGGGCTGCCATCGGGCAGCGTCGGTGCGGCGGCAGGCGGCGCATCGGCCAGCGCCGCCTCGGCAATGGCCTGGCGCAGGAGATCCAGGCCCTGGCCAGTGCGGGCGCTGGCAAAGACGCGCCGGCGCCGCAGGCCAGGAGCAGCCTCGACCCAGTCGGCCGCCTCCCGCGCCTGCTGCGAGGCTTCGAGCAGATCGCACTTGTTGAAGACCAGGAGCTGCGGCACGGTATCGGCCCCGATTTCGGCCAGCACGCGCTCGACTTCGGCCTGCTGCTCGGCCCAGGCGGGGCTGGCGGCGTCGATGACGTGCAGCAGCAGGTCGGCATCGGCGGCCTCCTGCAGCGTGGCTTCGAAAGCCTCGACCAGCTTGTGCGGCAGGTCGCGGATGAAGCCCACGGTGTCGGACAGCGAGACCGAGGCCTGGGCCTGGCCGAGCCAGAGCGAGCGCGTGGTGGTGTCCAGCGTGGCGAAGAGCTGGTCGGCGGCGTAGCTGCGCGCCTTGACCAGCGTGTTGAACAGCGTCGACTTGCCGGCGTTGGTGTAGCCCACCAGGGACACGCGGAAGCTGCCGCGGCGCTCGCGAGCCTTGCGCTGGGTGCCACGCTGGCGCTTGACCTTCTCGAGCCGCTCTTTGACGCTCTTGATGCGGTCGCCGATCATGCGCCGGTCGAGCTCGATCTGCGCCTCGCCCGGGCCGCCGCGGGTGCCGATGCCGCCCTGCTGGCGCTCGAGGTGGCTCCAGCGGCGCACCAGGCGGGTGGCCATGTACTGCAGCCGCGCCAGCTCGACCTGCAGCTTGCCCTCGTGGCTTTGCGCGCGGTCAGCGAAGATGTCCAGGATCAGCGAGGTGCGGTCGGCCACCGGCACGCCGAGGTGGCGTTCGAGATTGCGCTGCTGCGCCGGGCTCAGCGCCTGGTCGAAGATCACGCCGTCGGCCTGCGTGGCCGCCACCAGCGCCTTGATCTCGTCGGCCTTGCCACTGCCCACGAACAGCGCCGGGTCGGGCGCCTTGCGGCGCGCGACCACGCGCTCGACCACCTCGTCCCCGGCCGAGGCGGCCAGCAGCGCCAGCTCATCCAGCGAAGCGTCGAAACCCGGCTGGTGGCCGATGGACACACCCACCAGGACCGCGCGCGGCGGCCCGTGGGGGCGCGGTGCGGCCAGGGCAGGATCGGGTGTCAAGGTGGCAGAAGCTACGGACGCGTTGGCGTTCAGGCGGCTTCGCTGCTCTCGTTGGCGTGGAAGTTGACCGCACGGCTAGGCACCACGGTCGAGATCGCGTGCTTGTAGACCATCTGGGTCACGGTGTTGCGCAACAGAACCACATACTGGTCGAAGGACTCGATATGGCCCTGGAGCTTGATCCCGTTGACGAGGTAGATCGACACCGGCACATGCTCCTTGCGCAGCAGGTTCAGAAAGGGGTCCTGCAAAAGTTGGCCTTTGTTGCTCACGATATGCTCCGTGTTGGATTGAACGACCTGGGCACGTTATCACAGCGCCGGTGGCACGGCCCGCCTCGGGCCTTGGGGTGCAGCCTGGAGGCGCAGGCACGGACCGCTCGTTGGTCAGCCGGCCGCCGGCTTAGGTTCCCTTGGCGTCGAAGGGATTCTTCGCCGAGCGCATCTCGATCCGCACCGGTGTGCCCACGAGCTTGAAGTGCTCGCGCAGCCGACCCTCCAGGAAGCGCTTGTAGGTGTCGGGCACGTGGTCGAGCGAGGTGCCGTGGATCACCACCAGCGGCGGGTTCATGCCACCTTGGTGCGCATAGCGCATCTTCGGCCGGAAGCGCCCTTCGCGCCGCGGCGCCTGGTGCTCGGCGGCCTCGTGCACCAGCCGCGTCAGCACCGGCGTGCTCATCTTGACCGTGGCCGAGGCGTGCGCCTGCAGGATCGCCTTCCACACCGCCTGCAGACCCTGGCGGCGGATGGCCGAGATCTGCAGCACGGGCGCGAACTTCAAGAAGGCCAGCCGGCTCTCGATCGAACGCTGCAGCGTCTGGCGCTGATAGTCGTCGGTGGCATCCCACTTGTTCACCGCCAGCACGACGGCGCGGCCCGACTCGAGGATGTAACCCGCGATGTGCGCATCCTGGTCGCTCACACCCTGGGTGGCGTCCAACAGCAGCAGCACCACGTTGGCATCGGCGATCGCCTGCAGCGTCTTGACGACCGAGAACTTCTCGATCGCCTCGAAGACCTTGCCCTTGCGCCGCAGGCCGGCGGTGTCGATGAGCTCGAACTGCTGGCCGTTGTGCTCGAAAGGCACGTGGATCGCGTCGCGCGTGGTGCCGGGCTGGTCGAAGGCGACCAGCCGCTCCTCGCCGAGCCAGGCGTTGATCAGCGTGCTCTTGCCGACGTTGGGGCGGCCGGCCACGGCCAGCCGGATCGGACGGTGATCGTCCGGTCCGTCGCCGAAGGTGTCCTCGTGCGCCGGGAAGTCGACCAGCGCCGCCTCGAGCAGGCTGCGGATACCCTGCCCGTGCGCGGCCGAGATCGGGTGCGGCTCGCCGATGCCGAGTTCGTAGAACTCGCCCAGCAGCGGTGACTCCTGCATGCCCTCGGCCTTGTTCGCCGCCAGCAGCACGCGCTTTTGCTGGGTGCGCAGGAAGCGTGCAATGTCGTGGTCCTGCGCCGACAGCCCGCCGCGCACGTCGACCACGAACACCACGGCATCGGCCTCGGCGACGGCCTGCTTGGTCTGCTTGGCCATCTCGGCCACCACGCCCGTGGGCTTGTCGGGCTCGAAGCCACCGGTGTCGACGACGATGAACTCGCGCGCGCCCAGCCGGGCGTCGCCGTAGTGGCGGTCGCGCGTGAGGCCGGCGTAGTCGGCCACGATCGCATCGCGGCTCTTGGTGATGCGGTTGAACAGCGTCGACTTGCCGACGTTGGCCCGGCCGACGAGCGCGATGACGGGCTTCATCGCGGCGCCGGCTCAGCTCGGACGGAACGCGTACAGCCCGCCGTCGCGGGTGGTCACCAGCAGCGTGCCGCCGGCCACCACGGGCGTGCCGATCACGGCCTTGCCGTCGGTGCGCAGGCGCAACTGCAGCGAACCATCGGCAGCGGACAGAAAGTGCACCCAGCCCTCAGCATCGCCGAAGACCACCGAGCCGCCCATCGCCACCCCGCCGCTGAGGCCGCGGTACAGCAGGGTCTCGTTGGTCCAGAGCACGTCGCCCGTGTCGGCGCGCCAGGCCGTGATGCGGTCGCTGGCGTCGGCACCGACCACGCGCTCGGCGTCGCCCGCCACGGCCTGGATGCCGCCCGTCGCGCGCGACCACAGCAGGCTGCCCTTGGCCGCATCGGCGCAGGCGACTGCGGCCTGGAAGGCCCGCACGCAGACATGGTCGCCCACGCGCACCAGCGGGCCCAGCAGGTCCGCCAGCCGTTCGACCTCGTTGGTGCCGCGCGGCGAAGCCATCGGAAGTTCCCACTCCACCGTGCCGTGCAGCGGGTCGAGCGCCGTCAGCCGCGGCCCCTGCCCCACCAGCAAGGTGTTGTGGAACGGCGCGACCACGCCGGCCTGGGCCAGCGTGAGCGCGTCGCCGGGGCGGTAGAAGCGCCACAGGAGCCGGCCGTCCTGGGCATCGAAGGCCTGCACCGAACGGTCCACACCCATCACGAACACGCGCTCGCCGGCCACCAGCGGCGGCGTGACCACGGCCGACTCGACGCGGTGGCGCCAGAGCTCGCGGCCGCGGTCGAAGGTGACGACGACGTTGCCGCGCGTCACCACGCTGGCGTAGCGGCCGTCGCTGCCGACGCCGGCGGCCACCTTGTCGCCGGCCGACGCGCGCCACACCTCGGCCCCGGTCTCGACCTGCAGCGCGCGCACCTCGCTGCCCGAGGCGACATAGACCACCCCGCCCTGCACCGTGGGCACGAGCGGAAAGCCGATGCTGCCGATGTCGCTGTGCCAGGCCTGGCGCATGCCGAGCTTGGGCGCGTAGTCCTTCAGCGGCGTCGGCTTGGGCTTGTCGCTTGAGCAGGCCGCCAGCAGGGCCAGGCCAGCCAGCGTCAGGATCAGCGCCGCCAGCCAGCGCCCGGCCCGCGGCCGGGATGGCGCGGACGCCGTCACGGCCGGGCTCCCGAGCCCGCGGCGGCCGCGCTCGCGCCGGCGGTGCTCGGCGCCGCGGTGACTGCGGAGGCTGCCGGGCCGGTCGCAGCCACCGGCGCCGCACCCAGCGCCATCAGCTTGGCCTCGACCAGCCGGCGGTAGATCTGGCGTTCGTCCATGGCCTTGTAGGCCGCCTGGTAGGCGGCGCGCGCTGCGTCGGTGCGGCCCAGCGCCAGCAGCGCGTCACCACGGCGGTCGTCCACCAGGGCGGCGAAAGTGGGCGCGTTGGCGCCGTCCAGCGTCTTCAGCACCTCGGCGTACTGGCCCGCATCGGCCTGCACGGCCGCCAGGCGCAGGCGGGCGACGGTGCGCATCTCGCCTTCGATCGCGTGCTCGCTCAGCCAGCCCAGCGCGGCCTTGGCGGCGTCGGTGCGGCCACGCGCCAGCTCGACCTGCGACACCGTGAGTGCGCCCTGCTCGGCCCAGGCGGTGCGGGGGTAGCGGTCGCGCAGCTCGCCGAAGATGCGCCCGGCCAGCTCGGCATTGCCGGCGCCGGCGGCCTTGTCCAGCTGCTCGAACATGTCGGCCGCGCGGCTGGCCTGGCTGCCCTGCCAGTACTGCCAGCCGTTCCAGGCCGCCAACCCGCCCAGCACCAGCACCACGGTCCAGGTGATCAGACTGCCTTGCTGCTTCCAGAACGCCTTGAGCGCGTCGAGTTGCTCCTGCTCTTGCAGGTCGAGTTGTGTGGCCATCGGTCGGGAGCGGAAAAAGTTCGCGATTATGCGTTGCGCAACTCGTGCACCCAGGCCGCGACATCGGCGATCGGTCGGGTGGTCTGGACGGCCGCAGCGTCGCGCAGGGGCTTGAGCGCGACCTCGCCGCGGGCCAGCTCGTCGGCACCGAAGATCAGCGCCGTGCGGGCGCCGCTGGCATCGGCCTTCTTGAACTGCGACTTCATGCTGCCCCAGGCGTCCTTGCCGGCGGCGTGCATCAGCACGGCCACGCCGGCGGCGCGCAGGGCCTCGGCCACCGTCATCGCCGCCGGCAGGGCTGCCGGGGCGGGCACCACGGCGTAGACGTCGGGCCGCGGCGGCGGTGGCTGCACGCCGCTCTGCACCACGAGGTCGAGCACGCGCTCGATGCCCATGCCCCAGCCGATACCGGGCGCCGGCTTGCCACCCACCAGTTCGGCCAGGCCGTCGTAGCGGCCACCCCCGCACACCGTGCCCTGCGCGCCCAGGCGGTCGGTGACCCACTCGAACACGGTCAGCCCGTAGTAGTCCATGCCGCGCACCAGGCGGTGGTTGACGCGGTAGGGCTGGCCGGCGGCATCCAGCACCGCACGCAGCGCCTCGAAGTGCCGCAGCGATGCATCGCCCAGGTAGTCCAGCAGCCGCGGCGCGGATTCCACCATCAACTGCAACGCGGGGTTCTTGGTATCGAGGATGCGCAGCGGGTTGCTGTACAGCCGCGCCTGCGCCTCGGCATCGAGCCGCTCGCGGTGGGCCTCGAAGTGCGCGATCAGCGCCGCGCGGTGCGCCTGGCGCTCGTCGCTGCGACCCAGGCAGTTCAGCTCCAGCCGCACGTCGGCCAGGCCGAGCTCGCGCCACAGCGCGCGGCACATCAGGATCACCTCGGCGTCGACGTCGGGGCCGGCGAAGCCCAGCGCCTCGACGCCGACCTGGTGGAACTGGCGGTAGCGCCCGCGCTGCGGTCGCTCGTGGCGGAACATCGGGCCGATGTAGAAGAGCCGCTTGCCGCCGTCGTAGAGCATCGAATGCTCGACCGCCGCGCGCACCACGCCGGCCGTGCCTTCGGGGCGCAGCGTCAGCGCGTCGCCGTTCATGCTGTCGGTGAACGAGTACATCTCCTTCTCGACGATGTCGGTCACCTGGCCCAGCCCGCGCACGAACAGCGGCGTCGGCTCGACGATGGGCGTGCGGATGCCCAGGTAGCCATAGCGCCGCATGAGTCCGCGCACGGTGTCCTCGAACCAGTCCCAGCGCGCCGAATCGGGCGGCAGGATGTCGTTCATGCCCTTCACCGCCACCAGCGGCGGGTGGGCGACTTTGACGGCGGGGATGCTTTCGGCCATGGGAGGACTGTGGGATCGGGGCGCGATGTAGGGGTGCGGCGCAGGCGCGCCGCGGGCAGGGGCCGGTGCCGACGGCGGCGTCAATGCGCGGCCGTCGCGGTACCGAAGCGGCGCTCGATGTAGCGTTCCACCAGTTGGTGGAACTCCTGCGCGATGGCCGGGCCGCGCAGCGTCAGCGCCTTCTCGCCGTCGATGAACACGGGGGCGGCCGGCGCCTCGCCGGTGCCGGGCAGGCTGATGCCGATGTCGGCATGCTTGCTCTCGCCCGGGCCGTTGACGATGCAGCCCATGACGGCCACCTTCAGGGTCTCGACACCGGGGTACCGGGCCTTCCACACCGGCATCTGCGCGCGCAGGAAGTCGTCGATCTGCTTGGCCAGTTCCTGGAACGTGGTGCTGGTGGTGCGGCCGCAGCCCGGGCAGGCGGTGACGCTGGGGTTGAAGCTGCGCAGGCCCAGGGACTGCAGGATCTCGAGCGCCACCACCACCTCCTGCGTGCGCGCCTCGCCCGGCTGCGGCGTGAGGCTGACACGGATGGTGTCGCCGATGCCTTCCTGCAACAGCACCCCCAGCGCGGTGGCGCTGGCCACCGTGCCCTTGACGCCCATGCCGGCCTCGGTCAGGCCCAGGTGCAATGCGTAGTCGCAACGCCGGGCCAGCGCGCGGTAGACCGAGATCAGGTCCTGCACGCCACTCACCTTGCAGCTGATGACGATGTTGTCGGGGTTGAGGCCGATCTCGCGCGCCTCCGCGGCCGAGCTCAGCGCCGACTGCACCAGCGCCTGGTACATCACCTGCTTGGCATCGACCGGCTGCGGGCGCCTGGCGTTCTGATCCATCAGCTCGGCCAGCAGCTCCTGGTCCAGGCTGCCCCAGTTGACACCGATGCGCACCACCTTGTCGTACTTCGCCGCCGTCTCGACCATCATCGCGAACTGGCGGTCGCGCTTGTCGCCCTTGCCCACGTTGCCGGGGTTGATGCGGTACTTGCTGAGGGCCTGCGCCATCGCCGGGTACTCGCTCAGCAGGCGGTGGCCGTTGTAGTGGAAGTCGCCGATCAGCGGCACGTGCACGTCCATGCGGTCGAGCTGCTCGCGGATGTGCGGCACGGCCTCGGCCGCCTCGGGCGTGTTGACGGTGATGCGCACCATCTCCGAGCCGGCACGGGCGAGTTCCTTGACCTGGATCGCGGTGCCGATCACGTCGACGGTGTCGGTGTTGGTCATCGCCTGCACCCGCACCGGCGCGTCGCCGCCGACCGTGACGACCTCGCGCCCCCAGACCACGCGCGCCTGGCGCGACCGCCGTGGCGCGGGGGCGGCGGCGTCGATGATGTCGAGCGATTCGGGTGCGTTCATCGCGGACCTCGCGGGGCGGCAGGGCAGCGGCAGCGCTTCAGGGCAGCTGCAGCCGGGCCACATTGTTGCGCGTGCTCGGCGCCAGATCGACCGGCTGGCCGCGGAACTGCACTTGCGTCACCGTGGCGTCGCCGATCACGAGCCTGATCGGCAGTGCGCCGTCCAGCCCCAGGTGCTCGCCAGGCTGCAGCAGCCGCGACAGCAGCACCTGGCCCTTGGCGTCCTTGGCTTCGACCCACGACGGCCCGCGGACGCGCAACTGCAGCACGCCGCCTGCCGCCGCTGCGGCGACGGGCGGCGGTGCCGACGCCGGGGTAGGCGGCAAGGCCGGCGTCGACCCGGCGGCCGGGGCCGTCGACGCTGCGGGCTCGGGTGAAGCCGAGGCTGCTTGGGGCGTGATCGTCGGCAGGGCCGCGGACGCAGGCGCGGACATGGCCACAGAGGCCGTCGGCGGCGCGACCGAAGCTGCCAGCACGGCCGGCACGGCGTGCGGCGTCCAGAGCCCCGAGGGCACGAAATACAGGGCCAGCGCCGCCACCATCAGCAGGCCGGCGGCCCAGACCATGGGCCGGATCGCCGCGCCGGACGGGACCGGAATCTCGCGCCCCGGGCGGTCGCGGAAGGGCATGTTGAGCCCGGCCCCGCTGCCTTCCAGCGGAGCCGCCGCGGCCGGCGGCAGCCGCTCGAGCACCGGGCCGGCGTCGATCTTCAGCGTGCGGCAGACGGTCTGCGCCAGCGCCCGCGTGAACGTGGCGTCGGGCAGCTCGTCCCAGCGGTCGTTTTCGAGCGCATCGAGCTTGCGCGGCGCCACCTTGATCGCCGCGGCCAGGGCCGCGATGTGCAGGCCGCGCTGCTCTCGCGCGGCGCGCAGCAGGGCGCCGGCGCTGCCGGGGGCACTCTCACTCATCGTACTTGCCTGCCTCGTAGCGCAGCGCCTCGGGCGACTTCGGGAACCGGTCGGCCAGCTGGCGCCCCAGCGCGCGCGCCGCCTGCAGGTTGCCGGCGCGGTGCTCGATGCGCGCAGCCAGCCACAGGCTCTGGGCGGTGGACTGTTCGCGGTTGGCGTTGATGCGGCCGACGTAGAAACGCGCCCGGTCGAGCTGGCCCAGGTGCAGCAGCACGTCGCTGAGGTTGTAGGCCGTCGCCGGGTTGGCCGAGTCGAGCTCGTACGAGCGGGACAGCGTGCGTTCGGCCAGCGCCCAGTGCCCCGCACGCGCCTGGCACACCCCGCGCGCCAGCAGCGTGCGCTCGGCGTCGCCGTAGCGTGGCTCGGCCAGGGCCTGGGCGAACTGCTCGTCGGCCTCGTCGTAGCGCTGCTGCTGGCACAGGAACCAGCCGTAGTTGTGACGCGTGCCCCCGTCGCCGGGCGCCAGTTGCAGCGCGCGCTCGAAGCTGGCCTGGGCGCGGTTGGTGTCGCCCTGCGCGGCGTAGATCAGCCCTTGCAGGTCGTAGGCCTTGGGCAAGTCGGGCTTGACGGCCAGCACCTGCTTGATCTCGTCCAGGGCGGTCTGCGTCTGGCCGCGGCTCAGGTACAGACTGGCCAGCTCCAGGTGCACGCCTGCGCCGCGCTCCTTGTCGGCGGCCGTGGGCGTGTGCTCGACGGAGTTGCCGCCCTGGGTCTGCGTGACGCAGCCGGCCAGCAGTGCCGTCAACAGCGCCGTCGTCACGATGCCTGCGGCTGCAGCCGCGCGCCAGGCGTTCACCGGCGCCCCGCCAGGGCCGCGCCGGCGCCGGCAATGGGAATCACCCGGCCCGCCGGAGCCGTCGCGCGAGCACGGCGCCGGGCCACCTGCGTGCGATCCTGCACCTCGCCGGCGAGTTGGCCGCAGGCGGCATCGATGTCGTCGCCGCGCGTCCTGCGCACCGTGGTGACGATGCCGCCGTCTTGCAGCACGCGGGCGAAGGCCGCCACGCGCGCCGGCGACGAGCGGTGCAGGCCCGAGGCCGGGAACGGGTTGAACGGAATCAGGTTGAACTTGCAGGGCAGTCGGTCGCGCACCAGCCGCAGCAGCGCCTGCGCCTGCTCGGGGGCGTCGTTGACGCCGTCGAGCATGCAGTACTCGAAAGTGATGAAGTCGCGCGGCGCAGCGCTCAGGTAGCGCTCGCAGGCGCCCAGCAGCTCGTCCAGCGGGTACTTGCGGTTCAGCGGCACCAGGCTGTCGCGCAGGGCGTCGTCGGGCGCGTGCAGCGAGACGGCCAGTGCCACCGGGCAATCGTCGCGCAGGCGGTCGATCATCGGCACCACGCCCGAGGTCGAGACCGTGACGCGGCGGCGCGACAGGCCGTAGCCGTGGTCGTCGAGCATCGTGCGCAGCGCCGGCACCAGCGCCGCATAGTTCTGCAGCGGCTCGCCCATGCCCATCATCACCACGTTGTCGATGGCACGCGTGCCTTCGGGCATCGCCAGCGCGACGCGCAGGCGGTGCTCGGCCGCCCAGAGCTGGGCCACGATCTCACCCGTGCTCAGGTTGCGGCTGAAGCCCTGATGACCGGTCGAACAGAAGCGGCAGCCGACCGCGCAACCCGCCTGCGACGAGACACACAGCGTGCCGCGGTCGGCTTCGGGGATGAATACGGTCTCGACCGCGTTGCCGGCGCCGACGTCGAACAGCCACTTCACGGTGCCGTCGGCCGAGCGGTGCTCGCTCAGCAGCGGCAGGCCGCGCACCTCGGCGGCGCCGGCGAGCTTGCCGCGCAGCGACTTCGCCAGGTCGGACATGCGCTCGAAATCGGCCTCGCCGCGCTGGTGGATCCAGCGGTACAGCTGCACGGCCCGGAAGCGCTTCTCGCCCAGGCCCTCGCAGAAGGCGGCCAGGCCTTCGAGGTCGAAGTCGAGCAGGTTCGGGCTCATTGCACCGCGCTGGGACGGCCGGCGGCTCAGCGCGAGTGGATGCTCATCGCGGGAAAGAAGAAGCCGATCTCCACCGCGGCCGTCTCGGGCGCATCGGAGCCGTGCACGGCGTTGGCGTCGATGCTGTCGGCGAAGTCGGCACGGATGGTGCCCTTGTCGGCCTTCTTCGGGTCGGTGGCGCCCATCAGCTCGCGGTTCTTGGCGATCGCGCCCGGACCTTCCAGCACCTGGATCATCACCGGGCCCGAGATCATGAACTTGACCAGGTCGTTGAAGAACGGCCGTGCCCGGTGCACCGCGTAGAAAGCCTCGGCTTCGCTGCGCGACAGCTGCGCCATGCGCGCGGCAACGACCTTCAGGCCGGCGCCTTCGAAGCGGGCATAGATCTGGCCGATGACGTTCTTGGCCACGGCGTCGGGCTTGATGATCGAGAGCGTGCGCTCAACGGGGGTCGGGGTGGCCATCGAAATGTTCTCCTGAATCAACCACTTGGCAAAGTTTTCGATTGTAACGTGGGTTATCGGCCGGGGCCGCTGCGGGGCCCGCCGCGAGAGCCCCCGGTGCCGCCCTTGCCGCCACCGCCCCGGGGCCCGCGCGCGCCGCCGCGGCCACCGCGCTTGCCCAGGAAGGCCTCGGCACCGATGTAGCCGACCGAGGTCTGCATCGGATCGGGCACGCGGTTGGGGTCGGCGCCGCCGGCCTTCTTCGCGACGCCGCGACCCGGCCGCCCGGCGCCGCGCTTGCCGCCCGCCTTGCCGCCCGGCGCGCCTTGCACGAAGCGCTTGTCGTAGGTTTGCTGCAGCGGGTTCGGGATCGGACCGTCCTCGGGAATGTCGCGCTGCGGCGCGCGGTCGCGTTGCAGCGCGCGCTTGTCGTAGGTCTGCTGCAGCGGGTTCGGGATCGGGCCGTCTTCGGGGATTTCCCGCCGCAGCGCGCGCTCCTGCTGTATCGCGCGCTTGTCGAAAGTCTGCTGCAGGGGGTTCGGGATCGCGCCGCCTTCGCCGGGCTCACGCGCTTCACGATCGGGCCGGGGACTGCGCGGCGGGCGGGGCTCCAAGGGCTGTCGCGGCTCGCGCGGGCCGAGGTCGGCGCGCTCCGGACGGGGCCCGCGGTCGACCTCGTCGGGGCGGCGCTTGCCCCCGCGCCGGTTGCGGCCGCGCTTGACGGGCGCGGCTTCGGCCTCGCGCGGACGTTCGGCCTTCGGGCCCGAGGCCAGGCGGCGCAGGTTGCGCAGGTCGAAGTCGTCCAGGTCGACCCAGACGCCGCGCTTCAGCCCTCGCGGCAGCACCACCGAGCCGTAGCGGATGCGGATGAGCCGGCTCACGGCGTGGCCCACGGCCTCGAACAGCCGCCGCACCTCGCGGTTGCGGCCTTCGGTGATGACGCAGCGGTACCAGTGGTTCACGCCCTCGCCGCCACCGTCCTCGATGCTCTTGAAGGCGCAGGGCTGGCCGTCGATCTCCACGCCGGCGAGCAGTCTGGCCTTGGCTTCTTCGCCCAGCAGGCCGAGCGAGCGCACCGCGTACTCGCGCTCGACGCCGAAGCGCGGGTGCATCAGCTGGTTGGCCAGCTCGCCCGAGTTCGTGAACAGCAGCAGCCCTTCGGTGTTGATGTCGAGCCGCCCCACCGACTGCCACTTGCCCTGCTGCAGCCGCGGCAGGCGGCGGAACACGGTGGGCCGCTGCTGCGGATCATCGTGCGTGACCACCTCGCCGGCCGGCTTGTGGTAGGCCAGCACGCGCGCCGGCGGCGGCGCGATGCGATAGCGCACCGGCTTGCCGTCGACCTGGATGCGGTCGCCGAAGGAGATGCGCTGGCCCGTGTGTGCGGGTTCGCCGTTCACGGTGACGCGGCCGGCGGTGATCATCTGCTCGAGATCGCGGCGCGAACCCACGCCTGCCTGGGCCAGCACCTTGTGCAGCTTGGGCGCATCGGCATCGGGCGCCAGCACGCGGCGCGACGAGGCCGCTCCGCCTTCGTCGCTGCCATCGGCCGCGGCAGGATCGGCGGCGAGGGAGGGCGGCGTGTCTGCAACTCCGTCGGCTGCGCCGTCTGCAGCGCCATCTGCCGGTCTCTCTACCGCCCTGTCTGCATCGCCGACTTCCGCCACAGCGGCCGCTGCATCTGCCGCTGCGTCATCCGACCGTTCGACCGGTCCTTCAGCCGGGGCCGCCGCCAGGGGTTCGGCGTCGAACGCACCCGAGACGACCTGCGCGAAGATCTCCTCCACCACCGGGCCTGGCGGCCGCGGCAGATGTGGGCCGCGACCCTCGGCGCCGACGGGCCCCGGCCCCGCCGGCTCGGCGGTGACGGCTGCGCCGGTCTCGGCGTCGCGGGCGCGGTCGCCACCGCGGCGCCCCCTTCTGCGGTTGCGCCCGCGGCGCGGGCCGCCCGGGCGCTCTTCGCCGTTCGGCCCGTTCTCGGCTAAGGACCCGGGCTCGGCTGCGGTCCCATCGCCCGGCTCGCCGGCGGCCCTGGCACCCTCCTCCACCGCCATGGCCACCGTCACCGGCGCCACGGTCGCCGCTTCGGCAGGGACGCCCTCGCCCGCCCCTGCGGATGCCGGGTCTGCAACGACCTCGGCCACCGCCTTGCGCGGCGCGCGCCGGCGCCGTGGCTTGTCGACAGGCGCGTCACCTGCCGGCTCCGCCGCAGCGGCCTCGGGCGGCAAGGGATCGGTTTCGGGTGCGTTCATGCGATGGCGTCGGTGGCGTGGGGAGGGGAAAGGGGGCCGGCCGCGGCTACAGCATCGGCATCGGCATCGACATCAGCGGCCGGTTCGGCAGCCGCGGGCGCAGCGCCGTCCAGCGGCAGCGAAGCCTGTGCCTCGTCGGTCCGAGCCAGACCTTCGAGCACGGCCACGGCCTGCTCGCCGCGTGCAACGTCGCCGTCAATGGGCGGCAGCTGATCCAGGCTGGCCAGCCCCAGGTCATCGAGGAACTGGCGCGTGGTGGCGTACAGCGCCGGCCGGCCCGGCGCTTCGCGGTAGCCGATGGCCTCGATCCAGCCGCGGTCTTCGAGCTGCTTGACGATCTGGGCGCTGACGGTGACGCCGCGGATGTCTTCGATGTCGCCGCGCGTCACCGGCTGACGGTAGGCCACGATGGCCAGGGTCTCCATCGCCGCTCGCGAGTAGCGGGGCGGCTTCTCGGGATGCAGGCGGTCGAGGTAGGGCCGCAACTCGGGCCGGCTCTGGAAGCGCCAGCCGCTGGACAGGGCCACCAGCTCGACGCCGCGGTCGGCCCAGTCGTCGGCCAGCTCGTCGAGCAGGCGGCGCAGGGTGTCGGCACCCACGGCGCCCTCGAACAGCGACTTCATGTCCGACAACGGCAGGGGCGCGCCGGCGCAGAGCAGCGCGGCCTCGAGGACCTGTTTGGCCTGTGACGTGTTCATGGCCTGCACTTGGGGCCGGCGCCGGTGGGCGACGGTCGGGGTTGGATCCGGTTTCGGCGGGGTTCGGGTCCGCGCGGTCACGAAGGCCTGGAGACGCGGGCGGTTCGCAGGGCGCCGGCCAGGCCGGCGCGGTTCAGCGCATCGAACAGGCGCGGTGCGCGGGGCACCGTCGGCACTGTGATCTGCGCCTGAGTGTAACGCGGCCGGACCCTCAAGCCATCGGCCGGTTGCCGACGCGGGCCCAGGCGGCGGCGAAATCGGGCGGCGGCGCGCAGGTGAAGCGCAGCGCGGCACGGCTGAGCGGGTGCGCCAGGCGCAGTTCGACGGCATGCAGCGCCTGGCGTTGCAGGCCCAGTGCCGGCGCGCCGCCGTACAGCGTGTCGGCCACCAGGGCATGGCCGCGCGACGCGAGGTGGACGCGGATCTGGTGCGTGCGCCCGCTGTGCAGCGTGCAACTCAGGGCGCTGAAGCCATCTTGCGCCGCGAGGCAGTGCACGTCGGTGCGCGCGGGCCGGCCCCCCGCCACCACGGCCATGCGCACGCGGGAGACCGGGTCGCGTCCGATCGGCGCCTCGATGCTGAACTCGGCCTGCGCAGGCACACCGTGCGCCAGCGCCAGGTAGCGGCGGTGGACGTCGCGGGCAGCGATGTCGCGCACGAGCGCCGTCACCGCGGCCAAGGACTTGCCCACCATCATCACGCCCGAGGTGTCCTTGTCGAGCCGGTGCACGATGCCGGCGCGCGGCAACGTGGCTGCTGCCGCATGGTGGGCCAGCAGGCCGTTCAGCAGCGTGCCCGACCAGTGCCCCGGCGCCGGATGCACCACCAGGCCGGCCGGCTTGGCGATGATCAGCAAATGGTCGTCCTCGTGCAGCACGTCCAGCACCATCGGCTGCGGCCGGAAGGCCTGGCTCTCGGCCGTGGGCACCAGATCCACCTCGACCTGCTGGCCGGCGCGCACGCGGCGCGCGGCCGTGGTGGCGGCCGCGCCGTCCAGGCGCGCATGGCCGGCCGCGATGAGGTGCTGCAGGTGGCTGCGCGAGAACTCGGGCGCCAGCGCCACCAGCACCTTGTCCAGCCGCGCCTGGTGCATCGGAGCCCCGATGCGCAGGCAGCGCGTCTCGACGGCGGCCTCGGCTTCCAACGCGCCATCGAGCTCGGACAAGGGCAGCCTGTCGGCCTCGACGCAGGCCGGGTCGGCGGAGAGTGGCTCCCTATAATCCGCCCTCTTTCGCTCGACCGGCAGCATTCGCGATGACCGTTTCCAAGATCTGGCGCGCCGCGCTCGGGAGCCTGTTGGCGTTGACCGTACTGCTCGCAGGCTGCGGCAGCACGCCGAAGGAGGAAGCCACTTCCAACAACGCCGAGCGATTGTACAAAGACGCTCGCGACGACATGGACTCGGGCAGCTACGACCGTGCCATCAAGACACTCGAGCGCGTGGAGGGTCTGGCCGCCGGCTCGCTGCTGGCGCAGCAGGCGCAGCTCGATCTGGCCTACCTCAACTGGCGCAACGGCGAGAAGGCCGCCGCGCTGACCGCGGTCGACCGCTTCATCAAGCTCAACCCCTCGAGTGCGGCGCTGGACTACGCGCTGTACCTGAAGGGCATGATCAATTACAACGATGACCTCGGCCTGCTGGGCCGGCTGTTCGGGCAGAACCTGTCCGAGCGCGACCAGCGTGCCGCGCGCGACGCCTACCAGGCCTTCAAGCAGCTCGTCGACCAGTTCCCGAATTCGCGCTACTCGGCCGACGCGCGCCAGCGCATGAACCGCATCGTCGACCGGCTGGCCGAATACGAGGTGCACGTGGCGCGCTACTACTTCAGGCGCGGCGCCTACGTGGCCGCGGCCAGCCGGGCCCAGCAGGCCGTGACCGAGTTCCAGGGTACCCCGTCGGTGCCCGAGGCGCTGGGCATCATGGTGCAGAGCTACGCCAAGCTGGACCTGCCCACCTTGCGCGACGACGCCGAGCGCGTGCTGCGCCTGAACTACCCCGACAGTCCCTACCTGAAGCAGGACCTGAACCTGGCCGCCGACACGCGCCCCTGGTGGAAGCTCTGGTAGCGGCCGCGGCTGCGCCTCAGTGCGCGGCCGCCAGCTCGGCCAGCCAGTCCAGCGCCTGCGCCTCTTCGTCGAGCAGGGCCATCGGCGGCAGCGCCGCCAGCAGGCGCCGGCCGTAGCCCATCTGGCGCAGCCGCGGGTCGCACAGCACGAGCAGGCCGCGGTCGCTCTCGGTGCGGATCAAGCGCCCGGCGCCCTGCTTGAGCGAGACCGCGGCCTCGGCCACGAAGTAGTCCTCGAACGGGTTGCGCCCCTGCGCGCGCAGCTGGCGCACGCGGGCCTGCACCAGCGGGTCGTTGGGGGGCGGAAACGGCAGCTTGTCGATCAGCACGCACTGCAAGGCATCGCCCGGCATGTCGATGCCTTCCCAGAAGCTCTGCGAGCCCACCAGCACGCTGCCGCGCCCATCGCCGAAACGCTGCAGCAGCGCGCGCCTTGGCTCACTGCCCTGCACCAGCACCTGCAGCGTGCTGCCCTGCGCCGTGGCCGCCTCGGCGATGGCCTGCGCCACCAGCGGCAGCACGCGCAAGGTGGTCGTCAGCACGAAGGTACGACCTCGCAGCGCCACCGCGCAGCGCGCCGCCAGCGCCCCCACGGCCGCGGGGTGGCCGGCGGCGTTGGGCAGCGGAAAGCGCCGCGGCACCCAGGCGCGGGCATGGGCCGGGTAATCGAAGGGGCTGCCCACGCGCAGCCGCGCGGCGTCTTCCAGGCCGGTGCTGCTGCTGAACCAGGACAGGGACTCGTCGTCCCCCAGGGTGGCCGAGGTGAAGATCCACGCCTTGGGCGCGGACTGGCGCTGCTGGGTCAGCATGTCGCGGATGTCCAGGGGCGATTCCACCAGCCGCGCCTGCTGCGGCGTGAGGTCGATCCAACGCACCTGGTCGGGCGCGGCCGGCTCGGCAAAACGCAGCGCCAACGCCGCCAGCGCCCGCGCGCGCTGCTCGAGCTTGGGCAGATCGGGCGCAGTCTCGGCCACGGCGCCCAGCGCCTGGGCCGCGGCATCGGCGGCAGCCGCCAGCGCGCGCAGCGGCGACTGCAGCGCTTCGGCGCGCTCGTCCCAGGCCAGCTTGAGCAGCGCCCGCACCTCGCGCACAGGCCCCGCGCCGGCCAGGCGCAGTTCGCGCGCGGCACGCTCGATGGCGGCCTGCAGGTCATGCCAGGGCTGGAGGCCGCGCGCATGCTGCAGCCCTTGCGCCAGCAGGTCGCGGCCCAGATCCAACGCCTGGCCGGTGGCCAGCACGGTGCCCAGAAACTGCACGCCGGCCTCGACCAGCTGGTGCGCCTCGTCGAAGACCACCGCGTCCACCGTGGGCAGCAGTTCGGCCACGCCGCTGTCGCGCAGGGCCAGATCGGCGAAGAACAGGTGGTGGTTGACGACCACGAGGTCGGCGCCCATCGCTTCGCGCCGCGCCTGCATCACGTGGCAGGCGCGGTGCTCGGGGCATTCGGCGCCCAGGCAGTTGTCGCGCGTGGAGGTGACCAGCGGAATCACGGGCGAGCGGTCGTCCAGGCCTTCGATCTCGGCCAGGTCACCGGTGCGCGTGCCCTGCGCCCACGTGGCCACGCGGTGCAGCGCGCGCACCGCGTGGCGGTCGGGCAGCTGCCCCTGGCTGTGCGCCTGCTGCAGGCGATGGCGGCACAGGTAGCTGGCGCGGCCCTTCAGCAGCGCCAGGCGCAGCGGCACCTTCAGCGCCCGCGCCAGGCGCGGCAGGTCGCGCAGGAAGAGCTGGTCCTGCAGGCTCTTCGTGGCGGTGCTGACGAGCGCGCGGCGCCCCGACAGCAGCAGCGGCACGAGGTAGGCGAAGGTCTTGCCCACGCCGGTGCCGGCCTCGGCGACAAGCGCCTCCCGCCCATCCAGCGCCTGCGCGATGCGTGCGGCCAGGCAGTCCTGCTGCGGGCGCGGGATGAAGTCCGGCTCGTGCTGCGCCAGCGGGCCGTCGACGGCGAAGGCGCGGCCCACGGCCGCAGCGAGCTGGCCGCTCACGCGGGCTCGGGCGGCTGCAGGGCGCGCTCCAGGCGGGCGATCTCGTCGCGCAGCAGCAGTCGGCGCCGCTTCATGCGGCGCAGGGCCAGGTCATCATCGCGCAGCGACGGCGCGTGGCGGTCGATCAGGCCGTCGAGGTCGACATGGGACATGCGCAATTCGATCAGCCACCGCTGCGGCGAATGCAGGTTCTCGTCCATTGCTGCACGACGGCTCGAAAGGGCACAGTTTATATTCGGCCCGATGGCCACCGACACGCTTTCCTTCCGGTTCAGCGCTGCCACTGGCCTGCATCGCGGCGACCGTGCGTACCAGCAAGACCAGGTCGAGGTGATGGCACACCCGCGCGTGCCCGGCTCGCTGCTGGGGGTGGTGGCCGACGGCATGGGCGGCAAGAGTGGCGGACGCAAGGCGGCCGACCAGGTGCTGCTGACAGCGCGCCAGATCTTCGACCGCTTCGTGCCTGCGCAGGACGATGCCGCCGACATGCTGCGCCAGGTGGTGCTCGAGTCGCACCTGATGATCAAGCTCACCGCGATCACGGCCGAGGAGGAGCCGCACAGCACGCTGGCCGCGTTCTGCATCTCGCCGGCGCTGGCCTGCGACGTCGTGCATGCCGGCGACTCACGCGTGTACCACTTCCGCGGCGCCGAGATGATGCGGCGCACGGTGGACCACTCGTTCGTGCAGCGCCTGATCGACGAAGGCAAGATCACCGAGGAAGCGGCCAACACGCACCCGCAGTCGAACCTGCTCACCGGCTGTCTGGGCACCCAGGCCGATCCGCCGGTGGCGCTGTGGCACATCGACCGGCTCGATTTCGGCGACACGTTGCTGGCCTGCAGCGACGGGCTGTGGCACTACTTCACCCCGAAGGAGATCGGCGCCATCGTCCACGCGCTGCCGCCGCGCGAGGCCGGCGAGATGCTGGTCAGCAAGGCGCGGCAGCGCGCCCGTGGCGGCGGTGACAACCTCTCGCTGGCGTTGGCGCGCATCGACGCGCTGCGGTAGCCGCCGGGCACTGGCCACAGCGGGCGACCGCAGACCGATCCCGGCCGTGCCTCAGGGCGGCGGCTTGCCGCCCGACGCCACGCTCGAGGGCGCCCGGGCGGGCCAAGGCGCCGAAGGCCCGGGCAGTGGCGCATCCGCCTTGCCCGAGCGCGTGCGCTCGGCCAGCCGGCGCGCCACGCGCGCCTGCGCGGCCTGCGCCTTGCGCTCCTGCGCCTGCCGCTGCTGCACGCGCCGGTCTGCTTCACGCGCGGCTGCTCGGCGAGCCTGCTCGGCCTGTCCGTCCCGTCCGGCCGGTTCGGCCGGTGCGCTCGGTTCATCCGGCTCGGTCCGCTCAGCCTCGCCAGCCTGTTCGAGCGTTGAGGCCGGCGCCGACGAGGCCGCCCGCGCGGTCGCCGCCGCCTGCCGCTGCGCCAGATCCAGCCGCGCCTGCTCGCTGCGCCGGTGACGCTCGGCATCGTCCAGCCGCATCTCGCGCTCGCGCAGTGCGCGCATCGAGCGGTCCCGCTGCTCGCGCAGCGCGTCGACGCAGGCCGTGACCACGAAGTGCTGCCGGCACTCGGCCTCCTGCACCGCGAAGCGCGCCAGCAGCGCCTGCCGCTGGCGGGCGATGGTGGCCCGCTCGGCGGCCGCGTCGGCCGCGCCGGCACGGGCGCATGCGGGCCAAGTGGCGATCGCGGCAGCGCCCAACGCTGCCAGCCAGGCGGCGGCACGCCATGCGGTCGTCTTCATGTGAGCGCGGTGTCGACCTCGCGCCGCGCCAGCGCCAAGTACTCGGCCGAGCGCATCTCGTGCAGGCGCGAGACGGTGCGAGGGAACTCGTGCGCCAGCGGCCCTTCGGTGTACAGGTGCTCGGCCGGCACCGCGGCCGAGAGCAGCAGCTTGACGCGGCGGTCATACAGCACGTCCACCAGCCAGGTGAAGCGCCGCGCCTCACTGGCCAGCCGCGGCGACATCTGCGGCACGCCCGAGAGCAGCACGGTGTGGAAGCGCGAGGCGATCTCGAGGTAGTCGTTCTGCGAGCGCGGGCCGCCGCACAGGGTCTTGAAGTCGAACCACACCACGCCACCGGCACGCCGCAGGGCGGGCAGCGCGCGGTGCTCGATCTGCATCACCGGGTTCTCGTCGCGCGCCTCGGCCAGCTGATCGAACGCACGCATGAGCGCGCGCTCGGCCGCGGCGTCCAGCGGGCAATGGTAGGTGGCGATGCCGGCCAGCGTCTGCTGCCGGTAGTCGGTGCCGGCATCGACGTTGACGACCTCCAGCTGGCGCTTGAGCAGCTCGATGGCCGGCAGGATGCGGTCGCGGTGCAGCCCGTTCGGGTACAGCCCGTCGGGGTGGAAGTTGCTGGTCGTGACGATGCTCACGCGGTTGGCGAACAGGGCCGCGAGCAGGCGGTGCAGGATCATCGCGTCGGTGACGTCGGCCACGAAGAATTCGTCGAAGCAGATCAGCCGGAAGCGCCGCGCGATGCGGCGACCGAGTTCGTCCAGCGGGTCGACGGTGCCCTTCAGCTCCTGCAGCTCGCGGTGCACCTCGCGCATGAACTCGTGGAAGTGCAGCCGCGTCTTGCGCGTCAGCGGCACGGCCTGGAAGAAGCAGTCCATCAGGAAGCTCTTGCCGCGGCCGACGCCGCCCCACATGTACACGCCGCGCGGGATCGGCGGGTGTCGCAGCAGCTTGGTCAGCGCATTGCCGCGGCGGGCCTTGTAGTCGGCCCACTCCTGCTCGCAGCGCTCGAGCGCGTCGACCGCGCGCAGCTGCGCCCCATCGCTGTGGAAGCCACGGGCGGCCAGCGCGGCCGCGTAGATCTGGCGCACCGCCACGCGAGCAGCGGATCAGAAGTTCAGCGGCCGCTTGTCCACCGCCAGCGCCGCCTCCTTGGTCGCCTCGGCCAGCGACGGGTGGGCGTGGCAGATGCGCGCGATGTCCTCGCTGCTGGCTCGGAAGGCCATGGCCACGCCGGCCTCGGCGATCAGTTCGCTGGCCATCGGCCCCACCATGTGCACGCCCAGGATCTCGTCGCTGGTCGCATCGGCCAGGATCTTGACCAGCCCCGTGGTGTCGCCCAGGGCGCGCGCGCGGCCGTTGGCCAGGAACGGAAAGCTGCCGGCCTTGTAGGCGCGGCCGGCCGCCTTCAACTGCTGCTCGGTCTGGCCGACCCAGGCGATCTCGGGGCTGGTGTAGATGACCCAGGGCACGAGGTTGAAGTCGACATGGCCGTGCTGGCCGGCGATGCGCTCGGCCACCGCCACGCCTTCTTCCTCGGCCTTGTGCGCGAGCATCGGGCCGCGCACCACGTCGCCGACGGCCCAGACGCCGGGCAGGTTGGTGCGGCACTCGGCGTCGACCTCGATGGCACCGCGCTCGTCGAGCTTCAGCCCCACCGCTTCGGCATTCAGGCCCTGCGTGTTGGGCACGCGGCCGATGGAGACGATGAGCTTGTCGGCCTCGATCGACTGCGCGCCGCCCTGGGCATCGGCGTAGGCCACGCTGACGCCCTTCTTGCCGAGCTTGACCTCGCCGACCTTCACGCCGAGCTCGATCTTGAGCCCCTGCTTGACGAAGGCCTTGTGCGCTTCCTTGGCGATCTGCTCGTCGACCGCGCCCAGGAACGTGGGCAGCGCCTCGAGCACCGTCACCTGCGCGCCCAGCCGGCGCCAGACCGAGCCCATCTCCAGGCCGATGACACCCGAGCCGATCAGCACCAGTTGCTTGGGCACCGCCGGAATGCGCAGCGCACCGTCGTTGCTGAGGATGGTGGCTTCGTCGAAGGGCACCCCGGGCAGGCCGCGCGGACGGGAGCCGGTGGCGACGATGACCTGCCGCGCGGTCAGCGACTCGGCACCGACGGCGATCTCCCACCTGCCGTCGACACCCTTGACGAAGGCCCCGCAGCCGTGGAAGAAGCTGACCTTGTTCTTCTTGAACAGGTACAGGATGCCGTCGTTGTTCTGCTTGACCACGGCGTCCTTGCGGCCGAGCAGCTTGGCGACGTCGATCGACAGGTCCTTCAGGCCGATGCCGTGGTCGGCGAAGGCATGGCCGGCATGCTCGAAGTACTCGCTGCTCTGCAGCAGCGCCTTGCTCGGGATGCAGCCCACGTTGGTGCAGGTGCCGCCGGGCGCGGGGCCGCCCTGCGCGTTCTTCCATTCGTCGATGCAGGCGGTGCTGAAGCCGAGTTGCGCCGCGCGGATGGCCGCGATGTAGCCGCCGGGGCCGGCGCCGATGACGATGACGTCGAAATGCTTGGACATGGTGAGGTTGTTCAGGGCTCTTCGGGCACGAAGATCCACAGCAGGACGTACAGCAGCAGGCCGGTGCCGCCGAAGAGGGCCAGCGCGGTGGCGATCAGGCGCCAGATCCACGACTCGATGCCGGTGACCGCGCCCAGGCCGCCGCAGATGCCGCCGATCCAGCGGTCGGAGCGGCTGCGCCGGAAGCGGTTGACGGCGCTGAGCGCGGGGTTCTCCGCGGCGTTGGCATCGGCCGCCTGGCCTTCGAGCAGCCGCGCCTTGGCGCGCGCGAACTCGTCGTCGGTGAGGGCGCCGCTGGCGTGCAGGGCGTCCAGGCGAGAGAGGTCGGCGGCCAGGCTCATGGGGTGGGTGGGGCGGTCAGATGTCGAACAGCAGGCGCGCCGGGTCTTCCAGCGCTTCCTTCATCGCCACCAGGCCGAGCACGGCCTCGCGGCCATCGATGATGCGGTGGTCGTACGACATCGCCAGGTAGTTCATCGGCCGCACCACGATCTGGCCGTTCTCGACCACGGCGCGGTCCTTGGTGGCGTGCACGCCCAGGATGGCGCTTTGCGGCGGGTTGATGATGGGCGTGGACAACATGCTGCCGAAGGTGCCGCCGTTGCTGATGCTGAAGGTGCCGCCGGTGAGCTCGTCGATGCCGAGCTTGCCGTCGCGCGCCTTGGCGCCGTACTCGGCGATCTTCTTCTCGATGTCGGCGAAGCTCATCTGGTCGGCGTTGCGCAGCACCGGCACCACCAGCCCGCGCGGCGAGCCGACGGCGATGCCGATGTCGAAATAGCCGTGGTAGACGATGTCGTTGCCGTCGACCGAGGCATTGATCACCGGGTACTTCTTCAGCGCGGCCACCGCGGCCTTGACGAAGAAGCTCATGAAGCCGAGCTTGACGCCGTGCTCCTTCTCGAAGCGCTCCTGGAACTTCTTGCGCATCTCCATCACCGGCGCCATGTTGACCTCGTTGAAGGTCGTCAGGATCGCGTTCGTGGCCTGCGACTGCAGCAGCCGCTCGGCGATGCGCGCGCGCAGGCGCGACATCGGCACCCGCTGCTCGGGCCGGTCGCCCAGGTTCGGACCCAGCGGCGCCGGCACCGCGGGGAGCGGCCGGACCACGGCCGGCACGGCCGGCGCCGCCACCGCAGCCGGCGCGGCCTTCGGCGCCGCCAGCGCCTCCAGCACGTCGCCCTTGGTGACGCGTCCATCCTTGCCCGTGCCGGGCACCGTGCCCGCGGCCAGTGCATGGTCGGCCATCAGCTTGGCCGCCGCGGGCATCGCGATGTCGCCCTTGGAGGTCGCCACCACCGCGGGGGCGGGGGCGGGGACAGGGGCGGCCAGGGCGCCAGCAGGAGGCGCCGCCGCCGCGGCCTTGCCGGCCGTGTCGATCCTGGCGATCACCTGCTCGGCCAGCACGGTGGCGCCATCGGCCACAGCCAGTTCGACCATCACGCCGGCGGCCGGCGCCGGCACTTCGAGCACCACCTTGTCGGTCTCGACCTCGACCAGGATCTCGTCCATCGCCACGGCCTCGCCGGGCTTCTTCTTCCACTGCAGCAGGGTGGCCTCGGCCACCGACTCGGACAGCTGAGGCACCTTCACTTCGACGATCGACATGTTCTCGCTTTCGGCAGTTCTTGTTCTTACTTGGTCAGCACGTAGCCCTTGAGCTTGCCGAAGGCCTGCTCCAGCAGCGCCTTCAGTTGCTCCTGGTGCAGGTGCGAGTAGCCCACGGCGGGCGAGGCCGAAGGCGGCCGGCCGGCATAGCCCAGGCGCTGGCCCTCCTGCATGTTCTCGTGCACGAAGTGCTGGACGAAGAACCAGGCCCCCTGGTTCTGCGGCTCGTCCTGGCACCAGACCACCTCGGTGGCGTTCGGGAAGCGCCTGAGCTCGGCGGCGAAGGCCCTGTGCGGAAACGGGTAGAGCTGCTCGACGCGCAGGATGGCCACGTCCGAGGCCTTGCGCTCGTCGCGCTTCTTCATCAGGTCGTAGGCCACCTTGCCCGAGCAGACGATCACGCGCTTGACCTTGGCGGCATCCACTTCGGTGCGCGCCGGGCCGATGACGGTGTGGAACTCGCCCTTGGTGAATTCGGACAGCGGGGACGTGGCGTCCTTGGCGCGCAGCAGCGACTTGGGCGTGAACACGATCAGCGGCTTGCGGAACTGGCGCACCATCTGCCGCCGCAGCAGGTGGAAGATCTGGCTCGCGCTGGTGGGCTGCACCACCTGCATGTTGTTGTCGGCGGCCAGCTGCATGAAGCGCTCCAGGCGCGCCGAGCTGTGCTC
>JAGWLO010000037.1 GCA_028872015.1 Burkholderiales bacterium | reverse complement strand
GTGGACGGCGGTCTGGGCCACGCCCTCGGTGGCCAGCACGAGGCGGTAGCCGCTGCCGGCATAGCGCCAGAAGTGGGCGCCGCCGGCGGCCCGCAGCACGAGGTCCAGCCCCAGGCGCTGCCACAGCGCGCCGGGCCGCGCGCCGGCCGCGGCGCGGGCCGCCGGCACGGTGACGGCGCTGGCGTCGCGCCAGGCCGGCAGCACGAAGGCCGCCGCCGCCAGCGCGAAGCCCAGCGCCGCGGCCGCCGCGAACCCGGGCCAGGCCGTGCCCAGGTCGGTCACGCCCCAGGCCAGACGCACGGTGAGGGCGGCCACCGCCAGCCCCAGGGCCACGCCGGCGGCGCCGAGGGCCAGCGACTCCCACACCGCCAGCCGCACCAGCCGCTGCCGCGAGGCGCCACGCAGGCGCAGCAGGGCCTGCTCGCGGCGCCGCCGCTCGCCGCCCGAACCGGCGATGCCCAGCGTGAGCAGCATCGCCAGCACCGCCCCCGGCGCGCCCAGGAAGAGCAGCAGCACGCGGGCATACAGCGCATCGGCGCGCACGCCGTCCAGCCGTGCCGCCAGGTTGTTGGCGATGGCGGCGCGGCCGGCCACGCGGGCCTCGACGTTGCGCGCCTGGCCCAGGGCCTGCACGTAGGCGGCCTGGGGGTCGGGCGGCAGCCCGGCGCGGTGCAGCCGCACATGCAGCTGGCGCTGCACGCTGTCGGGCCGCAGCGCGGCCTGGGGATCGAACAGCGCGTGCCACGCCGGCGTGGGCAGGATCAGCACGTTGTCGGGCGGCGCCTGCGGCGCGGTGCCCGCAGGCACGCCGATGGCCTGGAACATCGCGTCGGCGTTCGGCAGGTTGACGACGCCGTCCACCCGCAGGGCCACCGGCGGCAGGCCCGGGCGCTGCACCGTCACCAGGTCGCCCACCGTCACGTGCAGGTTGGCCGCGGTCTGGCTGGCGATGCGCACGCCGGCGTCCGCGCCCAGCGCCGTCTGCAGCTGGTTCGGGAAGGCGCTGCCGTAGTCGGCATCCAGCCCCACCACCACGGCCGCGCCGGTGGTCTGGGTGGTGCCGCCGGTCTGCGCCGTCAGGCCGCTGACCTGGGCGTAGTCCGCGCTGCGCACCAGGGCCGGCGCGACCGCGTGATCCACCGCGCCCAGCACCTCGGCGGCATCGGCCCCCGGCGCCACCAGCACCTGCCAGTCGACCACCACGTTGGCCAGCGCGCGATGCGTCATCGTGCGCGACGACCAGCCGATGAAGCTGCCCAGCGACGCCAGCAGCCCGACCGTCAGCGCCATGCCGGCGACGCTGCCCAGCAGCCGCCCGGGGCGCCCGGCCACTGCGCCGCGCAGCCACAGGACGATCATGCGCGGCCCCCGGGCAGCGTCAGCCGGCCGTGCGCGAGGGTCCAGCGCGCGGCCAGCCGCTGCGCCACGCTGTCGTCATGGGTGGCCAGCACCAGGGCCGCATCGCTGTCCTGCAGCGCCTGCAGCAGCGCGCCGATGACGGTCTGCGCCGTGGCCTGGTCGAGCTGACCCGTGGGCTCGTCGGCCAGCACCAGGCGCGGCTGCAGCACGATGGCGCGCGCCAGTCCCACGCGCTGGGCCTGGCCGCCGCTGAGCTCGCCCGGCAGCTTGTCGGCCAGCGCGGCCAGGCCCACGCGCTCCAGCGCGGCCAGCGCCAGCGTGCGCGGCTGCGGGTGCCGCGCCAGCAGCCGCACGGGGATCTCGACGTTCTCCACCGCGCTCAGCGTGGGCAGCAGGTTGGCGGCCTGGAACACGACCCCGACGTGCTCGGGCCGCAGCTGCTCGCGCAGACCCAGCGCGGGCCAGCGCAGGGTGCCGGCGCTGGGGCGGTCGAGCCCGGCCATCAGCTGCAGCAGCGTCGACTTGCCGCCCCCCGAGGGCCCGACGATGGCGATGCGGTCGCCGCTGCGCACTTCGAAGTCGACCGGCAGCAGGGCGTCGAAGAAGCCCGCGCCCTGCGGGAAGCGGCGCGCCACGCCGGTGCCGGCCAGCAGCGTCTCAGCCATGGCGCAGGCTCCCGTCCTGCAGCTGCAGCACGCGGTCGGCGCTGGCGGCCAGCGCCGGGCTGTGGGTGGCCACCAGGATCGCGCAGCCGGCATTGCGCCGGGCGTGCAGCACGTCGAGCACCTCGCGCTCGGTGGCGGCGTCGACCTCGCCGGTGGGCTCGTCGGCCAGCAGCACGGCCGGCGCCGCGGCCAGCGCGATGGCCAGCCCGGCCCGCGCCACCTCGCCACCCGAGAGCTGCGCCGGTCGCGCCTGCCGGTGGCGGAACAGGCCGAGCTCGTCGAACAGCCGCTCGGCGCGGCCGCGGTCGGGGCGGCCGGTGAGCGTCATCACGAGCAGCATGTTGTCGAGCAGGCTCAGCGCCGGCAGCAGGTTGTGCGACTGCATCAGCACCCCGATGCCGGCGGCGCGCCGGCGCGCGCGTTCGGCTTCGGGGCGGCGGGTGAGGCGCAGGCCCAGCAAGTCGACCTGGCCGCCGTCGGGCTCGTCCAGCCCCGCCAGGCAGTTCAGCAGCGTGCTCTTGCCGCTGCCCGAGGTGCCCAGCAGCGCCACCATCTCGCCCGCGGCCAGCGCCAGGCTCACGCCGCGCAGGGCCAGCGTCTCGGCGTCGCCGTTGTGGAAGAAGCGGTACAGGTTCTCGGCCCGCAGCACCGGCGCGCTGGCTGCCGTCATTTCGTCCAGGCGAGGCTGCGCGCCATGAGCTGCCACTGGTCGGCGTTGTCGGCGCCGGCCGGGGCCGACAGCGTCAGCACGGCCTGGCGGCCGGCGTGCCAGAAGTACAGCCGCTCGTTGTCGCGCCGGATCGCCTTGTCGGTGACCGGGTCGCGCTCGGAGTTGTCGCGGTAGCGCACGATCACGGCCGGCCCGGCGGGCAGCCGGGCCTGGCCCACCGAGCGGATCTCCACCGCCGACGGCAGCCGCGCCAGCGCGGCCAGCTCGGTGGCGCGCAGGCCGGCCACGGTGGGCGCGGCCGCGCGCGGCGTGACCTCGAGCTCGACGGCGTTGTACTTGTCGGCAAAGCGCACCGCGCCGGCCCCGTCGCGCCGCGCCCAGCCCTCGGGCACCTTGAGCGAGACGCCCTGCGGCGAGCGGTACTCGACGAACACCTGGCTGTCGGGGATGTCGCCCGGCGGGTTCTGCTCCACCGGCAGCGGCTGCATTGCGCTGCCCGCAGGGCCCTGCGCCTGCGCCTGCAGGGCCGGGCCGGCCAGCGCGAGCGCCAGGGCCAGAGAGAGGCCCAGGGCCGGCCCGCGGCGGCCCGGGGCGGCGGCCTTGCGGTCGTGTCGGGCCCGGCTGTCCATCGGTGCGATCTCCGTTCCGGGCGCCTGTCGCCCGCAGGCCCGGAAGGTAAGCGGGCCCGACTTAGCGCCGCCTTAAGACGGCGCTAAGTCGGGCCGGGCGAACTCGACCCGCACCTCGAGCCCGAGCCCGCCGGCGCCCGTGTGCAGGCCGACGCGGGCACCGTGGCGCTCGGCGATGGCATGCACGATCGACAGGCCCAGGCCGCTGCCGCCGCCGTCGCGCGCCAGCGCGTGGGCGTCGGCGCCGCGGAAGAAGCGGTCGAAGACGCGCCCGCGCTCGGCCGGCGGGATGCCCGGGCCGGTGTCGCGCACGCGCAGGCGCGGCCGCCCGTCGAACTCGTCGGCCCCGACGTCCACGATGCCGCCGGCCGGCGTGTAGCGCAGCGCGTTCTCGATCAGGTTGTCCAGCAGCACCGCGAGTTGCTGCGGGTCGCCCTGCGCGGGCACCGGCCCCGCGACTTCGGCCCCCAGGTCGAGCCCGGCGTGCTGGGCGCGCAGGCTGAAGCGCGCCACCGCGGCGCGGGCCAGTGCGGCCAGGTCGAGCGGCTGCAGGCTCGCCTGGCTGGCATCGGGCTCGGCGCGCGCCACCTGCAGCAGCTGCTCCACCAGGCGCTGCGAGCGGGCGATGCCGGCCTCGAGGTCGGCCACCGCCTCGGCGCGGCTGGCTTCGTCGCCGCTGCGCTGCAGCCACTGCAGCTGCAGCCGCAGCGCCGCGATGGGGGTGCGCAGCTCGTGCGCGGCGTCGGCCACGAAGCGCCGCTGCGTGGCCAGCGCCGCGGCCAGGCGCTCGATCAGGCCGTTGATGGCACGCACCATGGGCAGGATCTCGGCCGGCAGCCCGTCGCTGGGGATCGGCGCCAGCGCCTGCGCGCTGCGCGCGCCGACGCTGCGCGCCGCCTCGTCCAGCGGTCGCAGTCCGCGCCGCAGCCCGAGCACCAGCAGCCCGCCCACCACGGCCACCATCAGCAACAGCGGCGGCAGCACCCGCCCGGCCGACTCGGCGGCCATCGATTCGCGTTCGGCCACGCGCTGCGCCGCCTGCACCACCCCGGACTTGCGCACGCTGGTGTAGACGACCCAGGCGTCGCCGCCCACGCGCACCCGCGACAGGCCCGGCGTGGTGGCGAACGGCAGCGCCACCCGCGGGCCCGAGGCGTAGAGCAGGCGGCCGTCGGGCGACCAGGCCTGCGCGATGACGCCGGCGTCGGGCGGCGCCTCGCCGTCGGCGGGCGCGGCTTCGGCAGCCGCCGCGCCCGAGGCCGCTGCCAGGGGCGCCGCCGCCGACGCCAGCCGGCCGGGGTCGCGGTAGCCGCCCACGGCCTGCGCCACGTGGCGCAGGTCGGCATCGAAGACCTCGCCCATCTCGTCCAGCGTCACGAGGTAGGTGGCCAGCGTCACCAGCACCGCGCCCAGCGCCAGCGCGCCCAGGATCCAGGCCAGCAGCGTGCGCTCGATCGAGCGCATTCAGTCTTCGCTGACGCGGTAGCCCACGCCGCGCACGTTGCGGATGCGGTTGCCGCCGAGCTTGCGCCGCAGGTGGTGCAGATGCACCTCGATGGCGTTGCTGCCCACCTCTTCGCCCCAGCCGTACACCTTCTCTTCCAGCGCCTCGCGCGAGAGCACGGCGCCGGGGCGCTGCATCAGGGCCTCCAGCACGGCGAATTCGCGCGCCGACAGCGCCACGTCGGCGCCGTCCAGCGTGGCGGTGCGGCGCGCGGGGTCGAGCACCAGCGTGCCGCAGGCCAGCAGCGCCGAGCCGCTGCCGGCGTGGCGGCGCAGCAGCGCCCGCACGCGGGCGATCAGCTCGTCCAGGTCGAAGGGCTTGAGCACATAGTCGTCGGCGCCGGCCTCCAGGCCCGCGATGCGGTCGCGCACTGCGTCGCGGGCCGAGGCGATGAGCACCGGCACCGGGTTGCCCGCCCCGCGCAGGGTGGCCAGCAGCGCCATCCCGTCCTTGCGCGGCAGGCCGAGGTCGAGCACCACCAGGTCGTACACGCCGTTGGCCAGGGCCAGCTCGGCTTCGCGGCCGTCGCTGGCCCAGTCGACCGCGAAGCCGGCGGCCACCAGGCCCTGGCGCACCGCCTTGCCGATCATCGCGTCGTCCTCGACCAGCAGGATCCGCATCGTGTGCCCCGGGGCTCAGGCGCCCGGCCCGTGCGGGTGGGCGCGGCGCAGCCCGGCATCGAGCCGCCGGCCCAGGCGCGCCAGCGCCTGGCGGACCGGTGCCAGCGGGCCGGCGCTGGCCGGGGGGTTGAGCAGCGGGAAGCGCAGCAGCGGGTCCATCGATGGGGCCGACCGGGTGCCCGCAGGCTACGGCGCCGGGCAGGCCGCCGCACCGGCGGTGCGCGGGATGACGCGCCATTGCAGGCGCGGGAAGGCGGCGCCGACGGGCTGGCCGTCCGGCCAGCCGTGGTCCGGCAGCCCGAACCCGAGCCGCTCGGCCTGTGCCCGGTGGGGGTGCAGTCGAAGGTGGTGCGGCGCCCCCGGGCCTGGCGGCAGGTGACCGATCTGCAGCGCGCCGCAGCGCGCCAGCAAGTCGGGCGCGACCCAGGGACTGAGGTCGAGTCGGCCGTCGATCATGACCAGCGGGTGCTCCGGCAGCGCCAACGACAGCGCGCCGGCCGTCGCCGGGTCGCCCACCACGAGCCGGATCGGCCCACCCAGCTGCCGGCGTGCGGCCGCGGCGACGCTGTGCGCCAGGGCTTGTGCATCGACCCGGTGCCAGCCGTGCACGCGGCTGCCGAACGGGCCGCGCACCGAGGTCAGGGCCAGCGTGGCCAGCAGCAGCAGCTGCAGCAGCACGAACGCGCGCAGCACCGGCTTCATGGCCACGCGGCCCCAGGTGTCGCGCGGCAGCAGCTCCATCGCGGCGGGCACGGCGAACAGCAGGAAGGGCGCCCCCCAGTGCAGCGGCAGGTCGGCGCCGGCCAGCAGGGCCATCGCGGGCATGAAGGCCAGCGGCACCGCGCCCCAGGCCCACAGCAGCGCGCGCGAGCCGTCGGCGACGGGGCGATCCGCTGCCGCCGCGGCCCCGGGTGCCTGCTTGTGCGCGGTGGCCACCGCCACCGCAAGGAGCAGCAGCGCGGGCAGGGCGCGGTTCAGCAGCTGGTCCAGCAGCCAGTGGCCGGCCTGGCCGGCGCGGCCGAGCATCGACAGCCCGGCCCCCAGCGACGAGCCCAGCGCATAGCGAACGGGGCCGAAATCGTGCGTGCGCAGCCACTCGACGTGGGGCACGAACATCAGCAGCGCGATCAGGCAGGCCGCCAGCGCGCCCTGGCGGTGGGCGGTGCTGCGCCAGAAGCGCTGGTGGACGGCGAAGACCGCCACGCTGGCCAGCGTCACCACCACCTGGTACTTGGTCAGCGCACCCAGCCCGAGCGCGACCCCGAGCGCCAGCCACCAGCGCCGCCGCCCGGTGGCAAAGGCGCGCCAGCACAGCCACGCGCTGGCGCTGGTCAGCAGCATCAGCACCACTTCGTGGTTGTAGAAGTGGAGCTGGCGGTTGTAGTAGGTGATGCACAGCCCGGCCAGCAGGGCTACCGTGGCGTAGGTGCGGCCGCGCAGCGGCGCCAGCAGCATCCACAAAATCGCCAGCGCTCCCAGCGTGCAGACCGCTCCCAGGCCGTAGGTGAGCCACGGCGTGGGGCCGAACAGCTGCTCGGGCCCCCACAGCAGCCAGGTCGGCAGCGGCGGGTGCTTGTAGTAGCCCCACTGCAGCGAACGCACCCAGGTCAACTGCTCGATGTCGTCCACGGGTGGCGCCAGCGCCAGGGCGGCCAGCGTGCCCAGCCAGACGCCGGCCCAGGCCAAGCTGCCCAGCGCCAGCGGCCAGCCCGGGGCGAGCGCTGCCCTTGCCGGTGCCGGTGCCGGTGCGGCCCCGGGGGCCGGCACCAGGGGCGGGGCCGCGGCCGCAGCGGGAACGCCCGGGGGCCAGACCGTGGGGGTCATGTTCGCGCCGTCCATCTCACCCGATTTCGCTCCAGGTCCGTTGCCCACCGCCAAGCGCATCATTGTCCGTGGTCCAGACTTAACCCGGGCTTACCGGGCCGGACCCGGGCGGGTGGGCATGCGCCTTGCTGGCCGCCCTTCAGGCCCTTGCCACCCCCCCTTTTTTTTTCCAGGAGTACTCCATGAGCCGTCTCGAAGTCACCGAAAAGATCGTCGCCGCCAAGGTCGCCCGCGGCCTGAAGTGGAGCGATGTCGCCACGAAGGTCGGGCTGAGCAAGGAGTGGGTCACGGCGGCCTGCCTGGGCCAGATGACGCTGACGGCCGAGCAGGCCGACGTGGTGGCCGAGCTGTTCGGCCTCGACGCCCAGGACCGGCGGTGGCTGATGGTCGTGCCCCACAAAGGCAGCCTGGCCACCGCGGTGCCCACCGACCCGCTGATCTACCGCTTCTACGAGCTTGTCAACGTCTACGGCACCACCTTCAAGGAACTGATCCACGAGGAGTTCGGCGACGGCATCATGTCCGCGATCGACTTCAAGATGGACCTGCGGCGCGAGCCCGACCCCAAGGGCGACCGCGTGAGCATCACGATGTCGGGGAAATTCCTGCCCTACAGGACCTATTGACCAGCTCGGCGGCGCTGCCGTGACGCCGCCCGCGGCCATGGCGTCGCCGCGAAAGAGGAGGCCGCCGCTGCAGCTGGTGCCGCACCGGCGTCGGTTTGTCGCATGGGGGGCTGGCGTCGCCGGCGCCAGGGGTTAGCCTCGCGCCTTTGCAATTTCGGGTGCGCCGGCCCACGGTGCGCCGCCGGGCCATGCGTCAACGTCTCTTCCTGCTCGCGCTGCTGGGCCTGCTGTCGGCCTGTGGCCGCTCCGGCCCGTCCACGGCCGCGGCGGCCCTGCCGGCGAGTGCACCGCCGCTGCTGATCGCGCCCGAGGATCTGCGCACGGTCTCGGCCGGGCTGCTGGCCAGCGGCCCCGTCGTCAGCGGCTCGATCGAGCCCGAGCGGCGGGCCGACCTGCGGGCCGAGGTGGGCGCCGTGGTGCTGCAGGTGTTCAAGGAAAACGGCCAGCCGGTGCGTGCCGGCGAGCCGCTGGTGCGGCTGGACGATGCCGCCATCCGCGATGCGCTGTCCTCCGCCGACGAGGCGGCGCGCGCCGCCGGCCAGGCCTACGACCAGACCGAGCGCCAGCTGCAGCGCCTGAGGACGCTGCAGCAGCAGGGCATGACCTCGCAGCAATCGCTGGACGACGCCGAGGTGCGGCGCAACAACGCGCAGAGCGATCTCGTCGCCGCCAAGGCGCGCGTGGCCGCGGCGCGCCAGCAGCTGCAGCGCACGCTGATCCGGGCGCCCTTCGACGGCGTGGTCAGCGACCGCCAGGTCTCGGTGGGCGACACGGCCCAGGTGGGCAAGGCGCTGTTGAAGGTGATCGACCCGCGCAGCATGCGCTTCGAGGGCCTGGTGTCGGCCGACCGGCTGGCCGAGCTCAAGCCCGGCCAGCGCGTGCGCTTCCGCGTCAACGGCTATGCCGATGGCGATTTCATCGGCACCGTGCGCCGCATCGACGCCAGCGCCAACGCCGCCACGCGGCAGCTGGCGGTGATCATCGACTTCAACGACCGCGCTGCCGCGCCCCAGGTGGCAGGGCTGTTCGCCGAGGGCCGGATCGAGGCCGGCAGCTCGCGGTCGCTGATGCTGCCCGAGGGCTCGATCGTGCGCTCGGGCGACGCCGCCTATGCCTGGCGCCTGGTTGGCGGCGGCACCGGCAGCCTGGCCAAGGTGGCGATCCAGACCGGCCCGCGCGACCCCCGCACCGGCGACGTGCCGGTGCTCGCCGGCCTGGCGGCCGGCGACCGCGTGCTCCGCAACCCGGGCAGCACCCTGCTCGATGGCCAGCGCTTCGAGCTGGTGGGCTCCGGCGCGGCCGCCAAGGCGGCCCTGGGTGCCGCCCCGGCACCCGCACCATCGGCGGCCAAGGCCGCCACCTGAGGCCGCCATGTTCCTGTCCGCCTTCAGCATCAAGCGGCCGATCGCGATGATCGTGATCATCATCGGCCTGATGGCCCTGGGCCTGCTCGCGCTGTCCAAGCTGCGCGTGAACCAGATCCCCGACGTGGCGCCGCCCGTGCTGGTGGTGAACATCCCGTACCCGGGCGCCTCGCCGGCCACGGTGGAGCGCGAGGTGATCGACCGCATCGAGAAGGCACTGCAGAGCATCTCGGGCGTGGACGAGCTGCGCTCGACCGCGTCCGAGGGCAGTGCCCGGCTGGTGCTGGTGTTCAAGTTCGACAAGAACCTCATCGTCGCCGCCGACGAGGTGCGCAACGCCATCGCCTCGGTGCGCTACAAGCTGCCGCTGGAGATGCGCGAGCCGATCCTGCAGCGCGTGGACCCCGCGCAGCAGCCCATCATGCAGCTGGCGCTGTCGTCGGACACGCAGTCGCACGCCGAGATCTCGCGCCTGGCCGAAGACCAGCTGGCCGACCGCTTCCGCGGCCTGCCGGGCGTGGCCGTGGTCGAGGTCAACGGCGCGCTGCAGCGCGAGCTCTCGGTGCTGCTGCACACGGCCAAGCTGCGCGAATTCGGCGTCTCGGTCACCGACGTGGTGGCCGCGCTGCGCGCGCAGAACGCCACCGCCCCCGTGGGCAAGGTGCGCGGCCGGCTCGAGGACCAGAGCATCCGCCTGGTGGGCCGCATCGACACCCCGGCCGATTTCGGCCAGATCGTGATCAAGCGCAGCGGCAGCCAGCTGGTGCGGCTGGCGCAGGTGGCCGACGTGCGCGACGGCTTCGCTGATCTGAGGGGGTTTTCCGAGCGCAGCGGCCACCCCAACGTGGGCCTGTCCATCACGCGCAGCCGCGAGGCCAGCACGGTGACGGTGGCCGACGAGGTGCGCCAGGAGGTGGCCGCGATCGGCAAGACGCTGCCGCCGGGTACCAAGCTGGAGGTCACCGAAGACGGCGGGCGCGACGCGCAGGACAGCCTGAACAACGTCATCCATGCGCTGGTGTTCGGCGCCGGGCTCACGGTGCTGGTGGTCTACGTCTTCCTGAATTCGTGGCGCTCGACGCTGATCACCGCCCTGTCGCTGCCCACCTCGGTGATCGCCGCCTTCATCGCGGTGTGGCTGTCCGGCTTCACGCTCAACTTCATGAGCCTGCTCGGCCTGAGCCTGGCGATCGGGGTGCTGATCGACGACGCGATCGTGGTGCGCGAGAACATCGTGCGCCACATGGAGCTGGGCGAGGACCGGCGCACCGCGGCGCTGAACGGCACGGCCGAGATCGGGCTGGCGGTGGCGGCGACCACGTTCTCGATCGTGGCCGTGTTCATCCCCGTGGCCTTCATGCCCGGCATTTCGGGCGAGTGGTTCCGGCCCTTCGGGTTGACGGTGGTGGCCTCGGTGCTGGTGAGCCTGTTCATCTCGTTCACGCTCGACCCGATGCTGTCGGCCTACTGGGGCGACCCGCCGGGGCATCACCTGGCGCCGAAGCGGGGCATCAGCCGGTGGCTGGCGCGCTTCAACGACTGGTTCGACCATCAGAGCGACCGCTACGGCCGCGTCATCGCCTGGGCGCTGCACCACCGGCGCTGGATGGCGCTGTTCGCGCTGCTCAGCTTCGTCAGCGCGATCGCGCTGCAGGCGCGCTTCGGCGGCTCGAGCTTCCTGCCCGCCTCCGATGCCGGCACCGTGGCCATCGAGGTGCGCACGCCGGCCAGCAGCAGCCTCGACTATGCCCGGCTCAAGGTCGAGGCCGCCGCGGCACTGGCGCGCACGCTGCCCGAGACGGTGGCCACCAACGCCTACGTCAACCCGGGCGGCGGCCGCATCTACGTCGACATCGGCAAGAGCACGCAGCGCCGGCGTAGCGCGGCGGAGATCGCGGCGGCGCTGCGCGGCCTGACCGCGCGGCTGGTGGGTGCCGAGTACACGGTGCTGGACGACCTGAACAACGGCGCGCAGAAGCCGGTGCAGATCCGCTTCACCGGGCCCGATTCGCGCCGCTTGCTGGCGATCGCGGGCGAGTTCATGGACCGCCTGCGCCAGGTGCCCGGCGCGGTGGACGTGGGGCTGTCGGAGCAGGCGCCGCAGGAAGAGCTGAAGATCGAGCTCGACCGCGGGCTGGCCAACACGCTGGGCATCTCGGTGGCCGATGCCGCGCAGGCGCTGCGCGTGGCCTTCGCCGGCGTCGAGGCCGGCGACTGGGTCGACCCCACCGGCGAGACGCGCGATGTCTCGGTGCGCCTGGCGCCGGCCGACCGCGTCGATGCCAGCAACATCGAGCAGCTGCCGATCGCCGTGGGTGGCAGCAACCAGATGGTGCCGCTGGAGCAGATCGCCACCATCACGATGGGGCGCGGGCCGTCGCAGATCCAGCACTCGGGCGGGCACCGCACGGTCACCGTGGCGGCCAACGTGCAGGGCCGCTCGTCGGGCGAGGTCACCGCCGATGCGATGAAGATCGCCAAGGCGATGGGCTTCCCGCCGGGCTACGGGCTCGAGCTGGCGGGCGCGAGCAAGGACCAGCAGGAGGTGTTCACCGCGATGGCGATCGCGCTTGTCTCGGGCATCGGCCTGATGTACCTCATCCTGGTCATGCAGTTCGGCAGCTTCACGGCGCCGCTGGCGGTGATGCTGTCGCTGCCGCTGTCACTGATCGGCGTCGTCATCGCGCTGCTGCTGACCGGCGGCACGCTCAACCTGATGAGCTTCATCGGCGTGATCATGCTGATGGGGCTGGTGGCCAAGAACGCCATCCTGCTGCTGGATGCGGCCCGCGCGCGCGAGGCCCAGGGCATGGACCGCGAAGAAGCGCTGATGGCGGCCGGCCGCAAGCGCGTGCGGCCGATCCTGATGACGACGCTGGCGCTCATCGCGGGCATGCTGCCGGTGGCCATCGGGGTGGGCGAGGGCGGCGAGTTCTACCGCCCGATGGCCGTCGCCATCATCGGCGGCACCATCACCAGCACGCTGCTGACGCTGCTGGTGATCCCGAGCTTCTACGACAGCATCGAGACCGCGCGCGACCGCGCGGCGGGCTGGCTGCGGCGCCGTCGCGGCAAGGCGGGGACGGCTGCCGCATAATGCCGCGCCCTGCTGCACGGCCGCACTGCGCCCCGGCACTTACCGCATGATCCCCGGCATGACCCCGACCGCCACCGTCGACCTGTCCTCCCTGCGCCCGGCGCCGCGTCCGGCGCCGGCAGCGCGCTGGCCGGTGGCCGATGTGCTGGCCTTGCTGGGCCAGCCTTTCATGGACCTGCTCTTCCGGGCGCAGCGGGTGCACCGCGAGCACTTCGACCCGAACCGCGTGCAGCTGTCCACGCTGCTGTCGATCAAGACCGGCGGCTGCCCCGAGGACTGTGCCTACTGCCCGCAGTCGGCGCACTTCGAGACCGGGCTCGAGGCCGACAAGCTGATGGCGCTGGACGAGGTGGTGGCCGCGGCGCAGGCCGCCAAGGCCCAGGGCGCGACGCGCTTCTGCATGGGGGCCGCCTGGCGCAGCCCCAAGGACCGCGACATCGAGCGCGTCGGTGAGATGGTGCGCGAGGTCAAGGCCCTGGGCCTGGAGACCTGCATGACGCTGGGCATGCTCGACGGCGGCCAGGCGCAGGCTCTGCAGGACGCCGGCCTGGATTACTACAACCACAACCTCGACACCGACCCCGCCTTCTACGGCCAGATCATCAGCACCCGCACCTACCAGGACCGGCTGGACACGCTGGCCCATGTGCGCCAGGCCGGCATCAAGGTCTGCTGCGGCGGCATCGTCGGCATGGGCGAGAGCCGCGCCGAGCGCGCCGGACTGATCGCGCAGCTGGCCAACCTCGAGCCCTACCCCGAGTCGGTGCCGATCAACAACCTGGTGCAGGTGGCCGGCACGCCGCTGGCCGGCACCGCGCCGCTGGACCCGTTCGAGTTCGTGCGCATGATCGCGGTGGCCCGCATCACGATGCCGCGCGCGATGGTGCGGCTGTCGGCCGGGCGCGAGCAGATGGACGAGGCGCTGCAGGCGCTGTGCTTTGCCGCCGGCGCTAACTCGATCTTCTACGGCGACCGACTGCTGACCACGAGCAACCCGCAGGCCGAGCGCGACCGCGCGCTCCTCGACCGCCTGGGCCTGCGCCCGACCGAGGCCTGACCATGGAACGCAAACCCATCACCCTGCACCGGCTGCGCGCCATGCACGCGGCGGGCGAGAAGATCGCCATGCTGACCTGCTACGACGCCAGCTTCGCGAGGCGGCTCGATGCGGCCGGCGTCGACGTGCTGCTGGTGGGCGATTCGCTGGGCATGGTGCTGCAGGGCCACGACAGCACGCTGCCGGTCACGCTGGACGAGATCGCGTACCACACGGCCTGCGTGGCCCGTGCACGCGGCAGCGCCTTCGTCATCGCCGACCTGCCGTTCGGCAGCTACCAGGCTTCGGCCGAACAGGCGCTGGCCAGCGCGACGAGGCTGATGCAGGCCGGCGCCCAGATGGTCAAGCTCGAGGGCGGCGGCTGGACCGCGCCCCTCGTGCGCCAGATGGTCGAGCGCGGCATCCCGGTCTGCGCGCATCTGGGCCTGACCCCGCAGTCGGTGCATGCGCTGGGCGGCTATCGCGTGCAGGGCCGCGATGCGCAGGCGGCGCAGGTGCTGCGCCAGCACGCCGCCGAACTGGCCGATGCCGGCGCGGCGATGGTGGTGCTGGAGTTGTTGCCCAGTGCGCTGGCGCGCGCGCTGACCGAGGCCCTGCCGATGCCGACCATCGGCATCGGTGCCGGCCCCGGCTGCAGCGGCCAGGTGCTGGTGCTGCACGACATGCTCGGCGTGACCAGTGGCAAGCTGCCGCGCTTCGTGCACGACTTCCTGCGCGAGGGCGGCGGTGTCGAAGAAGCGGCGCGCCGCTACGTGGCGGCGGTCAAGGACGGCAGCTTCCCCGACCCGGTGCGGCACGGCTACGAATAGCCCGCGCCGGCGCCTGCAGGCCTGCCCCGATGGACATCGTCTCGACCGCGGCCGACCTCCGCGCCGCCCTCGCGGGGCAGCGCGCCGTGCTCGTGCCGACCATGGGCAACCTGCACGCCGGTCACCTGGCGCTGGTGCAGCAGGCGCGGGTGCACGCCGGTGCGACCGCGGCCCCGGTGGTGGCCAGCATCTTCGTCAACCGGCTGCAGTTCGCGCCGCACGAAGACTTCGACACCTACCCGCGCACCTTCGAGCGCGACTGCGCCATGCTGCGCGAGGCGGGCTGCGACCTCGCCTTCGCCCCGCCCGAACCTGAGCTCTACCCCGAGCCGCAGACCTGCACCGTGCAGCCGCCGCCGGCGCTGGCCGACATCCTGGAAGGCCGGTTCCGGCCCGGCTTCTTCACCGGTGTCTGCACCGTGGTGCTCAAGCTCTTCAACCTGGTGCAGCCGCAGGCGGCCGTGTTCGGCAAGAAGGACTACCAGCAGCTGCGCGTGATCCAGGCCATGGTGCGCCAGCTCGCGCTGCCCATCGAGGTGCTCGCCGGCGAGACCGCACGCGACGCCGACGGCCTGGCGCTGTCCTCGCGCAACGGCTACCTGACGGCCGAGCAGCGCCGCGAGGCCGTCGCGCTGTCGCGCGCGCTGCGCGACCTGGCGTCCGCCGTGGCGGCGCGCCGCAGCGACTGGGCGACCCTGGAAGCCGACGCGATGCAGGGCCTGCGGCTACGCGGCTGGCAGCCCGACTACGTGGCAGTGCGCCGGCAGCGCGACCTGGCGCCGCCTGCGCCGGGCGACGCCCTCGTGGTGCTGGCCGCAGCGCGCCTGGGCAGCACGCGCCTGATCGACAACCTCGAGCTCGCGGCTGCTTCCTGAAGCCCGCGGCCGCGAGCGGCCGCTCAGTTGAAGTGCATGGCCCCGGCGCCGAACAGGCCGATGAGCCCGATCAGGATCAGGTACAGGGCCACGATGTAGTTGAGCAGCCGTGGCACGACGAGGATCAGGATGCCGGCCAGCAGCGAGACGATGGGCGCCAGGCCCAGGTGGACGTTCATGCGGGTTCTCCTTCAGGCAGCCAGGCCCGCAGCATGGCGCACCGGCGCGCGGGGCGGCAGCAGCGAACGCCGCCCCGGGCTGTAGGCCGGCGCCGACAGGTATTCTGCAGACTCCGCCACGGAAGGTCCCGTGGCCCAGCCCCTGGAGGACGCCTGATGAGCAAGAGCTCGTACCTGATCGCGGCGCTGCTGCTGGCTGCCGCGGGCGTGTGGGCCTGGTTCAGGTTTCATCCCGGCCCCGAGGCGCCGCCCCCGCCCGCCGCGGCCCCGCAGGCCGTGCAGCCCGTGACGGCCGCCCCCGCCGCCTCGGCCCCGGCCGTGAACCACCCGGTGCAGGCCGTGGCCGACAGCGCGTCGTCGCCGCAGGACGTGGAAGGCACGCTGGCCGCGCTGTTCGGCCGCAGCGCGCTGGCCACCTTGTTCCGCCTGGGCGACTTTCCGCATCGCTTCGCCGCCACGGTGGACAACCTGGGCCGCCAGCAGGCCAGCCCGCGGCTGTGGCCGCTGGTGCCGGCGGCGGGTCGCTTCGGCACGCTGGAGCATGACGGTGGCCAGGCGCGCGTGAGCCCGGCCAATGCCGAGCGCTACACGCCCTACGTACGCCTGCTGGACGGGCTGGACCTGCGCGCCGCCGTCGCCGCCTACCGGCGGCTGTACCCGCTGTTCCAGGCGGCCTATGTCGACCTGGGCTACCCCCGGGGCTATTTCAACGACCGGTTGATCGCGGTCATCGACCTGCTGCTGGCCACGCCCGACCCCGGCCCCTTGCTGAAGGTGCACCGGCCGGCCGTCGAGGGCGCCGAGCCTTCCCGGCCCTGGCTGCTGTACGAGTTCGACGACCCCGCGCTGCAGCGCCTGAGCGCCGGCCAGCGCATCCTGCTGCGCATGGGGCCCGACTACGAGCGGCGGGTGAAGGCGCGGCTGGGTGAATTCCGCGCGCTGCTCGTGGCGGCCGAGCCGCCGCGCTGACCGGGCAGTCGGGTGCGCGTGCGCCGCGGCTCGACGGCGAACACGTCGAGCGGCGCCGCAAGGCCCTTCAGCAGTACCGCGCCCAGGGCCCGCGGCGGGGTGATGCCGGCAGCCCGCCCCACCGCCCCACCGCCGCGCCGACCAGGATCGTGCAGCCTGTCTCCTGGGTGCGTGCCTCCAACCGCGGTGCACCGCATCCAGCGGCAGGCGCTCGATCATTCCCGGCGAGGTGCCGTCTGCCTTGGCGTGCCGCATCGAGGCCCGCACCTGGCCTTCAGGGCGCAGGAACGAGATGCAGTCGCAGCCCAGGAACCGCCGCGCCGTGCCGACGATGACCTCCACCACCGACATCATTCACCCGCACGGTACGCGCGCTGCGGTCGCACCAGCGGATGCTGATGACGCGCAAGCCGGTCGCGGCGCTCAGGCGGTCGCCCAGGGGTGCGCTGCAGGGGGTTGATGACCTCGAGCTTGCGCACGCGGCCGTCGCGCGCAGCGGTGCGATTGGCCACCGGGTGCTGCAGCCCCTCGGTGACGCCGCCGTCGGGCGACCGTGCCTGCGCTTAGCATCCGGGGCATGCCTGAATCGATTGCACCGGATGAACTGGGCCGCCTGCTGCCTCGCATCGAGCGATTGGCGCGCGAGGCCGGCGCGCTCATCCTCGAGGTCTACGGCAGCGACTTTGCCGTGCGCGGCAAAGCCGATGCCTCGCCCGTGACCGCCGCCGACGAGCGCGCCGAGGCCCTGATCGTGCCGGCACTGCAGGCGCTGACGCCGGGCTGGCCGGTGGTGGCCGAAGAAGCGGTGGCGCGCGGCGCCGCGCCGGGGGCCGGCGCCTTGGGCGATCGCTTCTGGCTCGTCGACCCGCTGGACGGCACGCGCGAGTTCGTCTCGCGCAACGGCGAGTTCACGGTCAACATCGCGCTCGTCGAACGTGGCGTGCCGGTGCTGGGCGTGGTCTACGTGCCGGTGCCCGACCGCCTGTACGCGGGCGTCGTCGGGCACGGCGCCTGGCTGGAGGAGGGTGGTGCGCGGCGCGCGATCGCCTGCCGCGCCGAGCCGGCCGAGGGCCCGACGCTGGCGGGCAGCCGATCGCATGGCGACGAAGTGGCACTGACCGCCTGGCTGCAGGGCCGGCCGGTGGCGGCGCGCATCACCGCCGGCTCGTCGCTCAAGTTCGGACTCGTGGCCACCGGCCAGGCCGACTGCTACCCGCGGCTGGGCCGCACGATGGAATGGGACACCGCCGCCGGCGACGCCGTGCTGCGCGCCGCCGGCGGCTGCGTGCTCGACCTGGCCGGCGCGCCGCTGCGCTACGGCAAGCCGGGCTTCGAGAACCCGCACTTCGTGGCCTGCGGCCTGCGCTGAGCCGCAAGCGGCCCGGGCGCGCCGGGGCAAACCCGCGTGAGCGGGGCAGGGCCGGCTTCTAGAATGCCTGCATCGCCTGCCGAAGGAAGCCCGCATGCCCGCTCACCGTCGCACCCCGGCCGCGCCGCAGGACGCCGAGGCGCCCAGCCCGTCGGGCCCGGTGCGAACGCTCAAGAAGTACCCCAACCGGCGCCTGTACGACACCCGCACCAGCAGCTACATCACGCTGGCCGACGTCAAGCAGATGGTGCTGGGCGGCGAGGCCTTCGAGGTGCGCGATGCCAAGACCGGCGACGAGCTCACGCGCAGCATCCTGCTGCAGATCATCCTGGAAGAAGAGTCGGGCGGCGTGCCCATGTTCAGCACCCAGACGCTGAGCCAGATCATCCGCTTCTACGGCCACGCGATGCAGGGCGTGATGGGCACCCTGCTCGAGAAGAACATGGCTGCCTTCGCCGAGCTGCAGGCGCAGTTCCTGAATCAGAGCCAGGGCCTGTACGACCCCAAGCACCTGTCGCCCGAGGCCTGGACGCGGTTTCTCGGCGGCCAGCCGGCGGCGCTGCAGAACCTGATGGGCAGCTACCTCGAACAGAGCCGCGGCATGTTCGAGCAGATGCAGCAGGCCGGGGCGCTGTTCCCCGGCCTGCCGGTCTTCCCCGGCGGGAAGAAATAGCCGCTCGCCGGGCCGCCCCCGCGCGATGCCTGAAAATCGCGCGATGTCAGACACCCCCTACAGCGCTGCCCCCGCCGCCAAGGCGCCCACCGTCGGCTTCGTCTCGCTCGGCTGCCCCAAGGCGCTGACCGACTCCGAGCTCATCCTGACGCAACTGCGTGCCGAGGGCTACGAGACCAGCAAGAGCTACGCCGGCGCCGATCTCGTCATCGTCAACACCTGCGGCTTCATCGACGAGGCGGTGCAGGAGAGCCTGGACACCATCGGCGAAGCCCTGGCCGCGAACGGCAAGGTGATCGTCACCGGCTGCCTGGGCGCTAAGAGCGGCGAGGCAGGCGGCAACCTCGTGCGCCAGATGCACCCGGCGGTGCTGGCCGTGACCGGCCCGCATGCGACGCAGGACGTGATGGATGCGGTGCACCTGCATGTGCCGAAGCCGCACGACCCGTTCGTCGACCTGGTGCCCGAAGCGCGCGCGGAGTTTCGCGGCGTGGCCGGCATCAAGCTCACGCCGCGGCACTACGCGTACCTGAAGATCAGCGAGGGCTGCAACCACCGTTGCACCTTCTGCATCATCCCCAGCATGCGTGGCGACCTGGTCTCGCGACCCATCGGCGACGTGCTCGTCGAGGCGCGCGCGCTGTTCGAATCGGGCGTGAAGGAGCTGCTGGTCGTCAGCCAGGACACCAGCGCCTACGGCGTCGACGTGAAGTACCGCACCGGCTTCTTCGACGGCCAGCCGGTGAAGACGCGCCTGCTCGAGCTGTGCACGAGGCTCGGCGAGCTGGCCGATGCGCACGGTGCCTGGGTGCGGCTGCATTACGTCTATCCGTACCCGAGCGTCGACGAGGTGCTGCCGCTGATGGCGGCGGGGCGCGTGCTGCCGTACCTGGACGTGCCGTTCCAGCACGCGCACCCCGACGTGCTCAAGCGCATGAAGCGTCCAGCCAGTGGCGAACGCAACCTCGAGCGCCTGGCGCGCTGGCGCGAACTGTGCCCCCAGATCGTGGTGCGCTCGACCTTCATCGCCGGCTTCCCGGGCGAGACCGAGGCCGAGTTCGAGACCCTGCTCGACTTCATCCGCGAAGCCGAGATCGACCGTGCCGGCTGCTTTGCCTACTCGCCGGTGCAGGGCGCGGCGGCGAACGAGCTGACCGGGATGCTGCCGCAGGCCATTCGCGAAGAACGACAGGCCCGCTTCATGGCCGTGGCCGAGGAAGTCTCGACGCGCAAGCTGCAGCGCCGCGTGGGCGCCACGATGCAGGTGCTGGTGGACCACGCGCCGGCGCTCGGGCGCAAGGGCGGGGTCGGCCGCAGCTACGCCGACGCGCCCGAGATCGACGGCCTGGTGCGGCTGCTGCCGCCCGAGAAGGCGAGCAAGACGCTGAAGGTGGGCGAGTTCACGCGCGCCCGCGTCGTGGCCGCCGAAGGCCATGACCTGATCGCGCTGCCGATCTGACGCCGGATCCACCGCCATGACGCGCGATATCGCCACCGAACTGAGCCACCACGCCTACCAGCCGCCGGCCGGCTTCGAGGCGCCGCAGCCCGCGGTGCACAAGGCGTCGACCGTGATCTTCAAGAGCGTGGCGGCCATGCGCGCACGCGACTGGCGCCACAAGAGCGGCTACACCTACGGCCTGCACGGCACGCCCACCACGTTCACGCTGGAAGAGCGCATCGCCACGCTCGAAGGCGGCACGCATTGCGTGCTGGTGCCCAGTGGCCTGGCGGCGATCGCGCTGGTCGACCAGGCGTTGCTGGCGCAGGGCGACGAGCTGCTGCTGCCGGAAAACGCCTACGGCCCGAGCCGCGATTTCGCGCGCCACGAGCTGGCACGCTGGGGCATCGCGCACCGGCTGTACGACCCGATGGACCCGGCCTCGCTGGCGGGGGCGATCGGCCCGCGCACGAAGCTGGTGTGGATCGAGGCCGCGGGCTCGGTGACGATGGAGTTTCCCGACATCGCCGCGCTGGTGGCCGCTGCCCGCAGCGCCGGCGTGCCCACGGCGCTGGACAACACCTGGGGCGCCGGCATCGCGTTCAACGGTTTCGCGCTCGGCATCGACATCGTGATGCAGGCGCTGACCAAGTACCCCAGCGGCGGCGGCGACGTGCTGATGGGCTCGGTGGTCACGCGCGACGAGGCCCTGGCCGAGCGCATCAAGCTCACCCACATGCGCCTGGGTCTGGGCGTGGCCGGCAACGACTGCGAGCTGGTGTTGCGGTCGCTGGCCAGCCTGCCGCTGCGCTACGCGGCGCAGGACCGTGCCGGCCGCGAGCTGGCCTCTTGGCTGCAGGCGCGGCCCGAGGTGGCACGCGTGCTGCACCCTGCGCTGCCCGGCGCACCGGGCCACGAGCATTGGCGCGCGCATTGCAGCGCGGCCGCGGGGCTGTTCTCGGTGCTGCTGGACGAGCGCTTCAGCGCAGCGCAGGTCGACGCCTTCGTCGACACGCTGACGCTGTTCCGCATCGGCTATTCCTGGGCCGGCCCGGTCAGCCTGGTGGTGCCGTACGATCTGGCGTTGCTGCGCGCGCCGGAGGCGCGGAGCCACCTGCGCGGGCACCTGGTGCGCTTCTCGCTGGGGCTGGAGACGGTGGCCGACCTGCAGGCCGACCTGGCGCAGGCGATGGCGGCTGCCTTCGGCTGAGGCCGGGCGGCGTCAGGCCCGCGGCCCCGAAACCTTGTGCCGCATCAGCCGGCCTTTCTCGCGCTCCCAGTCCCGCTGCTTCTCGGTGTTGCGCTTGTCGTGCTGCGCCTTGCCCTTGGCCAGTGCAATCTCGGCCTTCACGCGGCCGCCCTTGTAGTGCAGGTTCAGCGGCACCAGCGTGAAGCCCTTCTGCTCGACCTTGCCGATCAGGCGCCGGATCTCGGCGCCGTGCATCAGCAGCTTCTTGGTGCGGTCGGCCTCGGGGTGCACGTGGGTGGAGGCGGTGCGCAGCGCGTTGATGCGGCAGCCGATGAGGTAGAGCTCGCCGTCACGGATCAGCACGTAGCCGTCGGTGAGCTGCACCTGGCCGGCGCGCACCGCCTTGACCTCCCAGCCTTCCAGCACCATGCCGGCCTCGAACTGCTCTTCGATGCTGTATTCGTAGCGGGCGCGGCGGTTTTCGGCGATGGGGGCCATGGTCTGGCGGGTCGGTGGCGGCCTCGGCTGGGGCCGGGAAGACAGGTGGGCCGATGAGGCTGAAGCGCACTTCTACAATCCGCGGATTGTATGAAGCATGTGCGCAAGTCGGTCCTGCTGTGGTACTCGCCGGAAGAGATGTACGCGCTGGTGACCGACGTCGAGGCCTATCCCGAATTCCTGCCCTGGTGCAGCAGCGCCGAGGTGCTGGCGCAGCACGACGACGGCGTCACCGCCCGGCTCGGGCTGTCGTACATGGGCGTGCGCCAGAGCTTCACCACGCGCAACACCGAGGCGCCGGGGCGCTCGGTCTCGCTGCGCCTGGTGGACGGGCCGTTCTCGCAGCTCGAGGGCACGTGGCAGTTCCTGCCCCTGGGCCGCGTGGACGTGGGTGCCGCGGCGCCGCGCGCCTGCCGCATCGAGTTCGACCTGCGCTATGCCTTTGCCGGCGCGGCGCTCGAGGCCCTGGTCAGCCCGGTGTTCGACAAGATCGCCAATACCTTCGTCGACTCGTTCGTGCGCCGCGCCGAGGCCGAGTACGGTGTCCGCTGATCGGCCGGGCCCAGCCACGCCGCTGCGGGTGGAGGTGGTGTACTGCCCGGCGCCGGGATTGACGGACCGGGTGGGCGTGCAACTGGCCGCGGGCGCCACCGTGGCCGACGCCCTGCGCGCCAGCGGCCTGCTGGCGCGCCATGCGCTGGCCGCCGAGGGACTGCAGGTCGGGGTGTGGTCCCGGCGCCGGACGCTGCAGACGGCCCTGCGCGAGGGCGACCGGGTCGAGATCTACCGCCCGCTCACGGTCGACCCGAAGGAAGCCCGGCGGCGGCGCCAGCGGCGCCAGCTCAGCGGCAGTCCGACGCGATAGCGTCGCGCGCGGCGCGCAGCTCGTCGGCGCGTGCCTGGTCGTCGAGAAACTCGCGCTGCCCCTGGGCGTTGATGCGGGCGATGCGCTGGCCGCTGGCCAGCGCGATCTCCTGGCCGCGGGCGCGGCGGCAGTTGTCGGCCCGCTGGCTGGCCACGCGTTCCTGATCGGCCCTGGCCGCAGCGGCGCGGGCAGCGTCGGCGGCGCGCTTGCGCGCTTCGAGCTCGGCTTCCAGCGGCGACATCGGCGCCGAGGCGGGCAGCCCCGCCAAGGCGGCACTGGCGGGCAGCGGCGGTACCAGCTCGCGCCGCGGGTCGGGGCGGGCCAGGATGTCGGTGTCGGGCACCTCGCGCGGCGGCGGCAGGTCGCTGACGGTGATGTGGCCGGCCTTGTCGCGCCATTTCCACTGCGCGTGCGCCGGTCCTGCCGCCAGCACCAGCAGCAGGGGGCAGGCGGCCAGGCACAGCCGCCACAGGAGCGGCCACAGGAGCGATGTGCGCTTCGGATTAGGCATGGGGGCAGTGTAGCCGTGGCCCCTGCGTGCCGGGCGTGCCGGACTGCTCGCGTTCGTGTCAGGGCGTGAGGGCCCGCGGCACCGGCCCGGGGCGGGCAGGGGGCCTTCCTATAATCCGCTTTTGCGTCTGGAGCTTTTGCATGCGCCTACTCGGCCAAGCGCTCACCTTCGACGACGTGTTGTTGGTGCCGGCCTACTCCCAGGTGTTGCCGCGCGACACCCGTCTTGCCACCCGCCTCACGCGCCACATCGCGCTCAATCTGCCGCTGGTCTCGGCGGCGATGGACACCGTCACCGAAGCCCGGCTGGCGATCGCCATCGCGCAGGAAGGCGGCATCGGCATCGTGCACAAGAACCTCACGCCGCAGCAGCAGGCGGCCGAGGTAGCCCGTGTCAAGCGCTACGAATCGGGCCTGCTGCGCGACCCCATCACGGTGGGGCCCGATGCCCGCGTGCGCGAGGTCATCGCGCTGTCGCGCCAGCACGGCGTGAGCGGCTTCCCGGTGGTGGACGGCAAGACGGTGGTGGGCATCGTCACCAACCGCGACCTGCGTTTCGAGGGCCGCCTCGACGCCCCGGTCCGCGAGATCATGACCCCACGCGACCGCTTGGTCTACGTGACCGAAGGCGCCTCGCTCGAAGAGGGCAAGGCGCTGATGCACCGGCACCGCCTGGAGCGGGTGCTGGTGGTCAGCGACGGGTTCGAGCTGCGCGGGCTGATGACGGTGAAGGACATCACCAAGCAGACCGACTTCCCGAACGCCGCGCGTGACGCGCACGGCAAGCTGCGCGTGGGTGCGGCGGTGGGCGTGGGCGAGGGCACCGAAGAGCGCGTCGAGCTCCTGGTGAAGGCCGGTGTGGACGTGCTGGTGGTCGACACGGCGCACGGCCACAGCGCCGGCGTGATCGAGCGTGTGCGCTGGATCAAGCGCCTGCATCCACAGGTGGACGTGATCGGCGGCAACATCGCCACCGGCGCCGCCGCCCTGGCGCTGGCCGAGGCCGGCGCCGACGCGGTGAAGGTGGGTATCGGCCCGGGCAGCATCTGCACCACGCGCATCGTGGCCGGCGTGGGCGTGCCGCAGATCACCGCCATCGACGGCGTGGCCGCGGCGCTGCGCGGCAGCGGCGTGCCCCTGATCGCCGACGGCGGCATCCGCTACTCGGGCGACATCGCCAAGGCCATCGCCGCCGGTGCCAGCAGCGTGATGATGGGCAGCATGTTCGCCGGCACCGAAGAGGCGCCGGGCGAGGTGATCCTGTACCAGGGCCGCAGCTACAAGAGCTACCGCGGCATGGGCTCGATCGGCGCCATGAAGGCCGGCTCGGCCGACCGCTACTTCCAGGAGAACGACGAGACCACGAACCCGAACGCCGACAAGCTGGTGCCCGAAGGCATCGAGGGCCGGGTGCCGTACAAGGGCTCGATGCTGGGCATCATCCACCAGATGGCCGGCGGCCTGCGGGCCGCCATGGGCTACTGCGGCTGCACCAGCCTGGACGAGATGCAGCAGCGCGCCGAGTTCGTGCAGATCACCGCCGCGGGCATGCGCGAAAGCCATGTCCACGACGTGCAGATCACGAAAGAGGCACCGAACTACCGGATGGAGTGAGATGACAGCCACTCCTGCGGCGGCGGACGGGCCGGGCGCCGCACCCGGTGCCGGCCGACCGGCCGCGATGCGTTTCATCATGCTGACCGTGCTGATCGACATGCTGTCGATCGGCCTCATCGTGCCGGTGCTGCCGGCCCTGGTCGGCCGCTTCACCGGCAGCCCGGCCGCGCAGACGCACTGGTACGGCGTGATCGCGTTCGCCTACGCCCTGGCCAGCTTCGTCGGCGCCCCGCTGCTCGGCGCGCTGTCCGACCGCTACGGTCGCCGGCCGGTGCTGCTGCTGGGCTTCTGCGGGCTGGCGATCAACTTCTTCACCACGGCGCTGGCCACCAGCCTGTGGATGCTGGTCGCCTCGCGCGTGGTCGGCGGCGGCATGCAGGCCAACGCGGCAGTCGCCAACGCCTACGTCGCCGACATCTCGGCGCCTGATCAGCGCGCCAAGCGCTTCGGTCTGCTCGGGGCGATGTTCGGCATCGGGTTCATCCTCGGGCCGGTGCTCGGCGGCCTGCTCGGCGGCATCGACCTGCAGCTGCCGTTCTTCGTCGCCGGCGGCCTGGCGCTGGTCAACCTCGGCTACGGTGTCCTGGTGCTGCCCGAGTCGCTGCCGCCCGAGCGCCGCCGCCCGCTCGACTGGCGGCGCGCCAACCCGCTGACGGCGTTGAAGTCTCTGGCGCAGCTCAAGGGCGTGGGCCTGCTGATGGGTGTGCTGGCCTGCGCCGGCCTGGCGCAGTTCACGCTCTACACCGTCTGGGTGCTCTTCACCACGTTCAAGTTCCACTGGGGACCGACCCAGAACGGCTGGTCGATGTTCGCGATCGGCGTCGTCGCGGCGCTGGTGCAGGGCGTTCTGCTGGGCCGCCTGCTCAAACGCTTCACGGCGCAGCGCCTGGCCGTGATGGGTCTGGTCTCGTCGACGCTGGCCTTCGTCGCCTTCGGCCTCGTCACGGAGGGCTGGATGATGTACGCGGTGATCGTCGCCAACGTGCTCGGCAACACCGTCACCGCGGCGCTGCAGAGCCTGGTCTCCAGTGCCGCCGACGGCAGCCAGCAGGGCCAGACCATGGGCGCGGTGAGCTCGCTGAACAGCCTGATGGCGGTGGTCGCGCCGACGATGGCGGCACCGCTGCTGGGCCTGGTCTCGCATTACCCGGCCGGTGACTGGCGCATCGGTGCCCCGATGTACTTCTGTGCCACGCTGCAGGCGCTGGCCTTGATCTTCGCCATCCGTCACTTCCGCCGCTCGCGCCAGCTGCGCCTGGCGGCCGTCACCACGGGCGCCTGACGACGCACGACATGCCGCACGACCAGATCCTCATCCTCGACTTCGGCTCGCAGGTCACGCAGCTCATCGCGCGCCGCGTGCGCGAGGCGCATGTCTACTGCGAGATCCACCCCAACGACGTCGGTGACGACTTCGTGCGCGACTTCATGCGCCGCGGCGGCAAGGGCATCATCCTGTCGGGCAGCCACGCCAGCACCTACGAAGAGCACGAACTGCGCGCGCCGCAGGCCGCGTGGGACGCCGGTGTGCCGGTGCTGGGCATCTGCTACGGCATGTTCACGATGGCGGTGCAGCAGGGCGGGCAGGTCGAGGCCAGCACGCACCGCGAGTTCGGCTACGCCGAGGTGCGGGCGCACGGCCACACGAAGCTGCTTGAAGGCCTGCAGGACTTCGCCACGCCCGAAGGCCACGGCATGCTCAAGGTGTGGATGAGCCATGGTGACAAGATCACGGCGCTGCCGCCGGGCTTCAAGCTGATGGCGAGCACGCCCAGCTGCCCGATCGCCGGCATGGCCGACGAGGCCCGGCGCTACTATGGCGTGCAGTTCCACCCCGAGGTCACGCACACCGTGCAGGGCGCGGCGCTGCTGCAGCGCTTCGTGCTCGGCATCTGCGGCGCGCGGCCCGACTGGGTGATGCGCGACCACATCGCCGAGGCGGTGGCCACGATCCGCGCGCAGGTCGGCACCGAGGAGGTCATCCTCGGCCTGTCGGGCGGCGTCGACAGCAGCGTGGCCGCGGCGCTGATCCACCGAGCCATCGGCGACCAGCTGACCTGCGTCTTCGTCGATCACGGCCTGCTGCGGCAGGACGAGGCGAAGGCGGTGATGGAGATGTTCGTCGGCCGCCTGCACGCCAAGGTGATCCACGTCGACGCCAGTGCCGAGTTCCTGGGCGCGCTGCAGGGCGTGGCCGACCCCGAGGCCAAGCGCAAGATCATCGGCCGCGAGTTCGTCGATGTCTTCCAGCGCGAGTCCGGGAAGCTGCGTAACGCGAAATGGCTGGCGCAGGGCACGATCTACCCCGACGTGATCGAGAGCGGCGGCGCGAAGACGAAGAAGGCCACCACGATCAAGAGCCATCACAACGTGGGCGGCCTGCCCGAGACGCTGGGCCTGAAGCTGCTCGAGCCGCTGCGCGACCTGTTCAAGGACGAGGTGCGCGAGCTGGGCGTGGCCCTGGGCCTGCCGCCCGAGATGGTGTACCGCCACCCGTTCCCCGGCCCCGGCCTGGGCGTGCGCATCCTGGGCGAAGTGAGGCCCGAGTTCGCCGACCTGCTGCGCCGCGCCGACGCGATCTTCATCGAGGAGTTGCGCAACAGCATCGACCCGGCCAGCGGCAAGAGCTGGTACGACCTGACGAGCCAGGCCTTTGCCGTCTTCCTGCCGGTGAAGAGCGTGGGCGTGATGGGCGACGGCCGTACGTACGACTACGTGGTCGCGCTGCGCGCGGTGCAGACCAGCGACTTCATGACTGCCGACTGGGCCGAGCTGCCCTATGCGCTGCTCAAGAAGGTCAGCAGCCGCATCATCAACGAGGTGCGCGGCATCAACCGCGTCACCTACGACGTGAGCAGCAAGCCGCCAGCGACGATCGAGTGGGAGTGAATTTACGTCCTTCGAGGACTATCGCCAGTTATCGAAAAACTGACGTAACGTGTTGATTTAGAAATAAATACGTCACGACAGCTATCGGTGACTATCGTCGGCCAGCAGAAAAAGTTGGCGGTAGAGCTGACGGTAAAAATCGAGGCCGGATTAAGACGCTCTCGTTCACTATTCAGACTTTTACCGTCTTTGACGGTAAAGGGCTTCTCGGGAATGCTTATTTTATGCGGCTTTCCGGGCATCAGCAGGTCTCCAGGTCCTTGACGGTAAAACCTGACGGTAAAGCCGTCACAAGCCGGAGGAAACCTCGATGCTTACTGACGCTGCACTACGAAATCTGAAGCCTAAGTCCAAGATTTATAAGGCTTCTGACCGAGATGGAATGTACGTGACGGTATCGCCTGGCGGCACTGTCACCTTCCGCTATGACTATCGCCTCAACGGCCGCCGCGAGACGCTGACCCTCGGGCGCTACGGCCCCGGCGGCATCTCGCTGGCGATGGCGCGCGAACTGCTCTTGGACGCGCGCAAAGCCGTGCTCAAGGGCACCTCGCCTGCGCTCGAAAAGCAGCGCGAGAAACGCCGGGGGGTCGCCATCAAGACCTTCGGCACGGCGATGGACACCTGGCTGGCCAACGCAAGGTTGGCCGACAGTACGCGCGCCATGCGCAAGCACATCATCGACCGGGACATCCTGCCGGTCTTCAAGAATCGTCTGCTGACCGAGATCCAGGCCGAAGACTTGCGGGCCTTGTGCAACAAGGTCAAGGAACGCGGGGCGCCCGCCACCGCGGTCCAGATTCGGGACATCGTGAAGCAGGTCTATGTCTACGCCATCGCCCACGGCGAAAAGGTGGACAACCCTGCCAACAGCGTAGGCGCGGCGTCGATCGCCACCTTCGTCCCGAAGGACCGTGCCTTGTCGCCGCTGGAAATTCGACTGTTCCTGCAACAGATGGAGTCGGTGGCGACCTATCCCACCATCAAGCTAGCGCTGCGCCTGATCCTGCTGACGCTGGTACGCAAGAGCGAACTGATTCAGGCCACGTGGGATGAGGTCGATTTCGAGAGCAAGACCTGGACGATTCCGAAGCAGCGGATGAAGGGGCGCAATCCGCACGTGGTCTATCTGTCGCGCCAGGCGCTCGACATCTTCGTCACGTTGCACGCCTGCGCGGCTGGCTCAAGGTTCGTCTTTCCCTCTCGTTACGACGCCGAGCGGTTCATGTCCAACGCGACCTTGAATCGGGTTACGCAGCTCGTGGCGGATGCTGCAAAGACCAAAGGGCTGCCGCTGCAACCGTTCACCGTCCACGACCTGCGCCGTACCGGCTCGACGCTGTTGAACGAAATCGGCTTCAACCGCGATTGGATCGAGAAGTGCCTGGCGCACGAGGATGGGCGTTCCTCGCGCTCGGTTTACAACAAGGCTGAGTACGCCGAGCAGCGGCGCCACATGCTGCAAGAGTGGGCCAACTTGGTCGATGCTTGGGGTAGTGGGCAGACCTACGTGCCAACGCTGCTGCCGAAGAACGTAGTCGTGCCGGCGTTGAGCGCGGTAGCCTGATCGGATGAGAGGCCGCTACGCGGCCTCATTCCTCACTCGAACCCGCCCGAACAGGGCGGTTTTTTCGTTGGTGGACATCGGGCTTCGAGACGCGGCCGCGAGGTGCTTGCTTGCGTTGCTCGATCCAGGCTTCCACTTCGGCCAAGTCCCACACGACGCAGCGCGGCGTCAGATTGAAGCGGTGTGGGAACTCGCCGCGGCGCTCCATCTCGTAGATCGTCGTTTCAGCCAGGGGGACGATCAGCCGCAGCTCTTGCCGGCGGATGGTGCGCCGGAAAGGAAGGGGGCTCTTCGGAAACTGTGGCAGCGCCTCGTAGGCTTCCGTCCCTGGCAGTGGCAGGGGGCGGCTGGCATCGAGGGCAGGCGGGGGCAGGGTTTCCACGACGGGCTCCATGAGTACCTTGTGCATGGAGGCATGGTGAGGTTCGGCACCTATCGGGACAACTCGCTGTGGCGTAGCGCAGCGAACAACAGGGCACGGGTGGAGGGGGGCGAAACATGAGCTAAGTTACTGACTTGAATGGCCTTACAGTTGAATTCCCTAATTTTCTCTAATTTTCTCCGTAAATGGCTCGGAATGAGGTATAGTCCCAACCATGTCGGAAAATATTCTCACGATTCGGGAGGTGGCCGACCTCCTGAAGATCAACGAAAAGACGGTCTACAAGCTGGCCGCTGCCGCGAAGATTCCCGGCATGAAGGTCGGCGGGTCGTGGCGGTTCGACCGCGCCACGATCACGCTCTGGCTCAAGAACCGGACCGCCGCCGACATCGCCGCCAACGACGGCGCGGACGTAGCGCCAGAGCCGTTCGCCGAGACCACGCTCCCGAACGCGCACTATTCCCCGCAACAGGGCACGTTCTTCGCACACCGCATCACGCTGGAAGGCACGGGAGAGGACGCGCTGGCGCAATCCCTCTCGACCGCGAGGGTGGACATGAACCCGCATCAGGTGGACGCCGCGCTCTTCGCGCTGGCGTCGCCTCTGTCCAAGGGCGTCTTGCTCGCCGACGAAGTCGGCCTTGGCAAGACCATCGAGGCGAGCCTCGTCATTGCCCAGCGCTGGGCCGAGCGCAAGCGCCGCATCCTGCTTGTCGTGCCCGCCTCCTTGCGCAAGCAATGGAGCCAGGAGCTTTACGACAAGTTCTCTCTCCCCTCCGTCATCGTCGAGCGCAAGAGCTACAACGACCTGCGCAAGAAGGGCATCGCCAAGCCCTTCGCGCATCCCGATCACGTCGTCATCACGTCCTATGAATTCGCGGCGCTCAAGGACAACGAGATTCGCTCCGGTCAGTGGGATCTCGTCGTGTTCGACGAGGCCCACCGCCTGCGCAACGTCTACCGAAAGGACGGGGCCACGCGCGCCAAGAAGCTCCGCGACGCCACGCGCCCGTTCTTCAAGATTCTGCTGACGGCGACGCCGTTGCAGAACTCGCTGATGGAACTCTACGGCCTCGTCTCCGTGCTCGACGAGCACCACTTCGGCGACGAGGACTCGTTCCGCAGCCAGTACGTCGTGGGCGCGGGGGCGCGCAACGGACACATCTTCCTGCGCAAGCGGCTGGAACCGATTTGCAAGCGCACCCTCCGCCGTCAGGTGCAACAGGCGGGCCTTATCCGCTACACCGAGCGCAGTCCGCTCACGATGGAATACGCGCCCTCGCAGGACGAATTGAAGCTCTACGCTGACGTGTCGGCCTATCTGCAACGGAAGGACACCATTGCCTTCGGCAACAAGCCGAACCAGCTTGTCACGATGGTCGTGCGCAAGATTTTGGGTTCGTCCACCTTCGCCATTGCCGACACACTCAAGAAAATCATCGACCGCCTCAAGCAGATGGAGACGCCGACCGTCGAGACCGTCGCCGACTACGACGTCATCGACGAAGAGGCCGAAGAGTTCGACGACAACGGCAATGGCGAGGCGCAGGAAGCGCCGCCGATTGACCCCGCGAAGCTGAAAGCGGAAATCGCCGAGCTTGAGGAATACCGCAAGCTGGCACTCTCCATCGGGCAGAACGAAAAAGGCAACGCGCTCATCAAGGCGCTCCCGCAAGTCCTCGCCGAAATCGTGAAGAAAGGCGGACAGCGCAAGGCCGTCATCTTCACCGAATCGGTGCGGACGCAGACCTATCTCGCGTCGCTTCTCGCCGAGCAGGGCTATGCCGACGACATCGTTCTCTTGAACGGCTCGAATGCCGACCCGCAGAGCAAGTCCATCTATCAGAACTGGCTCACGCAGAACAAAGGCACCGACGCCGTGTCCGGCTCCAAGACGGCGGACATGAAGGCCGCCATCGTCGAAGCCTTCCGCGACCGCAAGACCATCCTGATTGCCACGGAATCCGGCGCGGAGGGTATCAATCTTCAATTTTGCTCTCTCCTGGTCAACTTCGACCTGCCTTGGAATCCGCAACGGGTGGAACAACGCATCGGGCGCTGTCATCGCTACGGGCAGAAGATTGACGTGACCGTTGTCAACTTCCTCAACCTCAAGAACCACGCAGAACAGCGCATCCACCAGCTTCTCGACCAGAAGTTCAATTTGTTCAAGGGCGTCTTCGGGGCGAGCGACGAAGTGCTGGGCGTCATCGAGCGCGGCGTGGATATCGAGCGCCGCATCTTCCAAATCGTGCAGAGCGCTCGCACCGAAGCCGAAATCGACGCCGCCTTCGACAAGTTGCAAGATGACCTGAAAGCGCAAATCGACGAGCAGATACTCGACGCGCGTAAGCGGCTTTTGGAATCCGTGGACGAGAGGGTCATCGACCGCCTCAAGACCCGCAAGGACGAAATCCGCAACCAGCTCTCCGACTTCGAGAAACAGCTTCTCTACGTCGCGCGGGCCGAGATTCCCGAGGCGCGCTTCCACGCAAACGACGAACGCCGCTTCGACTATCGCGGCGAAACCTATACAACCGAATGGCCTCTCGCCGACGAGAAGGGCTGGCGGTTCTTCCGCCTGATGGAAGGCACCTTGGCGACGGACGTGGTCAAGAAAGCGAAAGAGCGCCGCTTCGACGCGGCTTCGTGCCTGCGTTTCGACCTTTCAAGCTATCGCGGCGGTCGCTTGGCCGACGTGGAACCCTTGCGCGGCAAGTCCGGCTGGGCGCGCATCGGCAAGTTCAGTATTGCGACCAAGGCCATCACGCGCGAACATCTGGTCATGGCTGCCGTCACCGACGATGGCGAGGCCATCCACCCCGAAACCTTCGAGCGCCTGTTCCGCGTACCCGCGCAGAACGAACCGCCCGTCGGCACCCCGCCCGAGGATGCCTTGCAGGGCTGTGAAGCCGTGCGTCGCAAGGAGCTTCTGGACGAGGCGGAAAAGCAGAACGCGGAATGGCTCGACGTGGAAAGCGAAAACCTCGACCACTACGCCGAAGACCTGGAACGCGCCTTCGAGACGGAAATCAAGACCGTCGAAGCGGAAATCAAGGAAGCCAAGAAGGCCATGCGCGGCTCGACCCTGCCTATGGCGGAAAAGCTCGCCGAGAAGAAGCGCATCAACGGCCTTGAAGCGAAGCGCGACAAGCTGAAACGCGAGTTCTTCGACCGCCGCGAGAAAATCCGCGAAGAAGTCGAAGCCATGCTCGACAAGATTCAGGCGAGCCTGCTTCTCGACCCGTCTCTTGCCCCGCTCTTCACCATCCGGTGGGAGGTGACATGAGCAGGGAGTTCATCAGCAAGGCGACGCGCAACGAGTTCCGCGAAGTGCTCGTCGGTTCCACCTTGCGCGAGATAGATATGTTCTTCGAGGCAGGTGGCCTCTCGCCCAAGGCCGGTTACGAACCGCCGGTCGGGGGCCAGCGCCGAAGCTCGGTCGAGACCTATTACGCCAACATCGACTTCTCGTCGCCCGCCGACACGCGCAAGCTCCTCGTCACCTACGAAGAAATTATCGAGGACTTGCAACGCGCCCAGGATGCCGCGCCGAACGACAAGCTGCGAGCGACCATCAACAGCCTGTTACGCCGCATGGAGCGCGACGGCTTCCGCTACGAGAACGGGCTCTTCACGTCCGACTCGCTCACCGCCGCCATCATCCATGCCCCGACGCTTGTTCGCCTCACGGAAGAATCCATACAGGAGCACGTCGAGAAGGCGCGGCACAAAATCGCCAACGGCGACGCGGCGGGCGCAATCGCCAATGCCTATACGCTCGTCGAAGAGTTCCTGAAACAGCTTTTGCGCAAGACCGGCACCGCTTTCAACGAAAGCGAGGGCGATATCCGAGCCCTCTACAAAGCCGTCGCCGCGCCCTTGCACCTTGACCCCAAGGGCGACTCCCTTGAGAACTACATCAAGACAATTCTGGAAGGTCTCCAACGGCAAATCGCCGGATTGCTCGAGGTTGCCAACAAGGCCAGCGACCGCCACGCCCGCCGCTACAACCCGGCCCCCCACCACGCGAAGCTCGCGGTCAATGCGGCTTTCACCCTCTGCGAATTCCTTTTGGAATCGTTTGAATATCAACAGAAGAAGAATCAGCGATCCGCATCATGAGCAACCGAAAGCAACGTCTGGAACTGACATGGATTGGCAAGGACGAGCGCCCGCGCCTTGAGCCGCGCATCCTTCTGGAAGACGCGGAGAAGTCCTATCACGCCAGGGCGCGCGTCACCGAACACGACATCTTCGACAACGCTCTCATCCACGGCGACAACCTGCTCGCGCTCAAGGCGCTTGAGCAGGAATACACGGGGAAGGTGAAGTGCGTCTACATCGACCCGCCTTTTAATACCGGACAGGCCCTGCCTAACTACGACGACGGGGTGGAGCATTCCATATGGCTTACGCTGATGCGTGACCGCTTGGAGATCATTCATAAACTCCTTTCTACTGACGGAACGCTATTTGTCCATATAGATGACAATGAGATTGGGTATCTCATTGCACTCCTCGATTCCATCTTCGGGCGTAATAACCGCCTATACATCGTTACATTCAAACAGGGGTCAGCGACTGGGCACAAATCAATTAATCCAGGCTGTGTGACGACTACGAACTTCATAGTCATCTACGCGCGTGACAAATCGGCGTGGACTCCGAATCGCGTTTATACGGGTCGGGAACGGGATACGCGATACGGTCAATTCATAACGAACCCTGACGATAGCTATGAGCATTGGCGCTTCACGACGCTCACGAAGGCATACGCGACAGCTCAGGGAGTGACGGAAAAAGACGCGAGAAAGTCGGTCAAGGAGTTCCCTGAAAAGCTCGACGAGTTCGTATTGCAAAATGCCCGTCAAGTTATCCGTCTAGCACGACCCGACTACGATTCCGTTAGTGAGGCCGCGCGCGAAATGATTGATAAATCAAAAGACACTCCATCACGACTTTTCCGGCTATCGCGCGCAGACCATTCCGATATGTATTTCAAAGGCGGAGAACGCATTCTCTTCTATGCAGACAAGCTCAAACTTGTAGATGGAGAGTACGTGGCTGGTGAGCCACTGACGACGCTTTGGGATGACATCCTATCGAATAACCTTCACAACGAAGGCGGCGTTGAGTTTCCAAAAGGGAAGAAGCCAGAAGCCCTGATTAAGAGGGTGCTCGACCTTGCGACAAAGGAGGGAGACCTCGTTCTCGATTCTTTTGCTGGTTCGGGCACGACCGGAGCCGTTGCCCACAAGATGGGTCGCCGCTGGATAATGGTTGAGTTGGGCGAGCACGCTTGTACGCACGTCATTCCGCGCCTGACTTCTGTTCTGAACGGAACCGATACAAGCGGTATTACGAAAGCTGTGAATTGGAAGGGAGGCGGCGGCTTTCGCTACTACCGCATTGCACCATCGCTCCTTGAGAAAGACCCGTGGGGGAATTGGGTAATCTCCAAGGAGTTCGACGCGGCGAAGCTCTCGCAGGCCGTGTGCAAGCTGATGGGCTTTGTCTATCAGCCCGACGAGACGCACTACTGGATGCAGGGCCGGTCTTCGGAGACGGACTTTATCTACGTCACCACGCAGAGCCTAACGCACGACCAGCTTTCCGCGGTTTCCGAGGCCGTCGGCGACGAGCGCACCTTGCTGGTGTGCTGCAAGGCGTTCCGCGCCAACGCGGACTCCTTCCCGAATCTCACTATCAGGAAAATCCCCCAAGCCGTGCTTCGCAAGTGCGAATGGGGGCGCGACGATTATAGCCTCAACGTGGCTAACCTGCCCGAAGCCCCGCGCGAAGCACAGGGAGCCGACGACCCCGCTGAACCTTCCAAGACGCGCAAGAAGCGAAATGGCAATGGCACTTCGCAGGATGACCTGTTCAGCCAGGAGGGCGGAAAGTGACTGATCGTACCGTCCGCACCATCAGCCAGCGGCTTTCACTTCGCAAGCCGCAGGTGGACTCGCTGGAAATCCTCGCCGACGTTGCCAGCAGGATTGCGCTCGAAAAGGATGGCAACCCCGCCGCCGCGCTCGCCGCCATCCGCGACCTCTATCCCTCCGTCACGGACTTCGAGCACGAGTTTCCGTCGCTCTGCTTCGCGTTGGCGACGGGCGTGGGCAAGACGCGCCTGATGGGCGCGTTCATTTCCTATCTCTATCTGACGGGCAAGAGCCGCCATTTCTTCGTCCTCGCGCCGAACACGACTATCTACGAGAAGCTGATCGCCGACTTCTCGCCGGACAGCTCGAAGTACGTCTTCAAAGGTATCGCTGAATTCGCGGCGAACCCGCCGCTTATCGTCACCGGCGACAACTACGAGAGCGGCGTCGGCGTGCGCTATGACACCGGACGCTCGACCGACATCTTCGGTTCCGACGTTCATATCAATATCTTCAACGTCGATAAAATCAACAAGGAAGAGAGCCCACGCGGCAAGCCGAAGATGAAGCGTCTTCAAGAGACCATCGGAGAGAGCTATTACGCATATCTCTCCAAGCTCGACGACCTCGTCTTGCTGATGGACGAGGCGCACCGCTACCGCGCCAGCGCCGGAGCCGCCGCCATCGATGGCCTCAAGCCCATTCTCGGCCTGGAACTGACCGCGACGCCGAAGACCGTTGGCGCGCGGTCCCAGCCGTTCAAGAACGTGATTTACAGCTACACGCTCGGGCAGGCCATGGCGGACGGCTTCGTCAAGGAACCCGCCGTCGCTACCCGCAAGGACTTCGACCCGAAATCCGTGGGCGACAAGGAGCTTGAGCGCATCAAGCTCGAAGACGCCGTCCACCACCACGACCACGTCGCCGTGGAACTCGACCGCTATCA
>JAGWLO010000119.1 GCA_028872015.1 Burkholderiales bacterium | reverse complement strand
GGGCGCCACCGGCGGGGCGACGGGGCGGGGCTCGGGCGCCGCCGCGGGCGCGTGCACCCGCGGGCTGCCGGCACCGGCGCCGGCAGCGCGGCGCCGCGCGAGCTCGGTGCCCATCTTCTCGACCGTGGCCTCGTCGATCTCGTAGAACCACAGCGCGGCCATCGCCACCAGGGCGCCGGCGGCCGGGATCACGCTCATCATCATGGTGATGCCGTGCAGCGTGTGCGCGCCCTGCGCCACGCCGGCCTGGTAGCCGAAGTAGGCCAGCAGCCAGCCCGTGCCGGCCCCGCCGATGGCCCAGCCCAGCTTCTGCGCGAACGAGGCGGCCGAGAAGGTGAGCCCGGTGGCGCGGCGGCCGGTCTTCCACTCGGAGTAGTCGGCCGTGTCGGCGTACATGGCCCAGACCAGCGGCGCCGTCGGCGCGGCCACCAGGTTGATCAGCGTGTTGGCCGCCCACACCAGGCCGATGCGGTCGGGCGGCACGAAGTAGAAGGCCGCCGTCAGCACCGCGGTGAGCGCCATCGAGACCATGTAGAAGCGGCGCTTGCCGAACAGGCGGGCCAGCGGCGAGGTGAGCATCACGCCGGCGATGAAGGCGCCCGCGCCGGTGGTCATCACGGGGCCGAAGTAGTCCTTGCCCCCGGGCACCACGTTCTCGAAGTAGTAGATGGCCACCGTGTTGCGGATGTTGGCGTAGGTGAGCGCCGCGATGCCCACCACGCACAGCACGACCCAGGGCCGGTTCGCCAGCAGGTCGGCGATGTCGTTCTTCAGGGTCGCCTGCGGGCCCGGCTCGGGCTGCACCCGCTCCTTCGTCATGGCGAAGGTCAGCAGGTACAGCAGCACCGCCGCGCCGGCGTACAGCACCATCGTCATCTGCCAGCCGGCGGGCGAGTTCTCGCTGCCGCCGAAGTGCTTGGCCATCGGCATCGCGGTGTTGACGATCAGGAACACCGGCAGCAGCGCCATCACGAAGCGGTACGAACTGGCGCTGGTGCGGTCCTTCGAGTCGGGCGTCAGCACGCCCAGCAGGGCCGAGTACGGGATGTTGATGGCCGAGTACGCCACCATCATCAGCGTCAGCGTCACGAAGGCGTAGACCACGCGCGCCGTGCCGCCGAACGAGGGCACCGAGAAGGTGGCCACGGCGGTCAGCGCCATCGGCAGCGCCATCCACACCAGGTAGGGCCGGAAGTGGCCCCAGCGCGTGTGCGTGCGGTCGGCGATGGCACCGATCACGGGGTCGACGAAGGCGTCGGCCACGCGCGTGACCAGCAGCATCGTGCCCATGGTGGCCGCGCCGAGCAGGAAGACGTCGGTGTAGAACTTGGCGATGAAGATCGAGAACATCTGCCAGAACAGGTTCGACGCCAGGTCGCCGAAGCCGTAGCCGATCTTCTCGGTGACCGAGAGCTTGAAGGGCCGCGCCGCACCCGGCGCCGGCACTGCCCCCGGGGCCGCACCGCCTATCGCGACTTCTTCTGCCATGGCATCTGCCCCTTTCCACGCGGCCGGGGCGGCCCGTAGCCGCCCACCTTGTCGTACACCCGCACGTAGTCCACCACCAGCTCGGCCGGAAAGCGCGTCTGCGCATCGGGCACGCCGGGGAAGTTGCCGCCCACCGCCACGTTCATCACCAGGTAGAAGGGCTGGTCGAACGGTGCGGGCCAGGGGTTCAGGTCGGCCGCGCTGCGGGCCGGCACGCCGTGGCCGTCCAGGGTGCGGCTGCAGCTCCACCAGTGCTTGCGGGTGCAGGTGAGCAGGCCGTCGACGTAGAAGCGGATCTCGCCCGGCTCCCACTCGCAGGCATAGACGTGCCAGTCGGCCACGGTGCTGCCGCCGGGCAGCGCGTGCACATGCGTGAGCAGCGCGCGCGCCTCGGAGCCCGACGAGCCGAAGTGCAGGCTGCTCAGCACCTCGTGCGGCCGGTCGCCCACGATCTCCATCAGGTCGATCTCGCCCGAGGCGGCCCAGCCGCCGTAGCGGTCGTCCTGCGGCAGCATCCACAGCGCCGGCCACAGCCCCCGGCCCCAGGGCACGCGGGCCCGGATCTCGAAGCGGCCGTAGGTCTTGGTGAACAGCGGCGTGCCGTCGCGGCGCCGCGTCTTCAGCCGCGCCGAGGTGTAGCCGCAGCCGTGCAGCGCCTCCTTCACGGCGCGGATGGTCAGCAGGCTGTCGCGCACCGACACGTTGGCCGGCTCGGCGGTGTAGTACTGCAGCTCCTCGTTGCCCCAGCCCGCGACCCAGGTGTGGCTGCGGTAGTCGAAGAAGCCGTTGCCGAGGTCGAAATCCCACTTGGCAGGGTCGACGCGGTCGCCCTCGAACTCGTCGGCCCACACCAGCTGCCAGCCGGCCGGCGCTTCGGCGGCGGCGGGGGTGCGGCGGCGGGGGCGGGCGGCCATGCGGCGGGTCCGGCGCGGGGTTCAGGCCCGGTTCAGGCCCGGGCGTCGGCCAGGCCGGCCGGGCCGGCGAGCGCGGCCTGGCCGGGGCCGTCGCCGCGCCGCGCGGCCTGGTCCTGCAGGAACGCGCGGTACCACAGCGCGCTGTCCTTGGGCGTGCGCCGCTGGGTGGCGTAGTCGACGTGCACGATGCCGAAGCGCTTGGCGTAGCCCGAGGCCCACTCGAAGTTGTCCAGCAGGCTCCAGACCATGTAGCCGGCCATCGGCACGCCCTGGCGCAGCGCCTCGCCCACGGCGTCGATGTGCGCGGCGATGTAGGCGGTGCGGTCGGCGTCGTGCACGCGGCCGTCCTGCAGCAGGTCCTTGAAGGCGCCGCCGTTCTCGGTCACGAACAGCGGGGGCACCGGGTAGTCGCGGTGCAGGCGCAGCAGCAGCTCGGTCAGGCCCTGCGGGTAGACCTCCCAGCCCATGTCGGTGATCGGGTTGCCGCTGGTGTGCACGTCCCAGGGCCCGGCGGCGCTGACGACCGAGCGCGAGTAGTAGTTGAGCCCCAGGAAGTCCATCGGCGTGGCGATGTCGGCCAGGTCGCCGGCGGCCACCCGGGGCGCGTCGGCGCCCAGGTGGTGCAGGATGTCCAGCGGGTACTGGGCCTTGAACAGCGGGTCCATGTACCAGCGCAGCAGCTTGCCGTCCTCCAGCCGCGCGGCGGCGCGGTCGGGCTCGCTGTCGGTGGCGGGCTGCACCGGCGAGAGGTTGAGCACGATGCCCAGCTTGGCGCGGCAGCCCTCGGCGCGCAGCGCCTGCACGGCCCGGCCGTGGCTGAGCAGCAGGTGGTGCGCCGCCTGCATGGCGGTGGCGCGGTGTCGGATGCCGGGCGCGAAGATGCCCGTCTCGTGCCCCAGCACCGCCATCACCCAGGGCTCGTTGTGGGTGGTGATGGCGGCCACGCGGTCGCCCAGGCGCCGGTGCATGCCGAGCGCGTATTCCACGAAGCGCGGCACGGTGTCGCGCTGCGCCCAGCCGCCCTGCGCCTGCAGGGCCTCGGGCAGGTCCCAGTGGTTGAGCGTGAGGTAGGGCTGCACGCCGCGCGCGAGCAGGCCGTCCACCAGCCGCTCGTAGAAGTCGAGCCCGGCCTCGTTCCAGGCGCCGCGGCCGTCGGGGCGCACCCGCGGCCAGCTGACCGAGAAGCGGTAGGCATTGACGCCCAGGCCGGCCACGAGGTCGAGGTCTTCGGCCCAGCGGTGGTAGTGGTCGCAGGCCACGCGGCCGTCGCTGGCGTCGGCGATGGCGCCGGGCACGCGGCAGAAGCGGTCCCAGATCGATTCGCCGCGGCCGTCCTCGTCGGCGGCGCCCTCGATCTGGAAGGCGCTGGTGGCCACGCCCCAGACGAAGTCGGGCGGGAAGCGGTGGCGGCTGGCGGCGGGCGGAGGCAGGGTCATGGGGAAGCGGAAGCGGGCCGGGGTCGTCTTGAAAGCGCTTTCAACTCTAGTCGGCCCCGGCGCCGGCTGTCAATCGAGGGATTCCGAGCACAGGGGCGGCGCGGCGTGCCGCGGCCCGGCGCCGGCTGGGTGGCTCAGGCCGCGCCGGGGGCGCTGCTGGATTCGCGCACGATCAGGCGCGGCGCCGGCAGCACCGCGTCGGGCTGCGTCCCGGCCAGCAGCTGCAGCATCGACTGCGCGGCCAGGCGGCCGATGTCGTAGCCCGGCTGCTGCACCGTGCTCAGCGGCGGGCTGGCGTACACGGCGCTGGCCAGGTCGTCGAAGCCGACCAGCGACACGTCCTCGGGCACCCGCAGCCCGCGCCGGTGCAGCGCCAGCGCGGCGCCGAAAGCCATCTGGTCGTTGGCGGCGAAGATGGCGCTGAAGGGCACGCGGCGGTCGAGCAGCCGCTCCACCGCCATCAGGCCGCTCTGCTCGTGGTACTGGCCGGGCACCACGAGGTCGGGGTCGAAGGCCAGGCCCGCGGCCTCGAGCGCGGCGCGGTAGCCGCGCTGGCGCTCGTTGGCGTCGGGGTGCTGCGCGTCGCCCGCGATGAAGGCGATGCGCCGGTGGCCCAGCGCCAGCAGGTGGTGGGTGGCGAGCCGCCCGCCCTCGAAGTTGTCGAACTGCAGCGCGTACAGCCCCGGCGCCTTCAGGGTGCGGCCGGTCACCACGATGGGCAGCGCCTTGGCCTGGGCGCGCAGCGCCGCGTCGCTGAGGCGGCCGGTGAGCACGATGATGCCGTCCACCCGGCGCGAGCGCAGCACCTCGATGCAGCGCGCTTCCTCGGTGGCGTTCCAGTGGCCGCTGACGAACAGCGGGCTGTAGCCGGCGCGCGCCAGCTCGTCCTCGATGCCGCGCAGCGCCACGCCGTAGAACGGGCTGTCGATCGATTGCGTCACCACGCCCACGCTGAGCGTGCGCCCGCCGGCCAGGCCGCGCGCCACCGGGTCGGGCACGAAGCCCAGGCGCGCGATGGCGGCGTCCACCGCCGCGCGCTTGTCGTCGCTGACGACGGCGGTGCCGTTCAGGATGCGCGAGACGGTGCTGGGCGACACGCCGGCCAGCGCGGCCACTGTGCCCAGCGTGGCCTTCGGCGCCGCCCGGGCGGCGGTCTTGGCGCTGGCGCGCGGCCGCGTCGTGCTCTTCATGGGGCGGATCGGGTTGGTCTCGGCGCAGTTTAAGGGGCGGCGCGGGCCGCACCCGGCGGCGCCGCTCAGCCCGCGCGCGGCCGGCTGTGCTGGCGCAGCCAGGCGGCCAGGGCCCCCTCGTCCAGCGTGCCTGCGGCGACCGCGAGCATGACCAGCGTGGCGTCGGCCTGGCTGGCCGTGAGCCGGTGGCCGTTGAGACCCATGAACAGACCCATGGCCAGGAAGGCTGCGCGCTTGTTGCCGTCGACGAAGGCGTGGTTCTTCGCCAGGCCGACGCCGTAGCTCGCCGCCAGCGCTGCGAGGTCGGGCTGCCCGTAGGCAGCCAGGTTCAGGGGCCGCGCCAGCGCCGAGTCGAGCAGGCCCTCGTCGCGCAGGCCAGGCGCGCCGCCATGCTCGGCCAGGCTGTCGGCATGCAGCAACAGCAGCGCACGCCGGTCGACCCAGCGCCAGCTCATTTGGCGAGCTGGTGGAAGGTGTCGCGGTACTCGCGCATGAACTCGCGGCCCAGCGCCAGTTGCTCTTCGAGCGCCGGGTCGTATGGCGTCAGCGTGACGCCGCCCGGCGCGTCGGTCACGAACACGCTGTCCCCCTTCTCCAGCTTCAGCCGGGCCAGCATCTCCTTGGGCAGGATCACGCCCACCGAGTTGCCGATCTGGGTGAGCTTGAGCGTGGTCATGGCGGCGTCCTTGTTATAACGGCCGTAATACTAACCGGGGTCAGCCCCGGCCGGCCCTGGAATCGGTGCCATCCCGCACGGCGGCCCCGGCGCCCTGCGCCGCAGGCGGGGCCGCCCCGTTAGCATTGACCGCTTCCTGCCCGGGCCCCACAGAGGCTGTGACCACCGCCTCCACGAGATGACCGAGAACACCATCGTCCGAGCCGCCGGCACGCACCCGGCCGCGGCACTGGCCCTGGGCCGGCCGCGGTTTCGCGACCCCGCCCTGGCCCGGCTGGCCGCCGCGCAGGGCGCGCCCGCGGCCTGGCGGGCCGCGCTGGCGCAGGCCCCGGCCGGCGACCCGGCCCAGGCCGCCGCCGGGGTGGACGGCGATTTCGCCATCGCCTGCACCGACGCCGCCGGCCGCACCTTCCTGGCCGTGGACCGCTTCGCGGTGCAGACGCTGTGCTGGCGCGTCATCGACGGCCGGCTGCACCACGCCGAGCGCGCCGACACCCTGGCCGCGCTGCCGCCGGCGGCCCCGCTCGACCCGCAGGCGATCTTCGACTACCTGTACTTCCACGTCGTGCCGTCGCCGCGCACCGTGTTCCAGGGCGTGCACCGCCTGCCGCCGGCGCACTGCGCGTGGTTCGAGCACGGCCGGCTCACCGTGGCGCCCTACTGGACGCCGCACTTCGACGAGGCCCGGCGCCCGCCCTTCGAGCCCCTGGCCGCCGCCTTCCGCCAGCGCGTGCGCGAGGCCGTGGCCGACCAGCTGGACGGCAGCAAGCCGGCCTGCTTTCTGAGCGGCGGCACCGACAGCTCCACCGTGGCCGGCATGATCGGCCAGGTGGCCGGCCGGCCCGCGGCCACGTACTCGATCGGCTTCGAGGCCGAGGGCTACGACGAGATGGCCTACGCGCGCATCGCCGCCCAACGCTTCGGCACCGAGCACCACGAGTACTACGTGACGCCCGACGACCTGGTGCGCGCCATCCCGGCCGTGGCCGCGCACTACGACCAGCCCTTCGGCAACAGCTCGGCCCTGCCCGCCTACTACTGCGCGAAGATGGCGCGCGAAGACGGCGTCACCCGGCTGCTGGCCGGCGACGGCGGCGACGAGCTCTTCGGCGGCAACGCCCGCTACGCCAAGCAGCGCGTCTTCGGCTGGTA
>JAGWLO010000118.1 GCA_028872015.1 Burkholderiales bacterium | reverse complement strand
GGCCGGCCCGGCCGCCCTGCCGGATGGCCACTGGCCGCCGCTGGTGAGCGCGCTGCAAGCCACCGTGCGCGCCGGCCTGGCCGCGCAGGAGCCGCGGGCGGCCGAGCTGGCCGCGCAGCTGGCGGTGCTGGCCGACGGCGTGGCCGCCGGCGGCGCCACGCCCGAGCGCGTGGCTGCGATCGATGCCGTGTGCGCCCGCGCGCGCCGGCTGTTCGCGCACCGCCATCACCTGGTCGACGAGCTGGGCGCCTTGTGCCGCTCGCTCGGCGCCGGCCTGGCCGAGCTGGCCGAGGACGACAGCTGGGTGCGCGGCCAGTGCGAGAGCCTGCAGGCCCGGCTCGACGCCGATCTGCAGCAGGGCCCCAGCGTGCGCGGCGTGCGCGCCGCCGGCGCGATGCTGGCCGAGACGCGGCGCCAGCAGCAGCGCGTGCGCGACGACCGGCGCGCCGCGCAATCGGCCCTGAAGCAGCTGATCCAGGACATGCTGCACGAGGTGGGCGAACTGGGCGAGCATGCCGGCCGCTTCCAGCTGGCCACGGCCCAGCACGCGCAGGCCATCGAGCGCGCCGACAGCCTGCAGGGCCTGGCCGGCGTGGTGCGCGCCATGATCGAGGACACGCGCACGGTGCAGGCCGCGGTGGGCCAGTCGCAGCAGCGCCTGCAGGCCGACCGCGCGCGGGCCGGCGAGCTCGAGGCGAAGGTGCGCGAGCTCGAGGCCGAGCTGCGGCGGCTGTCGGACGAGGTGTCCACCGACGCCCTGACCCAGGTCGCCAACCGGCGCGGCCTGACGCAGGCCTTCGAGGCCGAGCGTGCGCGCCAGCAGCGCCTGCTGCAGGCCGAGGGCGAGGCCGCGGCGCCGCTGGCGGTGGGTCTGATCGACATCGACAACTTCAAGCGCCTGAACGACACCCTGGGCCATGCCGCGGGCGACGTGGCGCTGAAGTCGCTGGCCGCGGCCGTGCGCGAGCGCCTGCGTCCGGCCGACCACCTGGCGCGCTTCGGTGGCGAGGAGTTCGTGGTGCTGCTGCCGGCCACCGCACCGGAGGAGGCGCGGTTGGTGCTCACGCGGCTGCAGCGCAGCCTGAGCGAGGCGCTGTTCCTGCACGAAGGGCGCGAGGTCTTCGTCACCTTCTCGGCCGGCGTCAGCGCCTGGCGCCCGGGCGAGGCGCTGGAGGCCACGCTGGAGCGCGCCGACGAGGCCCTGTACGAGGCCAAGCGCACCGGCAAGAACCGCACCTGCATGGCCTGACCGGGTGGCCGCATGGGCGGCCGCTGTCGCACTTGCTCACAACCGCGGCTCAAGCTGCAGGCCCGGCGCGCCGATAGCCCCGCATGCCCCCTGTGCGCATCCCCGGCGGGCCTGCTGCCAGGCCCAGGCCCAGCCCCAAGGCCCGACCCCGATGAAAGTCCTTGCCCGAATCGTCCGGCTCGTCCTCGCGCTGCGCGCGGCCGTGATTGCGTTCTTCAAGCACGACCTGGCCCTGCGCCGCGCCGAGGACGGTGTGCGCCTCGTGCTCGAGGAGCGCCCGCGACCGCCACCGCCCAAGCCCCGGACGACCATGCGCGTAGCCAAGGTGGTGGCCAAGGACGCGCAGGAGCTGGCGCTGACGCGGCAGCAGCTGACGGCGCTGCTGGACGAGGTGCCCGGCACGCGCCTGGCGATGCGCCACCTGGTGTTCGTCGAGAAGGCGCTGCAGAAGAAGGGCTTCCGCGCCCTGGGCAAGCTGCCGTCCGAGCTGCTGGAGCGGGCGCTCGAGCAGCTCGAGACCCTGGTGACGAACTGGTCGCCGGTGGGGCTGGCCAGCCTGCGCTCGCGCATGGCCGTGGCCGTGATGGAGCGCGAGCACATTGCCCCGGGTGCCCAGGTCGCCGCCGCGGCCGAGACCGAGACCCACGTCCTGGCTGCCGTGGCGGCGCTGGCGGATGCCGATGCGCCGACGGCCGATGCCGCCGGCGACCGGCCGGGCGACGGCCCGGCCCGCGCCGGCAGCGGCGGCGCCAGCCCGGGCGCCAGCTCGGACGACGACGTCCTGGCCGCCGCCTACGCCGCGCTGGCCGACACCGGCCCGGCGCCCCTGGACGTGCCCGAGGACCTGGCCGCCGCCTACGCCGCGCTGGGCGATGCGGCGCCGTCGGAGTTCGAGATGCAGGGCGACCTCGGCTCGCCCTCGGCGCGTGCGCTGGCGCGCGAGGCGGTGCGGCCCAGGGCCACACCGCAGGCCTCGGCCGACATCGCCCTGCGCGAACTGCACGGCTGAACGCCGGCCGGGCCGCGCACCGCGGCCGGGCCCCAGGGCTGCACCTCGCTACAGTGCCGCGATGTGCACGCGCTACATCTCCCCCGAGGCCGCGACGATGGAGAGCCACTGGCACATCGGCCGGCACAACCCCTGGCGCGGTGGCGAGGTCTTCCCGAACCAGCCGGGGCCCTTCATCCGCGCCGCCCGTGAGGCCGCCGCGCCGCAGCCCGAGCTGGTCGTCGGCCAGTGGTCGCTGATCCCCTGGTTCGCCAGGGAGCGCCGGCTCAGGTTCGCCACCAGCAACGCCAGGTCGGAAGAGCTGGCGCAGAAGGCCAGCTACAAGGACCCCTGGGCCCGAGGCCAGCGTTGCCTCGTCCCGGCCCTGGCCTTCTTCGAGCCCAACTGGGAAAGCGGCCGGCACGTGCCCTGGATCTTCAGGCGTGCCGACGGCTTGCCGTGGGGGCTGGCCGGGCTGTGGAATGCCTGGGCCGACCCGCAGACGGGCGAGATCGTCGAGAGCTACACCCTGCTAACCATCAACGCCGACGGGCACCCGCTGATGCAGCGCATGCACCGGCCCGATCCGAAGCGCCCGCCCGACCGGCAGGACAAGCGCAGCGTGATCCCGATCGAGCCCGAGGATGCGGACCCGTGGCTGTTCGGCACCCCGGCGCAGGCCAGCGCGCTGCTGCGGCTGGCGCCGGCCGAACTGTTTCAGGCGCTGCCGGCCGCCGGCTGATCGCGCGTCGCGCAGGCCCGGCAGAGGCAGGCCGCGCGGTGCTGCCCAGCCGGCACCGACTGCAACACGGCGGGCGAGATCGCGACCGCGGTGCACCAGCAGGGCCCATCGAGCCCGCCGGATCCCGCCACCTGGCACGCATTGGGCGCCCCGCACAGCGGGCAGCGGTGCGCGGCGTGGGCAACGCCGGATTCAGCAGCGCCGCGATGGGGGTCATCGACAAGGGGTGAGGTGCACGGAAGCATCTGGCGGGCTGGCGGAAGCGGTGAGATTCGAACTCACGGGCCCTTGCGGGCCGCCGGTTTTCAAGACCGGTGCAATCGACCACTCTGCCACGCTTCCTGCGCGGCCATTATCGGCGTCGCCGGCGGTTCACCGCGCGCCGGGCCGCTGCGCGGCGGGGCAGGGCACCTGCACCACCTCGCGCCGGCCGCCGTCCACGCGCACCGCGGTCAGGGCGCCGCCCCAGACGCAGCCGGTGTCCAGCGCCAGCAGCCCGGGCCGGTCCACCAGGCCCAGGGTGCTCCAGTGGCCGAAGGCGATGGGCTGCGTGGCGGTGCGCCGGCCCGGCGCCTCGAACCACGGCAGCAGTCCCGGCGGGGCCCGGTCCGCGCCTTCCTTGGCCTTGAAGTCGAGTGTGCCCTCGGGGCTGCAGAAGCGGGCCCGCGTGAGGGTGTTGATCACCAGCCGCCAGCGCTCGGGGCCCTGCAGCGCGTCGCTCCAGCGCGCCGGCTCGTTGCCGTACATCAGCGGCAGGAAGTCGGCCAGCCCGGGCCCGCGCAGCAGGGCCTGCACTTCGGCGGCCAGGGCGAGCGTCTGCGCGGTGTCCCACGGGGGCAGCACGCCGGCGTGCACGCACAGCCAGCCCGATTCCAGGCGCGCCAGGGGCTGCCGGCGCAGCCAGTCGATCCAGGCGTCGCGGTCGGGGGCGGCGAGCACGTCGCCGAAGGTGTCGCCGCGGTGCAGCGGGCGCACGCCGTGCGCCACCGCCAGCAGGTGCAGATCGTGGTTGCCCAGCAGGCAGGCGGCCGCATCGCCCAGCCCGGCCAGGCGTTGCAGCACGGCCAGCGAGGCCGGGCCGCGGTTGACCAGGTCGCCCAGCAGCACGATGCGGTCGCGCGAGGGCGAGTAGCCGAGGGTGTCGAGCAGGCGCCCCAGGGCCTCGTCGCAGCCCTGCACGTCGCCCACGAGATGGATCATGCGGTGATTCTGCTACGCTCCCCCGCCACCCTGGCAGCCACCGCCCGCACCCGCCGGCGGCGCGCATGAACTTCACCCTGCTGGTCTTTCTCATCCTGCTCAACGGCCTCTTCGCGATGTCGGAGATGGCGCTCACGGCCAGCCGCAAGGCGCGGCTGCAGGTGATGGTCGAAGGCGGCCAGGCCGGGGCCGCGGCGGCAATGGAGCTGCACGAGAACCCCACGCGCTGGCTGTCCACGGTGCAGATCGGCATCACCTCGATCGGCGTGCTCAACGGCATCGTGGGCGAAGCCGCGTTCAGCGAGCCCGTGGCGGCCTGGCTGGTGCAGAGCTTCGGCGCGCCGGTGCGCGGCGCGGCCATCACGGCCACCGGCCTGGTGGTGTTGCTGATCACGGTGCTGACCATCATCTTCGGCGAGCTGGTGCCCAAGCGCCTGGGCCAGATGTACCCCGAGATGGTGGCGCGCCTGGTGGCGCGGCCGATGAACTGGCTGTCCACCGGCGTGCGCCCGCTGGTGACGCTGCTCAGCCTGGCCACCGATGCCGTGCTGCGCCTGATGGGCGTGCGCGACGGGCCGTCGCGCCTGGTGACCGAGGCCGAGATCGCGGCCAGCCTGGAAGAGGGCCTGGACGCCGGCGTGATCGAAGCCCAGGAGCACCAGATGGTGCGCAACGTCTTCCGCCTGGACGACCGCCAGATCGGCTCGATGATGATTCCGCGCGCCGAGATCGTCTGGCTCGACCTGGCCGACCCGCTGGAGCACCAGCTGCAGGTCATCGCCGACAGCGGCCATGCGCGGCTGCCGCTGTGCCGCGGCTCGCTCGACGACGTGCAGGGCTGGGTGAGCGTGGCCAGCCTGCTGGCGCCGCTGGCGCGTGGCGAGCGGCCGAACCTGGGCGAGCACATGCAGCCGGCCGTGTTCGTGCCCGAGACGCTCACCGGCATGGAGCTGCTCGAGCATTTCCGCGGCTCGCGCGTCGAGCTGGTCTTCGTGGTCGACGAGTACGGCGCGGTGCAGGGCGTGATCACCGAGCGCGACCTGCTGGAGGCCATCACCGGCGAGTTCGGCGCACCCAGCGACGACGACGCCTGGGCCGTGCAGCGCGCCGACGGCAGCTGGCTGCTCGACGGCCTGATCCCGGTGCCCGAGCTGAAGGACCGGCTCGGGCTGAAGAGCCTGCCCGACGAGGAGCGGGGCCGCTACAACACGCTGGCTGGCATGATCATGCTCCTGCTCGGTCGCCTGCCCGCCACCACCGACAGCGTGGACTGGGAGGGCTGGCGCTTCGAGGTCGTCGACCTCGACGGCAAGCGAGTCGACAAGGTGCTGGTCTCGCGCACCGACGAAACCCCTGGAGAAACCGTTTGATCAACACCAACCTGCACCGCCAGCCCGTGGCACTGGACAGCGCGCTGCACCGCGCGCTGAAGCTGCGCCTGCCCGTCACCGACTGGTCGGTGGCCAAGCAGCTGAACGCCATCTTCGTCTCGGCGATCGAGTTCGGCGACACCTGCCGCGAGTTCCCGATCGTGTTCGTGCGCGCCGGCAAGGAGCCCGACGGGCGCGAGGCGGTGGCGCCGATCGCGGTGCTGGGCCTGACGCACAACGAAAACCTGTACCTCAGCGGCGAGCGCTGGCGCGCCCAGTCGATGCCGGCGGTGCTGCGCAACTACCCCTTCGGCATCGGGCGCCTGGACGAGCAGCGCTTCGCCATCTGCCTGGACATGGCGTACGCCGGGGTCGACGCGCCCGACGGCCAGCCGCTGTTCACGCCCGAAGGCGAGAAGTCGCCGCTGCTGGCCGAGGCCACCACTGCCCTCGAGAACCTGGAAGCCGACATCCAGCGCACGCGGGTCATCGGCCACCGGCTGGTCGAGCTCGACCTGCTGCGCGAGATGCGCTTCGACGCCACGCTGCCCGACGGCCGCAAGCACAGCGTCGACGGCTTCCTGACGGTGGACGACCGCAAGGTCACCAACCTGCCCGAGGCGGTGGTGATGGAGCTGCACCGCAACGGCGTGCTCGGGCTGATCCACCTGCACTGGGTGTCGCTGGCGAACATGCGGCGGCTGGTGGACTGGCACGCCGAGCGCAGCGCCGCCTGACCCCACCCCAGGGAGCACCCCGATGACCCTGCGCAGCACGCCGCCGTTTCGCGCCGACCATGTCGGCAGCTTCCTGCGCCCGCAGTTCCTGCTGGACGCGCGCGAGCAGTTCTTCGTCAGGAAGTCCATCACCGCGGCCCAGCTGCGTGCGGTGGAGGACAAGGCGATCGCCGAGATCGTGGCCTTGCAGCAGGACGTGGGCCTGCAGAGCATCACCGACGGCGAGTTCAGGCGCACCTATTTCCACATCGACTTCCTCGACCAACTCGGCGGCGTGAAGACCGATATCCCGGTCACGGTCCGCAAGCCCGACGGCAGCGAGGAACTGGCCCCGCCGGTGCTGCGCGTGGTGGACACCGTGCGCCACGTGAAGGACATCCAGCGCGCCGACTTCGAGTTCCTCAAGCGCCAGGTGGCGCCGGGCATGACGCCCAAGGTCACGATCCCGAGCCCGACGATGCTGCACTTCCGCGGCGGCCGCGCCGGCATCAGCAAGCAGCATTACCCCGAGCTCGATCCCGACTTCTACGACGACGTGGCCACCGCCTACGGCGAAGAGCTGCGCTCGCTCTACAACGCCGGCTGCCGCTACGTGCAGATGGACGACACCAACATGGCGT
>JAGWLO010000117.1 GCA_028872015.1 Burkholderiales bacterium | reverse complement strand
CGGCGCGACCTCCACGCCCACCCCGAGCTCTGCTTCGAGGAGCAGCGCACCAGCGACGTCATCGCCCAGGCGCTCACCGACTGGGGCATCCCGGTGCACCGCGGGCTGGGCAAGACCGGCGTCGTCGGCATCGTCAAGAACGGCAGCAGCGCGCGGGCGGTGGGCCTGCGCGCCGACATCGACGCCCTGCCGATGACCGAGCACAACCACTTCCCGCACCGCAGCCGGCACCCCGGCCGGATGCACGCCTGCGGCCACGACGGCCACACGGCGATGCTGCTGGCCGCGGCCAAGCACCTGGCCACGCACCGCCACTTCGACGGCACGGTCTACCTCGTGTTCCAGCCCGCCGAGGAAGGCGGCGGCGGCGCGCGCGAGATGATGCAGGACGGCCTGTTCGACAAGTTCCCGATGGAGGCGATCTTCGGTGCCCACAACTGGCCGGGCATGGCGGTGGGGCAGTTCGCGCTGAAGGCGGGCCCGGTGTTCGCGAGCAGCAACGAATTCAAGATCACGATCCGCGGCAAGGGCGCGCACGCGGCGATGCCGCACAACGGCATCGACCCGGTGCCGGTGGCGGCGCAGCTGGTGCAGGCCTTCCAGACCATCGTCACGCGCAACAAGCGGCCGATCGAGACCGCGGTGATCTCGGTCACGATGATCCACGCCGGCGAGGCGACGAACGTGATCCCCGACAGCTGCGAGCTGCAGGGCACGGTGCGCACCTTCACGACCGAGGTGCTCGACCTCGTCGAGCGCCGCATGCAGGCCATCGCCGAGGCGACCTGCGCCGCCTTCGAGACGCGCTGCGAGTTCAGCTTCCATCGCAACTACCCGCCGACCGTCAACCACCCGGCGGAGACCGAGTTCGCACGCCGCGTGCTGGGCGAGGTGGTCGGCGCGCAGAGCGTGCTCGAGTTCGAGCCGACGATGGGCGCCGAGGACTTCAGCTTCTTCCTCCAGCGCAAGCCCGGCTGCTACTTCCTGATCGGCAACGGCGACGGCAGCCACCGCGATGGCGGGCACGGCATGGGCCCGTGCATGCTGCACAACCCGAGCTACGACTTCAACGACGAGCTGATCCCGCTCGGCGCCACGGCCTGGGTGCGCCTGGCCGAAGCCTGGCTGGCGCAGCCGCAGCCCGCCACGGTGACCGCTACCGGCACGACCGCCTGAGCACCGCCATGCCCGAGGCCGGCTTCGCCCAGACCTACCGCCAGGCGCGGCAGCTCTTTCTCAGCGCCGCCGGCGCGGCCGGCGCCACGGTGCAGACCTACGCCCACCCGCTGCCGGGGGCCGAGGGCGAGGCGCTGGCGATGGACGTGGCGCGCAGCGGCGGCTTCGACGCGCCGGCGCTGCTGGTGGTGAGCAGCGCCTGTCACGGCGTGGAGGGCTTCGCCGGCTCGGCGGTGCAGAACGTCCTGCTGGCCGAGGCCGCGCTGCGGGCCGACGCGCAGGCCGCGGGCGTGGCGCTGCTGCTCATCCACGCGCTGAACCCGCACGGCTTTTCGCACCAGCGCCGCGTCACCCACGAAGGCGTGGACCTGAACCGCAACTGGGTCGACTTCACGCAGCCGCTGCCGGCCAACCCCGGCTACGACGCCATCGCCCAGCTGCTGCTGCCCGAGCGGTGGCCGCCCGGCCCCGAAGTGCAGGCCGGCCTGCAGGCCTACGCCGCCGCGCACGGCCCGCGCGCGCTGCAGCAGGCCGTCTCGGGCGGCCAGTACCGCCATCCGCAGGGCCTGTTCTACGGCGGCGCGGCGCCCACCTGGAGCCACCTCACGCTGCGCCGCGTGCTGCGCCAGCACGGCCGCGGCTGTCGCCGCCTGGCCTGGATCGACCTGCACACCGGCCTGGGCCCCAGCGGCCATGGCGAGCGCATCCTGGCCGCGCGGCCCGACCCCGCCACCGTGCAGCGCGCCCGCGCCTGGTGGGGCGCCGACGGCGGCCGCGTGACGGCGCTGCACGACGGCAGCTCGAGTTCGTCCGAGCTCGAAGGCATGATGTGGCAGGCGGCCTACGACGAATGCCCCCAGGCCGAGTTCACCGGCATCGCGCTCGAATACGGCACCCTGCCGCTGGAAGTCACGCTGGCCGCGTTGCGCGCCGACCACTGGCACGCCGCCCACCCCGAAGCCCCTGCCGAAGGCCGCGAACAGGCCCGCCGCGCGATGCGCGCGGCCTTCTACGTCGAGACGCCCGAGTGGCAGCAGCAGGTGCTGGCGCAGGGCCTGGCGGCGGTGCGGCTGGCGGTGGCGGGCTTGAGCGGAGCCTGAGGCCGCCGTGGAAGCCCGCGCCATCCACCCGGCCCTGGGCCACGTCAAGGACACCGGCACCCCGAAAGGCCGCGGCGTGTTCGCTTCCAGGGCGATCGAGGAAGGCGAGGTGATCGAGGTCTGCCCTGTCATCCCGCTCGCGACGCGCTACGCCGACCTGCCGGCCGAATTGCAGCGGATGGTGTTCGACTGGCACACCCTGGCCCAGGTGCGCGACACCAGCGTGCTGGCCCTGGGGTTCGGCAGCCTGTACAACCACGACAACCCCGCGAACGCGCGTTACGCGCCCGGCCCCGATCGCCTGAGCCTGGTCATCACCGCCAGCCGCCGCATCGCGCAGGACGCCGAGATCACCATCAACTACAACGCCGCCCAGGGCGCGCCGGTGTCCATCGCCGACAACTGGTTCGCCGCGACCGGGGTGACGCCGTTCAAGCCATGACGATGGCCAGCGGCTGGTGCCGGCGACTGGCGAGCCGCTGATCCGCAGGCCGCTCAATTCGCCTTTCGCGCAGACGCCGCTGGACGGGGTGCTGGACGGGCCCGGCGTCAGCCGCATCGTGCTGGCGGGTGCCGCCGGCAGCAGGTGCCTGCGCGCCACGGCCGGCGGCGCCCTGGAGCGCGGCAACGACCCGACGCTCAGGGCGCCCCGATCACCAGGTACGCGTTGAGCGACTTGCCCGTGCCCAGCCCCAGGCCCACGTAGGCCGGGCCCAGCGGCCCTTCGCCGCCCAGGTAGGCGGCCACCGAGTACAGCCAGCCGTTGTGCTGCTGCAGGGTGTAGGGGTGGCCCACGCGCCCGGCCTCGAGCGCCACGCCCAGGCGCAGGTCGCCCGTGAGCCCGAGCGGGGCGCGCCCGATGATGCGTTCGGCGCGCACGTGGGCGTAGGCGATGTCGTCGCCGATGAGCTGGCCGCGCGCAAAGCCGGTGAGGTTGAGAAAGCCGCCCAGCTTGCCGGCATCGTTGATCGGCAGCCGGCTGCCGCGGGTGGCGCCCACCCAGCTGGCGCGCGCGCCCAGCACCCACTGCCGCCAGGGCCAGGCGGCACGGTTGTCCAGCACCACCTTGCCGTAGCCCAGCTGGTCGGACGAGAACAGGCTGGCGTGGGTGGACCAGCCGCGGCTGGAGAAGGACAGCCGGTCGAGCCGGTCCATGTCGAGCGCGAGCTGCCAGCCGCCGCCCGGGCGCTGCGGCACCAGGGCGAAGATGTCGCTGCCGGTCTCCAGCGTGTGGTTCACCTTGCTCTCGACCCAGCCCAGCCGCAGCTGGCCCAGGCGCATGAAGTTCACGCCCGCCTGCAGCGCCGCCGTGGTGCGCGCGGTGCGGTACTCGGCCACGCGCTGGTCGAGCACCCAGTAGTCGGTGCGCTCGCGCCGGTAGCCGGCCCGGGCGTCCAGGAAGAACCGCTGCGCCCCATCCAGCGGCTGGTAGAAATCGACGCCCAGGCCGCTGTGGCTGCCGATCTCGCCCGTGAGCAGCAGGTCGCCGCCCAGCGCGTTGATCCAGGTGCGCTCGTAGCCGGCGCGCAGCAGGTAGGTCGAGCCCTGGCTGAGGTTGGTCTCCAGCCGCAGCGCGAAGCGCAGGTAGTCGGGGCCCCAGCTCTTCTCCACCGGCGTCACGCGCAGCACATGCTGGCCGTCCTCGGTGAGCACGCTGTAGTCCACGCGCTCGTAGTCGCCATCGCCGTAGGCCCGCAGCAGGTCGCGGTTGAGCATCGCCGTGTCCAGCGGCTGGCCGTCGCGCTGCTGGATGTAGCGCCGCACGGCCTCGGGGTTCACGCGCTTCAGGCCCGTGATCTCGATCCGGTCGATGCGCGGCGGCGCCGGCGCGGGCACTTCGATGCGGGCGCGCCAGGCGGCGTAATCGCCGGCGCTCATGGCCAGCGGGGCCAGCCGGGCGGCCAGCGCCTCGGCCGCCGCGCGGCCGCGGTCGGCGGCCTCCTCGTGGCGCGAGAAGTCGGCCGCCGTGATGTCGCCCAGGTCGGGCTGGATCAGGATGTCCTGCGGCCGCAGCAGCGCCAGCGAAGCCTGCACGTTCTGCTCGGTCAGCAGCGAGACCATCTGCGCCGTGACCGAGATCAGGCTCGTCACCTGGTCGGGCCGCAGCGGCGGCGAGCCCACGTTGACGGCGATCACCACGTCCGGGTGGCAGCGGTCCTGCACCTCGCGGATGGGCACGTTGTCCACCAGCCCGCCGTCCACCAGCTTGCGGCCGCGGTAGTCCAGCGGCGCCATCAGGCCGGGCACCGACATGCTGGCGCGCATGGCGTCGGGCAGGCTGCCGCTGCGCAGCACCACGCGCGCGCCGGTGCCGATGTCGGTGGCCACGATGGACACCGGCAGCGGCAGGTCCTGGATCAGGCGCTGGCCGGTGTCGGCGCGCACCAGGTGGTTGAAGAAGAGCTTGATCTTCTGGCCGTTGACGAAGCCCGGCGGCCCCAGCGTGCTGCCGTCGCGCAGCCCGGTCTCGGTGCCGGGCAGGAAGCGCTGCGACAGCAGCTTCTCGCGGAAATTCAGCTCCGGGTAGCCGGGGCTGTCCTGGAACATGTCGGACCAGTCGGCCCGGTCGAGCTCGGCCCGCATCTGCGCCGGCGACAGGCCGGCCGCCCAGGCCCCGGCCACCAGCGCCCCCATGCTGGTGCCGGCCACGCAATCCACCGGCACGTGCAGGCGCTCGAGCGTCTCGATCACGCCGATGTGCGCCGCACCGCGCGCCCCGCCGCCGCCCAGCACCAGGCCGATGCGCGGGCGCGTGGCAGGCGCCGAGGCGGCGGGGGCCGGGGCCGGGGCCGGCACGGCATCGGCCGCCGCTGCGGCCGCCGCCAGCCCCATGACGACCACCCCGAGGGCCCCGCTCCACCACGCGCACCGCCGCTGCTTCATGCCGGGATTCTGGCGTGGCCGGCTAAGCTGCGGACATGCCGGAAACCGACAAGACCGACGCCTTCATCGCCCGCTGGGCCGACGCGCGGGGCAGCGAGCGCGCCAACTACCAGCTCTTCATCACCGAACTCTGCGCGCTGCTGGGCGTGCCCGGGCCCGAGCCCGCCAGCGACGAGGCGGGCGACAACGCCTACGTCTTCGAGCGCCGCGTCACCTTCGCGCATGGCGACGGGCAGCAGAGCTTCGGCTTCATCGACTGCTACCGCCGCGGCGCCTTCGTGCTGGAAGCGAAGAAGGTCAAGGCCGGCGCGCACACCAAGGGCTTCGACGAAGCCCTGCTGCGCGCCCGCGCCCAGGCCGAGGGCTATGCCCGCGCGCTGCCGGCCGGCGAGGGCCGCCCGCCCTTCGTGCTGGTGGTGGACGTGGGCCACGTCATCGAGCTCTACGCTGAATTCACGCGCAGCGGCGCCACCTACACGCCCTACCCCGATGCGCGCAGCCACCGCCTGCCGCTGGCCCGCCTGCGCGAGGCCACCGTGCGCGAGCGCCTGCGCCAGCTCTGGCTGGACCCGCTGGCGCTGGACCCGGCGCGCGCCAGCGCCAAGGTCACGCGCGAGGTGGCGGCCAAGTTGGCCCTGCTGGCGCGCGACCTCGAAGCCGAGGGCCACGGCGCCGAGGGTGTGGCCGCCTTCCTCACGCGCTGCCTCTTCAGCATGTTCGCCGAAGACGTGGAACTGTTGCCCAAGGCCGCCGACGGCCGCGGCGCCTTCGTCGCCCTGCTGCAGCGCCACCGCGACGACCCCGAGACCCTGCGCCAGATGCTGCGCGTGCTGTGGGCCGACATGGACCGCGGCGGCTTCAGCCCCGCGCTGGCCGCCAAGGTGCTGCGCTTCAACGGCAAGCTGTTCAAGGGCAGCGGCGACGACGGCTACGTGCTGCCGCTGACGCGCCGCCACATCGCCGGCCTGATCGACGCCGCGGCCAGCAACTGGCGCGAGGTCGAGCCGGCCATCTTCGGCACCCTGCTCGAACGCGCGCTCGACCCCGCCGAGCGCCACGCCCTGGGCGCGCACTACACGCCGCGCGCCTATGTCGAGCGGCTCGTGCTGCCCACCGTGGTGGAGCCGCTGCGCGCCGACTGGGCCGACGCGCAGGCCGCCGCCCTCTTGCTGGCCACCGAGGCCAACGCGCTGGAAGGGAGGAAGCGCGACGACAAGCTGGCCGAGGCGCGCGCGGAGATCAAGCGCTTCCACCACCGCCTGTGCACGACGCGCGTGCTCGACCCGGCCTGCGGCAGCGGCAACTTTCTCTACGTGACGCTGGAACACCTGAAACGCCTGGAAGGCGAGGTGCTGCTGCAGCTCGACGCCCTGGGCGACAGCCAGGCTGCACTGGGCTTTGCCGGCGAGACGGTGACGCCGCAGCAGCTGCTGGGCATCGAGATCAACGAGCGCGCCGCCGCGCTGGCCGAGCTGGTGCTGTGGATCGGCTACCTGCAGTGGCACATCCGCACCACCGGCAACGCCAGCGTGGCCGAGCCGGTGATCCACGACTACGGCAACATCGAACACCGCGACGCGGTGCTGGCCTACGACGGCCAGGAGCCGCTGCGCGACGCCGCCGGGAACCTGGTGCAGCGCTGGGACGGCGTCAGCTTCAAGACCCACCCGGTGACCGGTGAGCCGGTGCCCGACGAGACGGCACTGGTGCCGCAGTGGCGTTACCTGAACCCGCGGGCTGCCGAATGGCCGAAGGCGGATTTCATAGTGGGGAATCCGCCGTTCATTGGGGCGAAGGCCATGCGCGAATC
>JAGWLO010000036.1 GCA_028872015.1 Burkholderiales bacterium | reverse complement strand
GGCGCCTGGGCACCTCCATCATCAGCCACACCTGCGCGCGCACCCGGCAGCTCAAGCTGGCGTCCTACGACCGCTTGTTTCCCAACCAGGACACGATGCCCAAAGGAGGGTTCGGCAACTTGATCGCGCTGCCGCTGCAGAAGCATCCACGCGAGAGCGGTTGCAGCGTGTTTGTGGACGCCGCGCTGCGGCCGCACGGCGACCAGTGGGTCTATCTCGCCGCGATCCAGCCCATGGCGCCGCATGACATCGAGCCGACCATCATGCGCGCCACCGGCGGCGTTCACCCGCTGGACGTGACGTTCATCGACGACGAGGATCTGGCCACGCCTTGGAAGCGCCAGTTCAGTACGTCCACCAAGCTGGCGGGCACCATGCCCCAGGCTTTGACCGTGACGCTCGCCAACCTGATCTACTTCGAGAAGAGCGTGCTGCCCCAGGCGCTGGCCAATCGGCTGATCCGCCTGGCGGCCTTCCAGAACCCCGAGTTCTACAAGGCCCAGGCCATGCGCATGTCGGTGTGGGACAAGCCCCGCGTCATCGGCAACGCCGAGAACTACCCGCAGCACATCGCGTTGCCGCGCGGTTGCTTGGACGCAGCACTTGCCTTGCTGAAAGACAACGGCATCCGATGCGACCTGCAGGACGAAAGGTTCACCGGCGAGCCCATCCAAGCCGATTTCGTCGGCACTCTGCGGCCCGACCAGCAGCAGGCCGTGGCAGCCATGCTGAAACACGATGCCGGTGTGCTGTGCGCGCCGACCGCGTTCGGCAAGACGGTGACAGCCGCGGCCATCATCGCCCGACGCGGCGTGAACACCTTGGTGCTGGTCCACCGCACAGAGTTGTTGAAGCAATGGCAGGAACGCCTGCAGGCCTTCCTTGGCGTTGGCAAAGGCGTGGTCGGCACCATCGGCGGCGGCAAGGCCAAGCCGACCGGCATGATCGACATCGCCGTGATGCAGTCGCTGTCACGGCAGGGCGAGGTCAATGCGCTGGTCGAGAGCTACGGTCAGATCGTGGTGGACGAATGCCACCACGTCGGTGCCGCATCGTTCGACGCCATCCTCAAGCGGACCAAGGCCAGGTTCGTTCTGGGCTTGACCGCCACGCCGATCCGCCGCGACGGCCAGCAGCCCATCATCTTCATGCAGTGCGGGCCGATCCGCCACACCGCAGCCAGGCCGGTCGGTGCGCCGCACGACCTGGAGGTTGTGCCGCGATCACGGTTTGCCCGCATCGACCTGCCGACCACTGCGGGCATTCAAGACGTCTTCCGGCACCTTGCCAACGACCTGGCCCGCACCGAAGCCATCGCCGCGGAAGCAGCAGCGGCGTTCGAGCAGGGCCGCAAAGTGCTGGTACTGACCGAGCGCACCGAACACCTCGAGGCCATCCGCCAGGCCCTGATCGCACAGGCAGCGGCGCCGTTCGTGTTGCACGGGCGGATGTCGAAGAAGCAGCGCGCGGCCCTGATCACGGAGTTGGACACGCTGCCACCCGAGGCACCGCGCATCCTGCTGGCCACCGGAAAACTGATCGGTGAAGGGTTCGACCACCCGCCGTTGGACACCTTGGTGCTGGCCATGCCGGTTTCCTGGAAGGGCACCTTGCAGCAGTACGCTGGACGCCTGCACCGGGAACACGCCAGCAAAGCCGACGTGCGGATCATCGACTTCGTCGACACCGGCCACCCGGCGCTGCTGCGGATGTGGGAGAAGCGCCAGCGCGGCTATCGCGCGATGGGCTATCGAGTGGGCCCTGAGGCGAGCGATGGACAGGCCTCGATGGAGGACGTTGAAGTGCCCGGTCTCGTACCATCTGAGCAACTCTTTGCCGGACGAGAGGCGCCTAGGGGCGTGGCCAACGGTTTGGGGCCATGAACAGGGCCACGCAGCTTGAACGGGTCAATCGATATCAAGCATTCATGCGGCTCTCCGGCCGATTGGAAAGTGATGATCGACCAGATGTAGCGTGGTCCAGGCCTTCCCGGCCCGCTTCAAGACGAGTCCCGCCTTGGCGCGGGCCTCGGGTCAGGGGGACCGTGCGTCCGGTGGCGTCGATCCTGCCGTCGCCTCGGCAGCCATGAGCGGCAGCGACACCCGGAAGCAGGTGCCCTCGCCGGGCTCGCTGCGCACCGCGATCTGGCCACCGTGCTTGGTCACGATGTCCCACACGATGGACAGTCCCAGGCCAGTGCCCTTGCCGACGGGCTTGGTGGTGTAGAAGGGCTCAAAGATGCGGCTCAGCGCCTCGCGCGGGATGCCGTGGCCGGTGTCGGCGATCTCGACGACCGCCTGGTTCCCATCGACGCGCGTGGTCAAGGTGATCGTGCCTTGGCTTGCGATGGCCTGACCTGCATTGACCAGCAGGTTCAGGAACACCTGGTTGATCTGCGCCGCGATGCAGGGCACTGGTGGCAATTCGCCCAGGTCGCGGATGACTTTCACCTTGTACTTGAGCTCGCTCCAGACCATGTTGAGCGTGCTTTCGAGCCCGGCGTTGAGGTCCGCCAGCTGCCACTGTGCCTCGTCGACGTGCGAGAAGTCCTTGAGGTCGCCGACGATGCGCTTGACACGGTTGAGGCCATCCTGCGATTCCTTGATGAGGGACGCCACATCCTCGCGCAGGTAGTCGAGATCGGCCGTGGCCAGCGCGTGGTCCAGCCGCGCTTGCGCGGCGGCACTGCCGCGCTCGGCCTGAAGCGCAGTGTGGGCGTCGATCACTTCGAACAGGCGCTGCACGTAGGTGGCCAGGGTGCCGATGTTGGAGCAGACGAATCCCACCGGGTTGTTGATCTCATGCGCCACGCCGGCAGCCAGCAGACCGACGGCTGCCATCTTCTCGGACTGCAGCAACTGGCTCTGGCTGCGTTCGACCTGCTTGAGCACGCAAGCCAATTCGTTGCGTTCGTGCTGCAGCTCTGCCGTGCGCTCGGCCACCTGCGCGGCCAGCGCTTCCTTGCGCACCGAGACCACACGGTACAGGCCGGCCAGCGCGTCCAGCAGCGGCTGCACCGCCGTGCCATCCTGCGCCCGGCGCGCCTGCACGATCGCCTCCTGGGCGTCCATGCCGCCATCGACAAGCCGGATCTGCGCCGCCATGACGCGATCGGTGCCCAAGATGTGGAAGGCCAGCCAACTCGCGAGGAAGCGCTGCGTCGTCGCCAGGTCGCTGGCGGCGGCGTCCTGCTGACGCAGCGTACGCACCTCGGCCACGAAGTTCCGGTGCTGGGCCACATGCTCGGCCACCGCAGCGGGTGCAAGGCGGCTGCGGGCCATCAGCGCTTCCTCGTCGCTGAAATGCCGGGTGGCGTAGGCCGTCAGTGCGTCCAGCACATCGGCGTCCGGCACGCTGTCTTGCGAGGTGAGTTGGTTGATCATGTCGACCAGACGCTGGTGCTGGAAGTCGACGTCGGCAAAGCCGGTGGCGTAAACGTCCGACCAGATAAAGGCGGCGGTCATGGCGTCGGCTCCGCAATGCGCTCGAACCCTCGCGCGCGCAGCCCCTCCTCGAGCAGGCTCGGGCCCGGGTCGCGCTTCTCGACAGCATCGGCGTGCAGGGTGCGCGGGCCCGGTGCGCCGGCCAGGCGCTGGGGGTCGAGCCGGTCGTCACCCGAGGCAGTCGGATCGCGCATCGTCATGTCAGGCACCAGCGCCTCATGGCGTCCGGCGCGGCCGCGGTAGCCGCTGCGATGGCAGGCCGGGCAGACCACGCCGCGCCGGTTGCGCCATGACGGCCGCGCCCGCGTGGGTGTGCAGCACGGAGAACACCGGGTGGCCGGTGAGCGCGGCATGAGACGCCACCGCGGCGGTCTCGACACCGAGGATCTCGCCCAACGTCACCACGAGCGGACAGCGGCGCAGGATCGAGCGCGGCTCGAACCGGAAGGTCAGGCCGACCTTTGCGTGGATCAGCGCCTGGCCTGGCCTGTGGAGGCCGGACCCGACCTGGTCTTCGATCGTGACGCAGTGCTTGTCCGCGTCGGCCTCGTGCTGCAGGCGCGAGCACCGCGTGGCGGTCGTGCCGCTGCCAGGGGGGCCGGCTCGTCGCCCCAGCCCCTGTCGACTCGTCATCACCAAAGCGCAGGCGGCACCGCGCCGGCGCGCCCGCCGTGGCCGCGGCGGCCGCCGCGATGGTGCCGCCGTCGGCGATCAGGGCTGGGTCGGGCTTGCTCATCGGGTCAGTGTCAGAGGCAGGCGAACGCTGGCGGTGGTGCCTTGCCCGGGCTCGCTGTTGAGCACCAGTTGGCCATCGTGGGCGCCAACGATGTCGCGTGCCACGGTCAGACCCAGGCCGATGCCGCGGCCCACACCGCGGGTGGTGAAGAATGGATCGAAGACGCGGGGCAGCACGTCGGGCGCTATGCCCACGCCGTTGTCGACGATGTCGACCCAGACGTCCGTGCCCTCTAGTCGCGTGTGCACCTCGACACGCCCGCCTTCGCGCTCTTCGATCGCCAGGATGGCGTTGTTGATGAGCGTGGCGAAGACCTGGTTGAGGTGGCCGGGCAGGCACAACAAGCGTGGCAAGCCCGCGGCGTAATGCTCCGTGAGAGTGACCCCGGCGGGCTTCTGCGTGGCAACGATGGCGACCACGGTGGCCAGTTGGGCGTTGAGATCCACGTCCTCGGGGTCGGGGCGGTCGACACTGGAGAATCCCTTGACGTCTCGCACGATGGCCGCAATGCGCTGGCAGCCGGCGATGCAATCGCCCAGCAGGTCGTCGAGGTCGTCGACGACGAAGTCCAGGTCGAGTTCGTGCCAGCGGGCTGCGGCCGCCGAGTCCGCCGGCAGCGCCTTCATGAATTCCTGCAGCTGAGGCAGGTAACGGCGACCGGTTTCGAGGTTGCTCAGGATGAAGCCGATCGGGTTGTTGATCTCGTGGGCGATGCCGGCGGCGAGCTGACCTATCGAGGCGAGTCGCTCGGCCAAGTAGATCTGACGCTGGCGCTCGTCGAGCGAGGCGACCCGTTGCTTGACGCGCTCGTCCAGAGACTGCACCAGTTCGCGGTAGCGGGCTTCGGACCGTTGCAGGGCCGCGTGGCCCTCGCGCAGCGCCTCGTGGTCGGAACTCAATGCGCTGGCATGCAAGTCGCCGGCGCGAATGACCTGAGCGCGCGCCTGCAGCAGCGACCTCAGGAGCGTTGCTGCGGCTGCGCCCCGCTGCAGCTGCCCCGCCGGTACGCACACCGTACACAGCGGCTCGATCGCCAGATCCACGGGAACCGCCTGGCCGCCCGGCACGGCGTGGCCGGCCACGATGCGGCCCGAGGGGTCTTCGATGCCGACCGGGCCCCCGAGCAGCACTTCGAGCGCTGCGGCAATCCGGTCCAGGGGCAGGCCGCGCACCACCTCGGCCAGCGGAAGCTCGCGGTCGAAGTCGGCGCCGTTCACAACGTCAACGGTCTGCGCGTACCGTCGTCGATCTGGCTCGCCAAGTCATCGTCCAGCAGCAGCGAGCCATCGTCAGCCCAGCGTACCGAGGTGATGCCGGGCTCGGCTTCTTCGAGCCTGCGGCGTTCGTAGTCCTGCGGCGTGAGCTGCCGTTCCTGCAGCCGCAGCAGATCGGCCATGCGCTGGTTCTCGAGCAGCAGCGCGCGGTAAGCCAGCGCCTGGGCGATGGCCGCCACCAGTTCGTAGTCGCTCCAGGGCTTGCACAGAAAGCGCACGATCTGCGCCTCGTTGATGGCCGCCATGACGCCATTGAGGTCGGCGTAGCCCGACAGGATCATGCGCGCCGCCCCAGGCTGGATCGCGCGCGCCCGCTTGAGCAACTGCACCCCGTCCATGCCCGGCATCCTGAAATCCGACAGGATCAGGTCGTAGGCATGGCCGTTGATGAGCTCGAGCGCCTGCTCCGGCAGCTCGGCCTGATCGACCTGCAGCCGATAGGTGATGCCGTCGTGGCGGCAGGGTACCCGGGTCAGCACCCGCTTCAGGGCCTTCAGGACCCCGGGCTCGTCGTCGACCAGCAGGACGCGGCTCATGTCGGTTCCACTTCAAAGGCGCCTGTCGGCACGAATGTGCAGCTGCAGGAGGACGCCTTCGCGCTGGGCGAACTGCTGGATCTGGCCGACCAGCCGGCCGTCGAGCACGTAGTCGGCGGCCAGCAGCAGCGTGCCGTCGTGCCCGAAAAGATCTCGCGACAGCACCATCCCGGCCTTGAGATCGGCGGCGGGCACCATCAGCTCGCGCACGGCATCCGTCGTGGCACTGACCAGCATCTCGACGAAGGCATCGAGCACCTGCGGGTCGTAGCGCCGGTCGCGTCCCGATGTAAGCGCGTGCCGGGCCTCGTCGACACCCAGGCGCTTCTCGGCCACTGTGCCGATCTGCAGCGCGTCGTAGTCGTTGACCACGGCCAGCACGCGGGCGCCGATGGGGATCGCCTCACCCGCCAGTCCGTCGGGGTACCCCGTGCCATCGAAGCGCTCATGGTGCGAGCGCACGATGCTGGCGGCATGCTGCAGCTCCGAAAGGGGCATCAGCGCCGCCTCGCCGGCCAGCGGGTGCTTGCGGTAGCGCACCAGCTCTTCGGCCGACATGCGAGACACCGGCTGCGCCAGCAGCGCATCGGGGAAACCAATCTTGCCGATGTCGTGCAGCAGTCCGGCGAGAAAGACGTCCTGCTGGGTCTTCGCGTCCAGGCGCAGCGTGGCGGCCAGCCGGCGAGCCAGATCGGCCACCCGGCGCGAGTGCCCGCCCATGGCGCCCTCGCGCATTTCGATCATGTTGGCGAACATCTTGATCGAGACCATGAAGTTGCGCCTGAGCTCTTCGTTGGCCAGGTCCAGGAAGGCATTGATCTGCGCCAGCTCGGCGGTGCGCCGAGCGACCTGGTCTTCGAGGCTCGCATTGAGCTCGATCAACGCCTGGTTCTGTTGCTTCGTCAGCGCGGCCAGGCGCCGGTTCTCGCGCTCCAGGCTCGATTGCTCGAGGGCCTTGGCGATGGTCAGCACGAGGTCGGCGTCGTCCCAGGGCTTGGCGATGTAGCGGTAGATCTCGCCGCGGTTGATGGCGGCCACCGTGGCGCCGATGTCGGCGTAGCCGGTGAGCAGCACCCGCATCACGTCGGGCCAGCGCGAACGCGCGAGCTCGAGGAACTTGGCGCCGTCCATCTCGGGCATGCGCATGTCGGAAATGACGAGATCCACCAGCTCGTGTTCCAGCGTTTGCAGGCCTTCGGCGGCGCTGCTCGCCGTCAGCACGCGGTAACCGTAGGGTCTCAAGAGTCGCCGCAGCGACGACAGGATGCCCGGCTCGTCATCGACGAGCAGCACGGTCGGCACGGGCGCTGATGTCATGTCGACCCCATCAGGTTCCCGGGGGCGATTTGACGATGTTCGGACGCCCCTGGCGGTGGCCTTCAGGCCGCAGGGGGCTGCGGCCGGCCTGTGTCACCGTCTGATTGAATCCGAGTGCGCGCATGCGTCTGATCCGTCGCGTTCCGGCCCATCGCGCGAGGCCAGGTCGAGCCTCGGGGCCGGGGCTGTGCCCATCCTGAATGGCGATTCGCCAGCCGTCGCGTGCACGGCAATTGGCAATTGTTGAGCACGGTGCGCTTGCCGGATCTCTCAGCCTTGATCTGAATCAAGGTCGGCCGGCAGCACGGCAACCGCCCCGGCAGCGGCGCGCGCGCGTGTGCGGTCTGACACGAGCTGGGGGCCGCGCACCCCGTGTCGTTTCGTGCGGAGCCTCACCGTCAGAATCACGGGTCGTCGGGTCGTCGGGCAGGCGGCTGTGCGCTCGTCCCCCTGTGGCTGGCGGCAGTGGCGGCAAGACCACCCAGCGCAGCGCGCCATGGATCTGTCCGGGCGCGGTGGATCGGCGGCGAGAGGGGCGAGGGTGATGTACTACGGCGAAAAGTTGAATGCGATCACCCACCTCGTGGCGGCCGCGCTGGCGCTGGCCGGTGCGGTGGTCCTGGTGGTGCTGGCGGCCCTGGGTGGCGACCCGTGGATGGTGGTGAGCGTCTCGGTCTATGGCTTGTCGCTGGTGTTGCTCTACACCTGCTCGGTGCTGTATCACAGCCTGCGCGGGCGCGCCAAGCACGTCATGCAAAGACTAGACCACCAGAGCATCTACCTGCTCATCGCCGGGAGCTACACGCCGTTCTGCCTGGTGACCTTGCGCGGCGTCTGGGGCTGGTCGCTGTTCGGCGTCATCTGGGGACTGGCCGTGATCGGAAGCCTGCAGGAGTTCTGGGCCGACCAGGCGCGCATCCTGTCGGTGGTGATCTACGTCGTCATGGGCTGGGCGGTCCTGGTCGCCCTGGTCCCATTGCGCCAGGCCTTGGGGTCGGCCGGCTTCGCCTGGCTCGTGGCGGGCGGCCTGTTCTACACACTGGGTATCGCCTTCTATGCGCTCGATGCCCGCATCAAGCACTTCCATGGCGTCTGGCATCTGTTCGTGATGGCCGGCAGCGCAGCCCACTACGTCGCGATCCTGCGCTACGTGGTCTGAAATTCGTCTGGCAGGCGCATCGAGCCTCCGGCCCGGAGCGCCGGCCCGGGCTCATGAGCCCATGCCTTGCGCCTGGCATATCCGAATCGGCCAACATGCTCTCCAGCGACGACGGGGCGGCGGCGGCCTGCGTCGTCGTCGGGCCGCCATTCAGCTGGCGTTCGCCGTCTGCCGCGGCGCTGGCCAGCCGGGTCACGCCCAGCGTCGCCGCCACGCCCTTCAGCGTGTGCAGCTCGCGGGCCGACGGCGCGGACGGCGCAGGTCCGGTGCGACCGCACAGCCGGCGCAGCACCATCACCAGGTGATCCAGGTCGAAGGGCTTGCCCACGTGGTCGTCCATGCCGGCTGCCAGGCAGGCCTCGCGGTCCGAGGCCATGGCGTTGGCGGTCATCGCGACGATGGGCAGCTCGATGCGGCCCAGGTCCTGCCGGATGCGGCCGGTCGCGGTGTAGCCGTCCATGACGGGCATCTGCAGGTCCATCAGCACGGCGTCGAACGGCGGGTCCGCGGCCGCCACCGCTTCCACGGCCTGCAGGCCGTTGCAAGCGATCTGCACCTCGGCGCCCTCGTCTTCCAGCAGTTCGCGCGCCACCTGCTGGTTGTTCGCGTTGTCTTCCACCAGCAGCAGGTGCAGGCCGTCGAGCCGCCGCGCCGGCGCGGCTGCGCTTCGGCTCGGCTTCGGCGTGTCGCCGCGCGCGGCCCGTGCGTCAACGACGGCGTCGTACAGCATCGACGCCGTCACCGGCTTCACCAGGAAGCCGTCGATGAGCGCCTGCTCGGCGGCCGCTCGCTGCGCCAGCATCTCGCGTCCATGGGCCGTGACCATGACCATCAGCGGTGCGCCACCGCCCGAGGACAGCGCCCTGATCTGCTCGCAGGTCTGCCAGCCGTCCAGGCCCGGCATCTGCCAGTCGACGAAGACGGCGTCGTAGGCTGCCGGCCCGGACTGCAGCCTGGCCAGGGCCTGCGCCCCACTTTCGGCCAGGTCCACCGACCAGCCCAGCGACTCGACCCTGCGTTCCAGTACTTCGCGCGCCAGCCGGTTGTCATCCACCACCAGCGCTCGCAGCCGGGCGGGCATGGACGCAGCCGCTTCCGCGTCGGCCTCCCGCGGCGCCTAGGGCGCCAGCGGCAGCTCGATCGCGAAGTGAAACCTGCTGCCCTGGCCCGTGCCGCCGAAGCGCCGGGTCGTGGACGCCTCGGCCTGGGTGTAGCCGCTGAAGACGAAGAGGCGCGCCTGGCTCTCCAGGGCCATCCCATGCCGGTCGTCGGCACCCGCGCCGCCGCGGATGCCCGGCCTTGGCGGCCTCAGGCGGTCCGCGCGGCGGCCCAGTCCAACCACTTCAGCAGCGCCGCATACAGCTCACCGACCTTCATGGGCTTGGCGATGAAATCGTTCATCCCGGCCGCCTTGCAGGCCCGGCGGTCGTCATCGAAGGCATTCGCCGTCAGGGCCAGGATGGGTCGCGACTGCCAGCCCTGCAGCGCACGGATCTCCCGGGTCGCCTCCAGGCCCCCCATCCGCGGCATCTGCATGTCCATCAGGACCAGGTCATAGGGGTACGCGGCCGCCATCGCCACCGCTTGCTGGCCGTCGGCCGCGCACTCCACCGCAAGTCCGACGCCGTGCAGCATCGCCAGGGCCACTTCGCGGTTCACCTCGTTGTCTTCGACCAGCAACACCCGGGCCCCGCGGTGATGCCGGCGCAACAGCTCCTCGATCGCCTTCGGGCTCTCCTTCGCGGCTGCCGGCAGGCTGCCGTGGCCCCTTTGCAGGATGGCGGTGAACCAGAAGGTGCTGCCGACATCCTCTTGGCTGTCGACACCGCACTCGCCCCGCATCAGCTCGGCCAGGCGCTTGGTGATGGCCAGCCCCAGGCCCGTGCCGCCGTACTTGCGCGTGGTCGACGTATTGGCCTGTTCGAAGGGCTGAAACAGGCGCGGGATCTGCTCGGGCGTCAGGCCGATGCCGGTGTCGGTGACCGAGAAGCGCACCAGCAGATCGTCGCCGCGATCCTCCAGCAACTTGGCGCGCAGCGCGATCGAGCCCCGCTCGGTGAACTTGACCGCGTTGCCCGCGAAGTTGAGCAAGGCCTGGCGCAGCCGTGTCGGGTCGCCCCGCAGCCACAGCGGCACGGCATTGCCGTCCACCGTGATCTCCAGCCCCTTGGCGCGCGCCGAGTCGGCGATGAGCGACTGAACGGCATCGAGGACCGTGGAGAGGTGGAAGTTGGCGGTCTCGATCTGAACCCGGCCGGCTTCGATCTTCGACAGGTCCAGGATGTCGTTGATGATGGACAGCAGGTGCTGGCCGGCACCGTCGATCTTGTCCAGCCACCCCGCCTGCCCGGGCGTGACGCCTGCGCGCCGGATGAGGTAGTTGAGGCCGACGATCGCATTCAGCGGGGTGCGGATCTCGTGGCTCATGTTGGCCAGGAACTCGCTCTTGGCGAGATTGGCCCCCTGGGCGGCATCGCGCTGGTTGCGCGCCCTGAAGATGCCGATGCCGATCGACAGGTTGTGCGCCAGTTCCTCCAGCGCCGCCACCTCGTCGGCATCGAACGCCCGGGCTTGCGACGCATAGACGGTCAGCGCGCCGAAAGTGCGGCCGCCGTCGATCAGGGGCAGCGCGATGCTGGCGCGGTACCCGCGCTCCTGGGCCGCGGCCAGCCAGGGACCCAGCGCCGGGTTCTGCTGCGAGTCCTGGTCGATCTGCACCTCGCCAGTGGCTATCGCCTGGCCGGTCGGGCCGCGGCCGAACTCGCTGCGGTCGTCCCACGAGAACCTGCACTGCGCCAGGTAGCCGTCGTCGTGGCCCGCCTGCGCCACTGCGCGCACGGTGCGGGCCGCATCGTCCTCGGCATAGCCGATCCAACACATCCGGTAGCCGCCGGCATCGACCAGCAGGCGGCAGATCTCGTCCCGCAGCGCCGCCTTGTCCCGGGCCTTGAACAGCGCGAGACTGGTGCTGCTCAGCAGGCGCAATATCCGGTTGGTCTGTTGCAGGCGCTGCTCGTCGCGGACGCGGGCGCTGATGTCACGGATCACCATGCTGGTCAGGCGCCTGCCGTCCGCGCCGTCGTACAGGCTGGACGTGACCTCGGCCTCGAATCGCGTGCCGTCGCCGCGAAGCATCGTGAGCGCGCCGCTGACCCGGCCTGCGGTCGCCCGCTCATCCAGCAGTCCCTGCAGCCGCGGGTCGGCCGTGTCGACGATGGCGGATCGCCCGCCAGCCTGCAGCGCCTCGAGGGTGCGCCCCAGCATCTGGCACGCGGCCGGGTTGGCATGCAGGATCGAGCCATCCAGGCTCGTGAGCAGCACGCCGTCCATGCTGTTTTCCAGCAGGAGCCGAAACCGGCCTTCACTCTCGCGCAGCTTCTCCTCGGCCAGCTTGCGCTCGGTGATGTCGGCGAAGGTCACGACGACCTGCGCGATCCGTCCTTCTGAGTCCCGCAGCGGGTAGGCGTCGACCTGCACCCACACCGGCTGCGCCAGGTCGGGTCGCCGCACTCCCAGCACAAGCTTGCTTAGCGCGCACTTCCGGCTCAGCACCTGGTGCACCGGGAAGCGCTCCAGCGGCATCACCGAGCCGTCATCCTCGAGGAAGCACCAGTAAGGGTCGATGGCGGCCTTGCCGCGCATCTGCGCCAGGCTCAGCCCGGTGACCCGGCAGGCGGCCGGGTTGGCGTCGATGACGCGGGTGTCGGCGCCATGGACGATGACGCCGCTGCTGATGTTGTCGAGCAGCGCCTGCAGACTGCCCTTCTCGGCCTGGAGCGCGCCGGTAGCGGCGCGGATGCGGCCGATGGCCGTCAGGTTGGCCTGAACCAGGTTGCGCGTCATCGCGGCCAGCGCTGCCGACAACGCCAGCCCCAGCGCCAGGAACCAGCCTGTGCTCGAGTCGAAGACCCAGGCCGGCTCGGGGCCGCGCAACTCGATGTCCCAGCGCCGGTCGGCGACTTGGATCTGGGTGCGCCAGGAGGCGGGCGGCATCGCCCGGACCGCGTCCGGCGCGGCCGGCCCGGCCCAGGCGCTGTCGAACAGCAGGTCGTTGGCGCCCTGGGTCCGCGCCTGCGAATCGGTGATGACGAGGCGACGGCCCCGCAACAGCGTCTGCGGCAGCACACTGCGCACCAGGCCGTCGGTGCGGAACGCAATGCCCACCACCCCCCGTGCAGCCTGCACGCGCGCTTCGGTCGTGGCCGGCATGGCGCCGTGTGCATAGAACGCGGCGCGGATGACCACGCTGGTGAGGATCGGCTGGCCCTGGGCGAAGCGCTCATGCGCCAGCAGCACGGGCCCGGTGGCCACGTAGCGGCCGCTTGCCACGGCGGCCTCGATGGCGGCGCGGTAGCGCTGGCCTGGGTCATACAGGTCGTAGCCCAGGCTCGGCAGGTCGGGCGGATAGTTGTGACGCAGCACCATGTAGAGCGGCCGCTCGCCCGGTGGCTGGATCGTGAACCCAGGGTGCCCGGCGGCCAGGCGACTTCGATCGGCCACGACCGAAGCCAGGTACTCGGCGCGATGCGCGTTCGGCACCAGGTCGGCCATGAAGGTGAGTGCCAGCCCGGGAAAGCGCTCATGCAGGGTGATCGCCTGCACGTAGCGCAGGAACTCGGCGTCCGAGGGCGCGCTTTGCAGCACGCCGAACATGCGCAAGCCCGGCAGCGTGTCGATGTACGCGTGGATGCGGCTGTCCAGCGCGGTGGCGAAGGCCGCGGCCTCGCCATCGAGCTTGGCTTTCGCATCGCGCGCGTTGTCGCGCAGGGACCATGCGCAGAGCAGGCCGGTGAGCGCCAGGCAGAGCGCCAGCACGCCAGCCGGCAGCCAGCGCAGGCGCGGCTGCAGGCTATCGGTCACGACGGCGGCGGGCTCAGCCGCAGGGACGCTCGCCGCCGCTTCGGGCGGCGTGCTGGAAAGGGGGTGCGGGACGCGCAGGAACAAGGCAAGCTCCGACGGATGATCTCCTGGGCGTTGGATGAGATTCCAACTGTTTTCCCCTGGGCGGCACGCATCCGTGTGGTCGCCGTCTGCACTGGTATCGGCGGCGCCGGCCTGCTGTGGCGCCGTCACCGAGTGTTACACATATCCCGGGCCGTTGATTCAGCCATCCCGATCGAATTCCTGCAGCGCTTCGTCAAGGACGCTGGCGGGAAGCCGCCCCCGATCCTGGACAGCCCGCGCGTGCATCACGGCAGGTCGGTGCTGGCCTGGCGGGTGCCCCGCATGGATCCGGCCGAGGCCGCGAGGGTGGGTGACACAGCAGCGGCGTGGGCGTTCAAGCGCCGTGCGGCAGCTACGGGTGCAGCATCAAGCCCAACAGCGCAGCCACCAGCACCACCACTGGCTCGGGCAGCTTCTTGAAGCGCCACAGGACGCCTGCTGTCGTCAGCGCCAGGCCGGCCGTGGCGATGTCGGTGATCGACCGCTCCCCGATCACGATCACCGCCCCGGAGATCGCACCGATGGCCGCTGCGGTGACGCCATCGACGAAGGCCACGATGCCGGGCCGCTTGCCATGCTTCTTGAAATACGGCGCCGGCAGGATGGTGAACAGGTAGCAGGGAACGAAGGTGCCTGCGGCCGCCACCACCGCGCCCCAGAAGCCGGCGACCAGAAAGCCGATGAAGCCGGTGGTGATGACCACCGGGCCGGGCGTGATCATCGCCACGGCGACTGCATCGACGAACTGGCGGTCGTTGAGCCAGTGGTACTGCTGCACCACGCCGCCGTACAGGAAGGGCACGATCGCCAGGCCGCTGCCGAAAACGAAGCTGCCGGCATAGGCGAAGTAGGCGCCGATCTGGCCCAGCTTGTGCCAATCCATCGCATCGAACGCGAAGAAGGCGAAGAAGGCGACGATCGGCGCCGCGATGCTGTTCACGTTGCCGCCGAACCATGATTTCGGTGGCGCACGCAGCAGCCAGACCAGGATGCCGGCGCCGAGAAAGATCCACACGATCTCGGACCTGGTGATGACGGTCACCGCGGCGCTGACCAGGAAGATCGCCCACAGCAGCTTGTCCTTGCCGATGTTCTTCGTCGTCAGCTTGTAGGCGCTCATCGCGATGATGCCGATGACCGCGGCGCCCACGCCGTAGAACACCGCCTGCATCCAGGCAATGCCGCCATAGGCGGAATACGCGGCACCGATCGCAACCACCATCAGGAACGACGGCAGCACGAATGCCAGCCCGACCAGCGTGGCACCGCGAACCCGGTAGTGGACATGGCCGAGATAGATCGCCAGCTGCGCCGCCAGCGGCCCCGGCATCAGCTGCGCCAGCGCCATGCCTTCCTTGTAGTCGCTCTCGGAGATCCAGTGCCGCTGTTCGACCAGGTCGCGGTACATGTAGCCGACCAGCGCCACGGGGCCGCCAAAGCCCCAGGTTCCGAGCGCCAGCATGTAGCGCACGAGTTGCCAGAGCGAATAGGTGGCTGCCCTGGAGGTCAAGCTGACCGGTGTGGTTTCGTTCATCGGGTCTTTCCCTGGCCGTTGCCGCGCCCCGCCTCTCGCTCGAAGCGCGCCTCGAGCGAGTCGAGCACGCCACCCATCGCCGCCCGGGGTGCCGACGCGGTCGCGGTCATCGGCCTGCGCCTAGGCTAGCGCATCGGTCGGCTGCAGCCGCTGCACGACCCTCAGGGTGACCTTCACGGACACCGCCGAGCAAGGCGGAGGCGGCGACACGAAAGCACCGAGCGTGGACCCACATCACCCTGCCGGTCCAAGGCGCAAGTCCAGGACCGTCGCGCAGGGACCCAGCCATTCCATCGGAAGATGAATCTTGCGCGGCGAAGAATCCGGCGGGTTTCGAGGCGCATCCCGCGGGTGAGCCCGGTCCATCGCGCGCTTGACCGGCAAGCCCTTGCGCCAGCGGCCATGGCAGCTGCCGTGAACGACAGCGTCGTCGGCTGGCTCGGCCGGCCGACGACGGCCTGCGCCCGCTGGGTTACAGGCGGATCAGCACACCGTTGTCGACCTTCACGCGGGCGCCGACCTGGACGGCCGGATCGGCGGCGTAGTCGAAGTTCTGCGTCGCGCCGCTGTCCATGCGCACCGTGAGGCGGAACACCTTCGTCTTGTCCATGTTGTTCTGGACCCGGTTGCCCGCGTAGGCGCCGCCGATGGCGCCGATGACGGTGGCCAGGTCCTTGCCGCTGCCGCCGCCCACCTGGTGGCCGGCCACGCCGCCCAACACGGCGCCGGCGATGGTGCCGATGACGTTGGGAGTATCCCCTTTGACTTCGACGACGTTGATCGCTTCGACCGCACCGCACGTGGCACAGGTGGTCACGGCCTGCTGGCGAACGCCACGGCCGTCATTGCGCGCGTCATTGCGTGCGTCATTGCGCCCGTCGCTCATCATCGTGCCACGATCAATACGGCGCTCGAAACGCTGGCTGGTCTCGCGTCTGTCGCTGAGCAAAAAGCCGTCCGCGACGAACTCGTTCTGCAGCCGATCCTGGCGGCGGATGACGTAGCCACCTTCGTACACACCGCGCGCGACTTCCGTCAACGCGATGCGCTTGTCGACACCTTGCACCACCACGCGCGCGGCGCCGCCCGGCGCGCCCTTCAGCGAGAAGCTCAACTCGTCGCCCGGCTGAACCCCGTCGGCGGCCGTTACGCTGAACGTGCTGATCGGTGCGGTGGCGGTGATCGGGACGATGTCATCGGCGCCCCACTGCAGCGACTGGCTCAGCATCGCGGTGGTCGCGCGCCCGTGCTTCTCAAGACGTGCCGTCACGGTGCTGCCGGCCGTGAGCCTGTCGCGCGAGCGGATCGTGTAGTCGCCCGCATAGTCGCCAGGCTGCACTTCATTGAGTTGCAGCGTCCTTGTTGCGCCGGCGATCTGCAGTGTCACCCTGGCGCCGGGCGTGCCGCTGAGGCGGAAAGGCAGCACGTTGCCCGGCCGCAGGCGTCGCACCTGTTCCACGCCCAGCGACGAGATGCGGATGTCGGACGCCGACTGCGCCATGGCAACGGCAGGGATTGCCAAAGGCACGGCAACCGGCAGTGCAGCGGCCATGGCGAGGGAAAGCATCGAGAGCTGGCGTTGGATATTCATGCGGCACTTTCTAGGTTGGGGGCCGGAAGTCGCGTTCTTGCCTCGGTGGGAAGGCTGGGTCAGATCGCCTTCGGGCCAGAACCGGCCGGCCGGAGACAGCGTCGTCCATAGCCTGCCTCCGATCAACGGGTGTCGGCCGAATGCCGGCGACGGTGGCCTTCACCTCTGCGCGTCAGACAACAGGCCGTCGTCCGTGGCCGATCAGGTGCCCTCCGGTGCCCACCAACTCGGGCCGGCCCCATCCTCGTCGCCCCGCCGAAGCACGAGAACCGCGTTGGCCCCGCTGACGGCAAACGCGTTGGACGGCATGAATCGAGGCGACGCAGCGCCGGCCCGACCGCCAGCCCGACGCCATGACGCTGCGAGGACGGACCGTGGAAACGGTCGAACCCTTGTGGAGACGTCCCGGGGTCACCGGCTGTACACGGCCAAGCGACACCGCCCCGACGCGCCTTCAGGCCATCACTGCGTGCCAGCTCCCAGGCCCGTACCGCATGAAGCCGCCGTCGCCGTTGAATCGCCACAGGTGCAGCCAACCGTTGTCGAGCAGCTGGCGCAGCCGTGCATGGCTGGCGATCACGCGTTCGATGGCCTCGACGGGCGCATCGATCACGACCGTCAGCCGCAGCGGCTCGTGTCGCCAGTCATCGCCGTCGTGCAGCGACTGCCTGGCCAGGCCGATGCGCAGGTCGCCGCCGTTGCCCTCGAACACGCCGATGCGACCGCCGACCACGTTGTGCAGCAGCTTGTTGCCGCTGCCCAGGCGCTGCGGGTCGCAGGTGGACGCGTGGTACTGCCAGTTGATCCAGTGCGTCACCAGCATCGGCCCCGTCATCAGCGACTCCAGCACGCTGCCGTCGCTGTCGAGGGCCGAATCGTAGTCGTGCAGGAAGGCGCGGCCATCGAGCACGGTACCCAGGCTTCGAGCTCGCGGCGCGATGAGAAAGGCTGCATTGCCGGCCAGGCCCCACTCCGGCCGCGTCTGCGCGCCATCGTTGGCGCGGCGGCGGAACTGGTCGAGCAAGGCGGCGAACGGCGCCCCGGGGTCGAGACCGAGCGCCACGGCACGCTCGCGACGCACCTGGTCGCCGGCCTGCGCGAACACCGCCCGCAGCCGGCTCCAGCGTGACCGTGCCGGCGCGTCCAGCAGGTCGAGGTCGTAGCCTTCGATCTCGTCGGTGGCCGTGTTGTGCAGCGCAGCGACGAAGGCCACGTCCGCAGGCAGGGAGATTCCACGTGCTCGCAGTCCCGCTTGCACCCCGGGCTCGTTCAGCAGCCGCGCCAGCACACGGGCATTCACCTCCCCGGGTTGACCGCCGCAGGCGCCGCAGTCCAGCGCAGCGGCCTGCGCGTTGTTCGCGCTCTGGCTGCCGTGGCCGACCAGAAGCACCAGCCGGGAGAGGCCGCGGTCCAGACCCATGGCATGCAACACCCGCGCGGCGAGATCCACCCGCGCGCCGAGGTCCAGACCGGCCAGCACGGGCCGGCACACCGCGCGGTAGCGGGGCGCGAGGCCGGCGCTGTCGAGCGAACGGCGCGGGGCGGGTGGCGGGCGCAGCCACCGCGCGAGCCGGCCCACGTAGCCGGCACCGATGGCCTCGACCGACGAGAACGCCGCATTCGGCCAGCGCTGGCTGGCACCCCACCGATCGGCCCGCTCGAATTCGCGCCGCCGCCTCTGGCGCGCGGGCGCCTGCTGCGCGTCGCCCCTCGGGCCGAAGTCAGCCGCGGTATCGACCACACGCTCGGTGACCTCCAGCGCCGGCGCCAGCAGTCCGGGCAACTGCGGCCGCCGCGCCGCGGTGGCCAGCGGTGTGTAGGCCAGCGGCAGACCGAAGAACCCGGCGAAGCCGATCGTCTGCACCGCCGGCCAGACCGATTCGATGGCGCGGCGCAGCGGCTCGCTGCGCACGTCGATGCAGAAGGCCGCCTGCACCTCGACGGCCTGCTCGCCGTCCGGCGCGGCCGGCAGCGGCGCGCCGGCCCGCAGCCGCTGCGCCAGTTCGCGCTGGTAGCCCACCTCGAACGCAAGCTGCCAGACCTCGTCGACGAGCAAGGCGGCCTCGGCCTGCTGCATCAGCGCCGGCGCGCGATCCCATTCGACCTGCAGCGTGGCGAAGGCGCCCTGGGCCGCCTTGTCGTCGCGGCACGCCAGAAGGATCGCGCCCCAGGCCAGGCGAATCGCGAGCAGGTCGCGCAGGTGCTCGTCGCGGGAGCCGGCCAGGCGCGCCTCCCAGGCGAGGTAGGCGCACCACGACGCCCAGCCGTTCACCGTCAATAACACGGCTTCCAGGTAGTCGGCCCAGGCCTGCTCGGGCAGGCCCAGGCGGCGCAGCACCCAACGCTCCGCGTCCTCGCGCACGGCCGGCAGTCCCGACAGGCCGCGCGCGATCTCGGGCAGGCCCATCAGCACGCCGATGCCGTGGTCGTGCGTCAGCGTTTCGCGCCAGAAGGCATAGAGGCCATCGCCCCGCGCGGGCTGCCAGTCGGCCTGATGGACGTCGAAGTAGGCGGCGCAGACCTGGCTCACCTGGTGGGTGATGGCCTGCCGCCACGAGAGCCGCCCCTGACCCTGCGGGTCGTCGTCGAGCACATCGATCAGCAACGGCAACCGCGGCAGGACGGGTGTCTCGGCGAGTGCATCAATCGCTCGCGCGGCGTCCAGGCCGGTGGCCCGGGCCGTGCGGTGTTGCGCCAGGGCCTGGTCCAGGTCGGCGGCGCGGATGCGGCCCGACGCCCAGGCCTGCCGCAAGTGGGCGCGCGGTGGGAAGACGCGGATCCCGCCCAGGACGGCCATGCGCGCGGCGACCGTGCGCACGCTGAGGCTGGTGCGCTGCCAGTGCGGGTTGACGGCAATTGCGCGGTCCAAAGGCCAGGCCGGTGCGATGGCGCGGCATGCCTGTTCGCAGGCTGCGTCGATGCGGCGGCCGATGTCGGCGTTGGTCGGCGCGGCGGGCCGCAGGCCGTGGCCTGGGTCGGCGCGCGGCGTCAGCACGGTGTGCATCGGTGGTTCCTCGGTTCGGGTCATTCGGGGGTGGCGGGGGTCCAGCGGGTCGGCCACAAGCGCAGCGCCGCTCGGGTGGCGAATTCGTCGACGTAGAAGCCGGCATAGCTCCAGCGACGCCAGGTGGCCGGCGCCTTCCGGCGGGCCTGAATCGACGCCAGGCAGGCGTAGAGCACGACCATGCTGGCCAGCGCCACGAGACCGGCCGTTCCATCCGGCGCGTCCCTGACGCCGAAAGGCAGCGCGTGGCCGACCATCGCGGCGAGCACGAGTGCGGTCACCATGCCGGCCCCGACCAACAGGCTGCGCAGGACGCCGGGGGCGTCGGGATCCTGCGTCGAGGACAGCCAGAGCAGCGGCGCCCAAGCCATTGCCAGCACGCCGCTCCACCACCAGGGCCACGGCGCCACCGGTACGGCCGCCACGAGCAGGGTGACCAGGCCCGCGATGAGCGCCGCGGACAGGACGGGTGCGAAGGCCAGGCTCGCCACCGAGGGCGCCAAGGCGCCGCGCAGCATGCGCAGGCGCGCAGTTTCGACGGCCGTCGAGGCGGAAAGGAAGGCATGGGCCTTGTAGAGCGAGTGGCCGATCAAGTGCAGCATCGCGAGCGTGTACAGGCCCAGGCCGCACTCCGTCACCATGAAGCCCATCTGGGCGACGGTCGACCACGCCAGTCGCACCTTGATGCTGATCCGCGTCAGCATCACCAGCCCGGCGAGCACTGCGGTGAGCAGGCCGACGGTCACCAGCAACCAGCGCGCCACCGGCGCGGCATCGAGCAAGGGTGCAAATCGGATGAGCACGAAGCCGCCGAGGTTGATCACGCCGGCATGCAACAGCGCCGACACCGGCGTGGGGGCCTCCATGACCTGGATCAGCCAGCCATGCACGGGCAGCAGCGCCGTGCGCATCACGACCGCGAGGGCGAGGAAGACCGCGCTCGTCTGCAATGCGAAGGAAGGCGCACCGACCTGGAGATGACGCCACAGGTCGGACAGCGAGCCCGACCCGACCTCTTTCCAGGCCAGCGCTGCCGCGGCGATCAGCAGCGCATCGGCCAGGCGATCGGCCAAGCGCTTCTTGTGTGCCGCCAGCAGTGCGAAGGGGCGATCGCCGTAGAAGCACAGCAGATGCTGCAAAGCGAGGCCGACCGCCGCCCAGGCCGCGATCAGCACCAGCCAGTGGTCAGCCAGCAGCAGCAGGTGAACGGCCGCCAGCACACCGGCCAGTGCAGCGACGTAGCGCGGCTGGCCCGGCTCGCCCTGGAGGTAGCGCGACGAGAACACGCCGATCACCGTGCCGAGCAACTGGACCAACACCGCGACCCAGGCGCCGGTGAGCGTGGCGCCGAGCCCGAGCAGCACGGGGCTGGGTGTGCCCGGTGCGGCAGCGAGTTGCAGGCCCAGCTGCGCGATCGTGCTCGCCAACGCGGCCACCGCGAGTCCTCGAAAGCGCCCCCAGGCCGCCGGTGCGGCCGCCGGGCGCTGATGCGGCATGGCCGCGCACATCAGCGCCGTCGGCAGCAGCGCGTTGACCAGCAGAAGGAAGCTCGGAGGGGTCATGGGTGGCGATCCAATGCGCGATCAAGGCCGATGATGCGGACGGGTTGTGGTTCTGTAAAATACACATAGAAGAACCAATAATTACAAAAAACAGAACGATGAAAATCGAACAGCTGAACTTTCATCACCTGTTCTATTTCTGGCGCGTTGCCAAGACGGGGCACCTCACGCAGGTTGCCAACGAGTTGCATGTGTCCCAGTCGGCGCTGTCGAACCAGATCCGCCAGCTCGAAGACCGTCTCGGCGAGGCGCTGTTCGAGCGAACCGGCCGCCGACTGGTGCTCACCGCGACGGGACAGCTCGCGATGTCGTATGCCGAGAACATCTTCGGCCTGGGCCAGGAACTGCTCGGCCGGCTTCAGGGCCGCAGCGAGGGCCTGGTGCGGCTGCGGGTCGGGAGCGTCGCGACGCTGTCCCGGAACTACCAGGAGAACTGGATCCGGCCGCTACTCGCCGACCCGACCGTGATGCTCTCGCTGGAGTCCGGCATGCTCGACGACCTGTTGGGTCGCCTTCGTCAGCACCAGCTCGACGTGGTGCTCGCCAATGACGCGGTGCCCGCCGATCCCGACCGGCCGCTGCATTGCCGCTTCCTGGGCAGCCAGGCCATCTCGCTCGTCGGCCCGGCGGCCGCGTGGCGCCGTCGAACGCTGCGCCTGCCGGAAGATCTCGGCGGGCTGGAGCTGGCCGTGCCGGGCCCTCGCCACGCGCTGCGTGGGCAGTTCGACGCCCTGTGCCTGGCGGCAGGTGTCACGCCGCGGCTGCGGGCCGAAGTGGACGACATGGCCATGCTGCGCCTGGTGGCGCGTGACAGCGGCTGGCTCACGGTGCTGCCCGAGGTGGTGGTGCAGGACGAACTCCGTGCCGGCGTGCTTGTGGCGGTCGGTCGATCGACGCTGCTGCAGGAGAATTTCTACGCGATCACCACACTGCACCGGCATCGCATGGAACGGCTGGAGCAACTGCTCGCACAGGCGCCCGCGCTCGGGGCTGGGCGTCCGGCTCGACGCAGCCTTGCGGATACCGGCCCGGCGCGCCCACGGACCCGCAGAACACCGAAGGCGTCCTAAGTCGGCGTTCCTGTGCGCGGATGCGCGCACCGGCCAGGATGTGATGCAGGAAAGCGGCCCCCGGCCGATCGGAACGTGAGCTCCCGCGTGCGCAGCCGCAGCCTGCGGGCCGCGGCTGGCCGAGGCGATCTAGCCTGCGGTGGCGGCCTGCGTCACTGGCACCGGGGCATCCACGGGCTCGATGTTTTGCGCCAGGTTGCCCTTGGGGCCCTGAACCAGTTCGTAGCTGACGCGCGCGCCCTGCTTGAGGGTGCGAAAGCCTTCCATCTTGACGGCAGAGAAATGGGCGAACACGTCCGGTCCACCGCCTTCGGGTTCGATGAAACCGAAGCCCTTGGCGTCGTTGAACCACTTGACCGTACCGAGCGCCATGGCGTACCCCGCTTGTCGAATGCTGCGTGGAAATTTTCGCGCCGGGGTGCTCCTGGTGTCAAGGATTCGACCACCCCAGGGCTGTACGCCGCCTTGACAGTCGCCGTGTGAGCGGTTTGTCGACCGTGTCGCCTTGAATCGCACTGTGCCGGTGCCACATCGTTGGCGGGTGCTTGCCCTGCGCCCCATGCGTCCCAAGTCCAACTCGATAGAATGAGCCATGCCCGACGACCCGCCTTCGTCGCCTCCGAAGCCCCCTGTCCAGCCGCGTCGCGACGGCGGGCAGGGCGTCGTCGTGGCAGAGCGCAAGGCGGCCAAGACCAAGCCGCCTCAGCTGTACCAGGTGGTGATGCTCAACGACGACTACACACCGATGGAGTTCGTCGTGATGATGCTTCAGCAGTACTTCCAGCGTGATCCCGATACGGCCACGCTGATCATGCTCAAGATTCACCACGAAGGCCGTGGCGTCTGCGGTGTCTACACCCAGGACGTCGCGGCAACCAAAGTCGAGCTGGTGCTGGCCGCCGCGCGTCGCGACGGGCACCCGCTGCAATGCATTATGGAGGCCGCATGATTGCGCAAGAGCTTGAAGTCAGCCTGCACATGGCGTTCGTCGAAGCGCGCCAGCAGCGGCACGAATTCATCACGGTCGAGCACCTGCTGATGGCGCTGCTGGACAACCCTTCGGCCGCCGAGGTGCTGCGCGCCTGCGCCGCCAACATCGAGGACTTGCGCAAGAGCCTGGCCACCTTCATCAAGGAGAACACGCCCACGGTGGGGGGCTCCGAAGAGGTGGACACGCAGCCCACGCTGGGTTTCCAGCGCGTGATCCAGCGCGCCATCATGCACGTGCAAAGCACCGGCAGCGGCAAGAAGGAAGTGACCGGCGCCAACGTCCTGGTGGCGATCTTCGGCGAGAAAGACTCGCACGCCGTCTACTACCTGCACCAGCAGGGCGTGACTCGGCTGGACGTCGTGAATTTCATCGCCCACGGCATCAAGAAGAGCGATCCGCCCGAGCCCGCCAAGGGCAGCGAAGGCAGCGCCAGCGGCGAGTCGGAGAAGGAGGAGGGCGGCGACGCCAAGGGTTCGCCGCTGGAGCAGTTCACGCAGAACCTCAACCAACTCGCTCGGGACGGCAAGATCGATCCGCTGATCGGCCGCGAGCTCGAGGTGGAGCGCGTGATCCAGGTGCTGTGCCGCCGGCGTAAGAACAACCCGCTGCTGGTGGGCGAGGCCGGCGTCGGCAAGACGGCGATCGCCGAGGGCCTGGCCTGGCGCATCACCGAGAAAGACGTGCCCGAGGTGCTGGCCGATGCCACGGTCTACGCACTCGACATGGGTGCCCTGCTGGCGGGCACCAAGTACCGGGGCGACTTCGAGCAGCGGCTGAAGGGCGTGCTCAAGCAGCTGAAGGACCAGCCCCACGCGATCCTGTTCATCGACGAGATCCACACCCTGATCGGTGCCGGCGCCGCCAGTGGGGGCACGCTGGACGCCAGCAACCTGCTCAAGCCGGCGCTGTCCAGCGGTGCCATGAAGTGCATCGGCGCCACCACCTTCACCGAGTACCGGGGCATCTTCGAGAAGGACGCGGCACTGTCGCGGCGCTTCCAGAAGGTCGACGTGGTCGAGCCTTCGGTCGAGCAGACGATCGAGATCCTCAAGGGCCTGAAGAGCCGCTTCGAAGAGCACCACAGCGTCAAGTACGCGGTCGGCGCCCTGCAGGCCGCAGCCGAGTTGTCGGCCAAGTTCATCAACGACCGCCACCTGCCCGACAAGGCCATCGACGTCATCGACGAGGCCGGCGCCGCGCAGCGCATCCTGCCGGCCAACAAGCGCAAGAAGACGATCAACCGCGCCGAGGTCGAGGAGATCGTGGCCAAGATTGCGCGCATCCCGCCGGCGTCGGTGTCCAGCGACGACCGCAGCAAGCTCAGGACGCTCGATCGCGATCTCAAGAGCGTGGTCTTCGGCCAGGATCCGGCGATCGACGCGCTGGCGGCCGCGATCAAGATGGCGCGCTCGGGCCTGGGCAAGGGCGACAAGCCGATCGGCTCGTTCCTGTTCAGCGGCCCCACCGGCGTTGGCAAGACCGAGGTCGCCAAGCAGCTGGCCTACGTGCTGGGCATCGACCTGATCCGCTTCGACATGTCCGAGTACATGGAGCGCCACGCGGTCAGTCGCCTGATCGGCGCGCCCCCGGGCTACGTCGGCTTCGACCAGGGCGGGCTGCTGACCGAGGCCGTCAGCAAGAAGCCGCACTCGGTGCTGCTGATGGACGAGATCGAAAAGGCGCATCCCGACGTCTTCAACGTGCTGCTGCAGGTGATGGACCACGGCACGCTGACCGACAACAACGGACGCAAGGCCGATTTCCGCAACGTGATCATCATCATGACCACGAACGCGGGTGCCGAGACGATGAACAAGGCGACCATCGGCTTCCTGAACAAGCGCGAGCAGGGCGACGAGATGGCCGACATCAAGCGCCTGTTCACGCCCGAGTTCCGCAACCGGCTCGATGCGATTGTCAATTTCCGCTCGCTCGACGAAGAGATCATCCTGCGGGTGGTCGACAAGTTCCTGCTCCAGCTCGAGGGCCAGCTGGCCGAGAAGAAGGTCGAGGTCACCTTCAGCGACCTGCTGCGCAAGTACCTGGCGAAGAAGGGCTTCGACCCGCTGATGGGCGCGCGCCCGATGCAGCGCCTGATTCAGGACACCATCCGCCGTGCGCTGGCCGACGAACTGCTCTTCGGCCGCCTGGTCGACGGTGGCCGCCTCGGGGTCGACCTGGACGAGAAGGACCAGGTGCAACTCGACATCCAGCCACCGCGCAAGAGCGACAAGCCGCGCGCCGAGGCCACGCCGGCCTGAGGCGGGCCGGCCGCGCGTGCCCGTCAGGTGCCGCGGTGGTGTCGCACCGGCCGCGAGGGCGGTTGCGCCATCTCTTCGGCCGGGTCCTGGCGGTAGTAGCGCACCAGCAGCGCATACAGTGCCGGGCTGTCTTGCCGCAGCGCTGCCGGGCTGACGAAGAAGGCCTCGCTGGCGACCGCGAAGAACTCTTCCTCGCCTTCGGCTCCGTAGGGATCGATCACGGTCGCCGCATCGGCAGCCACCGCCTGCCGCAGGCGGGCCAGCGCCTCGCCCAGGGTCGCGCGCCAGTCGACGGCGGCCAGCCCCGGCGGCAGCAGCGGCATGCCGTCGGCCTCGCCGTTGGTCAGGTCGAGTACGTGCGCAAATTCGTGGATCACCACGTTGTAAGCCGTGCCCTCGGTGCGTCCGGCGGCCCGCACGTCGTGCCACGAGAGCATCACGGGACCGCCCTCCATCGCCTCGCCGGCCAGCACCTCGTCGTACTCGTGGACGATGCCGTCCTCGTCCGCCACCTCGCGCCGGGCCACCACCTGGTCGGGGTGGATCACGATGCCGACGAAGCCGTCGTACGCCGCCAGGCCCAGCCGCAGCACCGGCAGCACGGCCTGGGCCGCGATCGCCACCGCCATCGCGTCGGTCAAGGCCAGGCCGCCGACGGCGCTGAACTCCTTGCGGTCCAGGAACAAGCTCGTGAGGCGCCGCAACTCGGCGTCGGTGGCCGGATCCCGGCGCTGCAGGAAGGGGTAGCGCACGCGCGTGCGCTTCCAGAGGTCGTCGGCGATGGCGCGTCGGCGCAGCGCAGCCGCTTCTTGCCGCAATAGCCAGTGGCGGCGCCAGCGGCCGAACATCGAGCCCGTTTCAGCCGTCCGCGGGCGGCAGGCGCTGAAAGCCGTCGCGCGTGAGCCGCAGCACCTCGCCGCGCGGCCTGGCCGCGTCGTCGCGGTCCCAGTCGCCCAGCACGTGGCGCTTGAAGCCTGGCGCCAGCGCGTGGCTGGCCGGGCGGTGGGTGTGGCCGTGCACCAGCTCGGCGGCGCCGCTGGCGTGCATCCAGCGCACGGCCTCGGCGATGTCGGCGTCGACACCGGCCTCGCCGTCGAAGCGCTGGCGCCCGGCGCTGGCGCGCCGCATCTCGGCCGCCAGCTGCTGCCGCTCGGGCAGGGGCCGGGCCAGGAACCGGGCCTGCCAGGCATCGGATCGCACCATCTGCCGAAAGGCCTGGTAGGGCGCGTCGTCCAGGCACAGCGCGTCCCCGTGGCTGAGCAGCACGCGCTGGCCCCAGGCCACGAGCAGCGTCGGGTCCGGCAGTCCGATCAGGCCGCTGGCACGCAGCATCGCGTGGCCGAGCAGGAAATCGCGGTTGCCCACCATGAAGGCCAGCTGCCGGTGGCTGGCGGCCTCGGCCATGACATCCATCGCGCTGCGCTCGAAGGGGCAGTCTCGCGCGTCGTCGCCGACCCAGACCTCGAACAGGTCGCCCAGCATGAACACCGCGTCGGCCGGTGTGTGGCGCAGGTGCGCCGCCCAAGCCGCGAAGGTGAGTGGCATCTCGGCGCTGAGGTGCAGGTCGGAGATGAAGTCGATGGCACGCCAGGCTGCCGGCGCGTTGAACTCGAAGTGGGCTGGCAGCGCGCCGATGCCGGCGGGCGCCGCGCCGGCCGGCATCACCCGATCTCGGTCACGCGCTCGATGCGCACGTCTTCCAGCGGCACGTCGTCGTGGAAGCCCTTGCGTCCCGTGCGCACGCCCTCGATGGCGGCGACCACGTCGAAGCCCTCGACGACGCGCCCGAACACGGCGTAGCCCCAGCCCTGGGCGCTCTCGGCCTTGAAGTCGAGGAACGCGTTGTCGACGGTGTTGATGAAGAACTGCGCGGTGGCCGAGTGCGGGTCGCTGGTGCGCGCCATGGCCAGCGTGTAGCGCAGGTTCTTCAGGCCGTTGTGGGCCTCGTTCTTGATCGGGGCGGCGGTCGGCTTCTGCTTCATGCCGGGCTCGAAACCGCCGCCCTGCAGCATGAAGCCCTTGATCACCCGGTGGAACACCGTGCCGTCGTAGTGGCCCTGGGCGGCGTAGGCCAGGAAGTTGGCGGTCGACAAAGGCGCCCGCTCGTCGTCGAGCTCGATGCGCAGGGCACCGGCGCTGGTCTGCATTTGCACGGATCTGGTCATGTCACTTCTCCACGGTCGCTTTGCGGATGATCACCGGCGTCACCGGCACGTTCTCGAACTCGCCTTTGGCCTGCGTCGGCACGGCCTTGATCCTGTCCACCACGTCCATGCCCTGGATCACCTTCCCGAACACGGCGTAGCCCTCGCCGTCGGCGGCGTTGGCCTGGTCCAGGCGCAGGTTGTCGGCCACGTTGATGAAGAACTGCGAGGTGGCCGAATCGGGCACGGCGGTGCGCGCCATCGCGATGCTGCCGCGGACGTTGGACAGCCCGTTGCGGCTCTCCAGCGCGATCGGCGCGCGCGTGGGCTTCTCGCTCAGGTCTGGCTTGTAGCCCCCGCCCTGGATCATGAAGCCGTCGATCACGCGGTGGAAGATCGTGCCGTTGTACTGCCCCGAACGCACATAGGCCAGGAAGTTGGCCACCGTCTTGGGGGCCTTCTGCGCATCGAGCTGCAGCACGATGTCGCCCGCGCTGGTGGCCAGCCTCACCTTCTGTGCCCAGGCCTGCGGCGCGATGATCAGCAGGGTGGCCAGGACCAGGCCGTTGAGCAGTTTCAGCATGATGCGACTCCAGGTTGCGGCCCGCTGTCAGCGGGCAGCCTGCAGGGGTTCGTTGAGCAGATCGCGCGTGGCGTCGAGCTTGCGCCGCAGCGCCGGGTCGGGCGCCCCGTCGGTGGCGGCCGCCTGCCAGGCCTGCACGGCCAGCATCAGGTACACCTGGCCCAGGTTGGCGCGCGCCGTGCGGTCGCTCGGGTCGTTGCGCAGCGCGGTCTGCAGCGCCTGCTGCGCCAGTTCGAGCCGGCCGGCCCGGGCATCGAGCACGGCGATGTTGTTGTAGGGCTCGGGCAGCTCGGGGAACTCGCGGCTGAGCGCCACGAACACCGGCATCGCCTCGGCGTCGCGCTGCAGGCCCATCAAGGCCACGCCGGCCAGGAAGCGGGCCTGTCCATCGCGCGGATCGGCCCGAGCCGCACGTTGCGCGCGCTCGAGCGCGGCCGGCAGGTTGCCGCCGGCGATGAGGGCGCGGATCTCGCCCAACTCGCTGCTGCGCGCCAGGCCCGGGGCACCCAAGGCGCCGATCAAGAGCAAGGCCATCGCAAGAGGTGGGAAGCGCATCGGGCAGGGGTCGCGGGCAGGCCGACCGGGCAGGTCGCATCGCTATACTAAGCCACGATTTCAGCCGGTCCGCCGGTCCCTGGCGGCCGCGTCCTGCGAGCCCCCGTGCCACGCAGCTGCACCCCGCCCGGGCCCTGTCCACGCAGGGCGACGGGACCACCGCTCCATGACCCTTCGCATCTACAACACGCTGTCGCGCCGACTGCAGGCGTTCGTGCCCCTGGAGCCCGGGCATGTGCGCATGTACGTCTGCGGCATCACCGTCTACGACTTGTGCCACCTGGGGCACGCGCGCATGGTGCTGGCGTTCGACCTGGTGTACCGCTGGCTGCGGGCCAGCGGCTGGCGCGTCACGTACGTGCGCAACATCACCGACATCGACGACAAGATCATCCAGCGCGCGGTCGAGCGCGGCCTGGCCATCCGCCAGCTCACCGACGAGATGATCGGCGCCATGCACCGCGACTTCGCCGCGCTGGGGCTGCTGCCACCCACCCACGAGCCGCGTGCTACCGACTACGTGCCCCAGATGCTGGGCCTGATCGAGCGGCTCGAAGCCCGCGGCCTGGCCTACCAGGCGGCGGGCGGCGACATGAACTTCGCCGTGCGTCGCTTCGCCGGCTACGGCAAGCTGTCGGGCAAGTCGATCGACGAGTTGCGCGCTGGCGAGCGCGTGGACGTGGCGAGCGACAAGCACGACCCGCTGGACTTCGTGCTCTGGAAGTCGACCAAGCCGGGCGAGCCCGAGGACGCCCGCTGGAGCAGCCGCTACGGCAGCGGCCGCCCAGGCTGGGCGATCGAATGCTCGGCCATGAGCTGCGCCTTGCTGGGCGAGCCCTTCGACATCCACGGCGGCGGCATGGACCTGCAGTTCCCGCATCACGAGAACGAGATCGCGCAGAGCGAAGGGGCCCAGGGCCCCGACGGTGCCGGGTTCGTCCGCACCTGGATGCACAACGGATTCCTCAACGTCGACGACACCAAGATGTCGAAGTCGCTGGGCAACTTCTTCACCATCGCCGAGGTGCTGCGTCAGTTCGACGGCGAGACCCTGCGCTTCTTCATGCTGCGCACGCACTACCGCAGCCCGTTCAATTTCAGCGACCAGGTGCTGGAGGAGTCGCGCACCGCGCTCAAGCGCCTGTATACCGCGCTGGCCGCCGCCGGCGAGCTGCCGGCGCCGGCCGCCATCGACTGGACCGAGCCGCGCGCCGCCGCCTTCAAGGCGGCCATGGACGACGACTTCAATTCGCCGGGCGCCATCGCGGTGCTTTTCGAGTTGGCCGGCGGTGCCAACCGCGGGCAGGCGGGCGACGCAATGCTGCTCAGGTCGCTGGGCGGCGTGCTCGGCGTGCTGCAGCAGCCGCCGCAGGCCTACCTGCAAGGCGGGGCGGCCCTGGACGAAGCGCAGGTTCGTGAGCGCATCGCGGCCCGCGCCGCGGCCAAGGCGGCGCGCGATTTCGCGCTCGCCGACCGCATCCGCGCCGAGCTGGCGGCCGCCGGCGTCGAGCTCATGGATTCGGCCCAGGGCACGACCTGGGTCCGGGCCTGAGCCCATGGCCCGCAGCACGGCGCCGGCCGCCGCCACTTCGGCCCCATTGGCCACCGAAGGCGAGCCCGGCTACTGGGACGAGGCCTGCCGCCACCTCTGTCGCCGCGACCGCGTGATGAAGAAGCTGATCCCGCGCTTCGGCCAGGCGCGGCTGAAGAGCCGCGGCGACGCCTTCACCACGCTGGCGCGGTCCATCGTCGGTCAGCAGATCTCGGTCAAGGCCGCGCAGTCGGTGTGGGACCGCTTTGCCGCCACCGTGGGCAGCACGCCGCTGCGGCTGCAGCCGGCGCACGTGCAGGCGCTGCCCGTGGCGCGCATGCGCGAAGCGGGGCTGTCGGCGCGCAAGTGCGAATACCTGCTCGACCTGGCGCGCCACTTCGCCGAGGGCGCCGTGCACGTGGGCCTGTGGGCCACGATGGACGACGCCGCCATCATCGACGAGCTGGTGGCCATCCGTGGCATCGGCCGCTGGACGGCCGAGATGTTCCTGATCTTCCACCTGATGCGGCCCGACGTGATGCCGCTGGACGATCTGGGTCTGATCAAGGGCATCAGCCTGAACTACTTCAGCGGTGAGCCGGTTTCGCGCGCGGAGGCGCGCGAATTGGGCGAAGGCTGGGCGCCCTTTCGCTCGGTGGCCACTTGGTATATTTGGCGCAGCCTCGATCCGCTGCCAGTGGAATATTGAAAGGGGCCGATGAGCAAACGCCACTTCCTCGAATTCGAGCAACCCATTGCCGACCTCGAGTCGAAGATCGATGAGTTGCGCTACGTGCAAAGCGAGTCGGCCGTCGACATCAGCGACGAGATCGAGCGCCTGAGCCAGAAGAGCCAGCAGCTCACGCGCGACATCTACGCCAACCTCACGCCCTGGCAGGTGACGCAGATCGCGCGCCATGCACAGCGGCCCTACACGCTCGACTACGTCCACCAGATCTTCACGGAATTCCAAGAGCTGCACGGCGACCGCCATTACGCCGATGACCTGTCCATCGTCGGGGGCCTGGCACGCTTCAACGGCCAGGCCTGCATGGTGCTGGGCCACCAGAAGGGTCGCGACACCAAGGAGCGCACGTTGCGCAACTTCGGCATGTCGCGCCCCGAGGGCTACCGCAAGGCGCTGCGGCTGATGAAGCTGGCCGAGAAGTTCGGCCTGCCGGTCTTCACCTTCGTCGACACGCCCGGCGCCTACCCCGGCATCGGTGCCGAAGAGCGCGGCCAGAGCGAGGCCATCGGCCGCAACATCTTCGAGATGGCCCAGCTCGAGGTGCCCATCATCAGCACCATCATCGGCGAGGGCGGCTCGGGCGGCGCGCTGGCCATCAGCGTGGCCGACCAGGTGCTGATGCTGCAGTACGCGGTCTATTCGGTGATCTCGCCCGAGGGCTGCGCTTCGATCCTGTGGAAGACGGCCGAGCGCGCCAGCGACGCTGCCGAGGCGCTGGGCATCACGGCGCACCGTCTGAAGGCCTTGGGCGTGATCGACAAGATCGTCTCCGAGCCCGTGGGCGGCGCGCACCGGGACATCCCGTGGATGGCCGCCCAGCTCAAGCGCGCCCTGGGCGAGGCGCTGCGCCACAGCGCCGACCTCAAGCCGAAGGAGCTGCTGCAGCGCCGCTACGAGCGCCTGCGCGCCTACGGCCGCTACACCGACACGAAGGATCGGTGATGGCCGGGCCGCGGGTCGCGGTGGCGGCCAGCGGCGGCCGGGACTCGACGGCCCTGTTGCACTGCGTGACGCGTGCCGCCGCGGCGCAGGGCGTGCAGGTGGTGGCGCTGCACGTGCACCATGGCCTGAGCGCGCAGGCCGACGCCTGGGCCGCGCAGGTGCGTGGCCAGGCGCGCCGATGGGGCGCGGACTTCGCGGTACAGCGCCTGGCCACGCGTCCCGCCGCCGGCGACAGCGTCGAAGCCTGGGCCCGCCGCGAACGCTACCGCGCGCTTGGCGCGATGGCGCACGCGGCCGGCTGCAGCCTGGTGCTGCTGGCGCACCACCGCCGTGACCAGGCCGAGACCTGGCTGCTGCAGGCCTTGCGCAGCGGCGGCGCCGAAGGCCTGGCGTCGATGCCGCGCCAGATCGCGCACGACGGCCTCGTCTGGTGCCGGCCCTGGCTCGGCCTGCCGCGCGAGGCGGTCGAGGCCTATGCGCGGCGCCATCGGCTGGCCTGGGTCGACGATGCCAGCAACGCCGACGCCCGCTACGCCCGCAACCGCCTGCGGCTGCAGGTGTGGCCGGCGCTGCAAGGCGCCTTCCCCGACGCCGAGGTGGCGCTGGCCGGCGCCGCGGTGCAGGCCGCGCACGCGGCGGCGCTGGCTGCCGAAGCCGCCGCGCTCGACCTGCCCGCGGTGAGCGACGCCGAAGGGCTGCGCATGACCGACTGGCTGGCGCTGCCGCCGGCGCGCCGGCGCAATGCCCTGCGAGCCTGGCTGCAGCGCGGCCTGCGCCGGGGTCCGCCGGGCAGCCTGCTCGACCGCCTGATGGCCGAGTTGCCGGGGTCGAAGGCAGGTCGCTGGCCCGCGGTGGCGGCTGAGCTGCGCCTGCACCGCGGGCGGCTCGTCCTCGCGCCTGCGGACACTTCGGCTGCCGTGCCGGCGAGCCCCGGCCCGCCGGCAGTCGACCGGTCCGTGACGATCGACCTCAGCCGTCCGGGCACGCTGCTGTTGCCCCCATGGCAGGGCCGCTTCGTGGTCCATGCGGCGCTGGAAGGCGGTGCCCTGCCGGCCCGCCTGCAGCGGCTGCAGGTGCGCGAACGCCGTGGGGGCGAGCGCTTCCAGCCTGCGCCCGATGCGCTGGCGCGCAGCCTGAAGAAGCAGTTCCAGGCGAGCGGCGTGCCGGCCTGGGAGCGCGACGGGCCGCTGCTGTTCGATGCCGAGGGCCAGCTGCTCTTCGTTCCTGGGCTCGGCATCGATGCCCGTGCGCGGGCCGCGCCCGGCGCGCAGCAGCTGCTGTTGACCTGGGTGCCCGACCGGGTCGCCGGCTAAAATCCGGCGTTTTCGCGCTGCCGCATCGGCCGGCAACGCATTCCTCGATGCGAACCGCCGTGCCGTGCGCCGGCCTCCAGCCATGGCCTTGATCGTTCACAAGTACGGCGGCACTTCGATGGGCTCGACCGAGCGCATCCGCAGCGTGGCGCAACGCGTGGCCAAGTGGGTGCGCGCCGGCCACCAGCTGGTGGTCGTGCCGTCGGCCATGTCGGGCGAGACCAACCGCCTGCTCGGCCTGGCCAAGGAGCTGATGCCGAACCCGAGCGCGCCCGAAGCCCTGCGCGAACTCGACGCCGTGGCTGCCACCGGCGAGCAGGTCTCGGTCGGGCTGCTGGCGCTGGCGCTGCAGGCGCAGGGCGTGCCGGCCGTCAGCTACGGGGGCTGGCAGGTGCCGGTGCAGACCGACTCGGCGTACACCAAGGCGCGCATTGCCAGCATCGACGACGCCCGCATTCGTGCCGACCTGGCGTGCGGCAAGGTGGTGGTGATCACCGGCTTCCAGGGCATCGACGCGCTGGGCAATGTCACCACGCTGGGCCGCGGCGGCAGCGACACCTCGGCGGTGGCGGTGGCGGCGGCGCTGAAGGCCGACGAGTGCCTGATCTACACCGACGTCGACGGCGTCTACACCACCGATCCGCGCATCGTGCCCGAGGCGCGGCGCCTGGCCAGCATCAGCTTCGAGGAGATGCTCGAGATGGCCAGCCTGGGCAGCAAGGTGCTGCAGATCCGCTCGGTCGAGTTCGCCGGCAAGTACCGCGTGCCCACGCGCGTGCTCAGCAGCTTCACGCCCTGGGACATCCCGATCGAGGACGAGGCGCAGTCCGGCACCCTGATCACCTTCGAGGAAGACGAGAAAATGGAACAAGCGGTCGTCTCAGGCATCGCGTTCAACCGCGACGAGGCCAAGATCAGCGTCATCGGCGTGCCCGACAGGCCGGGCATCGCCTTCCAGATCATCGGCCCGGTGGCGGCGGCCAACATCGACATCGACGTCATCATCCAGAACGTCTCGCACGACGGTCGCACCGACTTCTCGTTCACCGTGCATCGCAACGACTACCAGCGCGCCATGGGCGTGCTCGAGAGCCAGGTGCTGCCGGCCACGGGCGCGGCGCGTGTGATCGGCGACGCCAAGATCTGCAAGGTGTCGATCGTCGGCATCGGCATGCGCAGCCATGTCGGCGTGGCCAGCACGATGTTCCGCACGCTCTCGGAAGAGGGCATCAACATCCAGATGATCACGACGAGCGAGATCAAGACCAGCGTCGTGATCGACGAGAAGTACATGGAGCTCGCGGTGCGCGCGCTGCACAAGGCGTTCGATCTCGACGCCTCGGCCGTGGCGGCCGAATAGGCGCTGCCGCAGGGGCGGGGCGGGCGGATCGAACCCGCTAGAATCCGCGCACTTCGCCGGAGTCGTGACCGAGTGGCCGAAGGTGCTCCCCTGCTAAGGGAGTATGTGGGCAAAACCTGCATCGAGGGTTCGAATCCCTCCGACTCCGCCAGGATACTCCCTCACCAAGGTGCACGACAGTGCAGCGAAGTGCAGCGGCAGGACTCCTAAGTCATTGATTTGACGACAGTTTTCGCCTAGTTCACACTCGCTACCGTGCACCGAGATGTCTTTTCGGTGCAGCCGCTCGCCGCCTCTTACCGGGGGATGGGCGGGGGATGGAAGGGGGATGAGCATGGCGACCACTCGATCGAAGCCCGTCGGGGCACTCCACATACTCACGCCGCGCCAGGTGCTGGCCGCGGACGCCGACCTGCCGGACGGTGGCGGCCTGGCGCTGCGCGTCGGGCAGTCCGGCGCCGCGTGGGTGCTGCGGTACACCGCGCCGTCAGGCAAGCGCCGCGAGATCGGCCTGGGCGTGGCCAACCGCTCGAGCCTGCCGCAGGCCGGCGCCTCGCTGACTGCCGCCCGCGACGCTGCGCACCGCGCCCGCGAACTGCTGCGCGTCGGCGTCGACCCGCTGGACGACCGCGAGCGCCGGCGCCAGGAAGCGCAGCAGCACGAAGATGCGCGCAAGACTACCGCCGCCGCCGATCGCCGGACGCTGGCCCGGGCGGCCCGCGAGTATCACGAGCGCGCCGTCGAGCCGCGCCTGTCGAGCAAGCACGCAGCGCAGTGGATCAGCAGCCTGGAGAACCACGTGCCGGCCGAGCTCTGGCATGCGCCGATCGCCAGCATCGAGGCGCCGGCGCTGCTGGCGGCCCTGGCGAAGGTCAAGCCGCACGAGCGCGCCCGCAACCTGAAGGGCGATCGCGTGCCCGAGACCCTGCGCCGCTTGCGCCAGCGCCTGGACACCATCTTCGAGGACGCGATCTTCCACGGGCACTGTGCGAAGAACCCGGCCGCGGCGATCCGCCGCAAGATGGCCGAGACGCTGCCGGCGAAGCAAGGGGGGCAGTTCGCCGCGCTGCCGTACCGTGAGGCACCGGCTCTGCTGCACCGGCTGCGCGCCGCGCCCGGCACGGCGGCCCGCTGCCTGGAGTTCGCGGTGCTGACCGCAGCCCGTACCGGCGAGGTGCTCGGCGCGACCTGGAGCGAGATCGACCTCGAGGCGGCCACGTGGCTGGTGCCGGCGGCCAGAATGAAGTCGTCGGGCAAGCTCAAGGCCGAGGAGCACCTGGTGCACCTGAGCGAGCGCGCCGTCGAGATCCTGCGCGGTCAGGTCGGGCAGCACGAGCGGATTGTTTTCCCGAGCCCGATGGACACGGACAGGCCGCAGAGCAATATGGCGATGCTGACCCTGCTCGGTCGCCTGGGCGTGCGCGACAGGACGACCGTGCACGGCTTGTGCCGCGCGACCTTCAGCACCTGGGCCTATGAGACGGCCGCCGCGCGCCCCGACGTGATCGAGGCCTGCCTGGCGCACCGCGAGGCCGACAAGGTCAAGGCCGCATACAACCGGGCCGAGTTCACCGACGAGCGGCGCGCGCTGCTGAAGGCCTGGGCCGCGTACCTGACAGCGACGGCGCGGGTGATCCCGATGCGTGCAGCCTGAGGAGACGCGAACATGCCCACCGACCTGCGCGCAACCTTCACCCGCTGCTATCGCGACGAGCCATTGGCGGTAATCGACGGCCTGCCGGGTGGCGGCGCCGAGATGAGGCCCGCCCAGCTGCGCGCCCTGGCCGCTGCGCTGCTGCAGATCGCGGCCGATTGCGACGCCACGCCGGCGCCGAAGAAGCGCCCGCTGCTGCCGGCCAGCAAGCGGTACAGCGTCGACGCAGCATGACGACCCGCAAGCGGCCCGACCCCTACGCCGGCGTGGAGGACGTCGCCGCGATCCTGCGCGTCGCCGCGGACCTGCTGCACCAGTGGCAGGACTCCGGCAAGCCGTGGCCGCTGATGGCCGCGTTCGTCGGCGCGCATCGTGCCCGGGCCGGTGTGGACGCCGCGGATCGAGGAGGGCACGGGGCCACGATCACACAAGGAACCCGCATCGCGGTCGAGCGCCTGGAGCGGCAGACCCGCATGGAGATGCTGGCGCATGCCGAGGAGCAGATGCTGGCCCCAGCCGTCGCACTTGAGGCGCAGCCGCAGCGCACGGCCGTCGACCTGCGTGAAGCGCTGCGACGCGACTACGCAGCGACGCGGCTACAGCAGGCCGCGTGGCAGGCGGACCCGACGCGACCCCCGCCGCAGTCGCACACGCCGAACGCAGTCCACAAGCGCATTGCCGCGGCGCTGGGCGTGAGCGTCTCCGCCGTGAATGCGGCGCGCGTGGCGTGGCTGGGCGAGCACCGCCCGCCTGCGGGCACGCCACTGGAGACCTGGCAGCCGGTCGAGCGTGGCGGTAGAGAGTGGGCGGCCAGCATGCGCGTCGTGCGCGAGGTGCAGCGGCGCGGGATCGAGATCGAAGCGGCCCGGGCAGCCGCCGCAAAGGCGCCGCGAACCGTCGTCGCGCCGAAGGCTAAGGCGCCACGCCCCGACTTCGATTTTTCACGCAGGGCGGGGCGTAAAGAGCGGGGGCGGGGCTAGGTTGCGAAGCGTCGCAACTCAGTGCACGGAGCACCCCCGATGGAGTACACCAAGACACCCCGCACCGCGCCCCCGCCGGCGCTGCTGACCCCCGC